>CAZYIH010000120.1:0-9146 GCA_964646915.1 uncultured Planctomycetaceae bacterium | reverse complement strand
ATCTTGCCCATCGCGTCGGAGCCCTGCTGTGCGTTGCGGTTCGCCTCGTCGGCCAACCCCTTGGCCTGATCGGCGTTGGAGGCGTTCTGCTTGATCATCGAGGTCATCTCCTCGACGCTGGCGGAGGTTTCTTCGATGCCGGCCGCCTGCTCGGAGGCACCTTCGGCGAGAGACTGGCTGGCGGCGGAAACCTGCTGCGAGGCGGCGGCGGTCTGCTGCGAGCCGGTGGTAAGCCCGGCGATGATGCGGTTGATCGGGTTGGCTACCGAGGCAGCGACCAGCAGGGCGACCACGACGATCGATGCGATACCGATCACCGCGATGGTGCCCATGACCCATTTCATGGTGCTGATTGCCGCGAAGGCTTCGGACTCGTCGATCTCGGTCAGCAGGGCCCAGGAGTGGTCGCCGACTTGCACCGGGGTAAACGCGCTGAGCACGGGGTTTCCGTTGTAGTCAATGATGATCTTTGCGTCGGTTTGCCCTTCCAGGGCGGATCGGGCGGCTTCGGTGTCCACGCCGTTGTCCTGGACGGTTCCGGCGAAGGAGGCCGCCACGGAGTGACCTTCCGGGTCGAGGAACGAATCGCTTCGCATACGCAGATCCGGGCCGACCAGGTAGGATTCGCCCGTCTCGCCCATGCCGCTTCGCTCGGTCATGATGTTGTTGATGGCCTCCAGCGACAACTGCAGCGCGACGACGAGCTCGACTTTTCCATGCTGCATGATGGGTTGGGCGATGAAGGCTGCCGGTTCGCCGTTGGATGGGGCGTAGGGGGCAAAGTCGGCCAGGGCGAATTCGGGATCCTGTTTGACCTTGCGGACCAGCTCGCCCAGATTGCTCGAGGCGTACTTGCCGTTGACCATGTTGGTCTGGTAGTCGGCTTCGCGGCAGACGGTATAGAACACGTCGCCCTCAGGATGGATCAGGAACAGGTCGTAGTAGCCGTACTTCTCGATGTACTTGGCGTAGTAGTCCTGTTGGTCGCCTTCTTTCTTGGGCGTGATGACTTCCTGGAGGTTGACCTTGGAGACCATCGCCCAGTGCAGGCCGTTGAGTTCAAGCGGGTCGAAGGAGATCATCACCAGGCTTCCAGAGCTGTCGGTGTGGATTTCCTGGGCGGATTTGCCGCTCAGGGCCGACTCGATATACGGAGTGGAGATCGGGTATCCGATTACGTACTTCCCGTCGCCCATGGTCTTCATGTCGCTGCGGAAGGCCGTCTGCCCGTCGTGCTTGCCCACCAGGTAGGTCTCGCCGGTTTTGCCCATCCCGTCGCGCTTCTGGACGATCTTATTGATTGGTCCGGTAGGGATCTGAAGCGCCACCACGCCGATGGTTTTTCCATCCCTGTGAATCGGCGCGCCGATAAACGCGGCGAACTCCCCATTGGAGGGGGCGTAGGACTCGAAATCGGCAATCGCCGGTTGGGTCCGGGCCTTGGCGAAGCACTTACCCAGGGAACTGTCCTTGAGCTTTCCGCTGATAAGGTTCTGCCCCAGATCGCTCTCTTTGCAGACCGAATAGACCACGTCACCGTCGGCCGCGATCAGGAACAGGTCGTAGTAGCCATACTCCTTCTGGTATTGCGTGAGCCATCGGCCGAACGTTTTCTCAGCGGCGGTCCATTTCTGCCCGCCGGCCTTGTCGCCGTCTGCCGCGAAGGCGTCTTCGAATTGGACCATCGCCTCGGCAACGGTATCGTTTCCGGACAGCACGGAGATATCCCCAAACCGCTCGGAGAAATAACCTTCGAGCTGCGACTTTTTCAGGTTCTGAATCGCATCGAGCTTCTTGAAGGCCTCATCCTGCAGGCTCGATACGGTCTCCATAAGCACGCCCATGTCGCCTTCACGCTCCTGGAAGAATCGCTCGATTTGCGACTTACGAACGTCTCGGGCGGCAACGAGGTTGTTGTACGCCTGTGTCTCCAAGGCGTCACTGGATTTCCAGAGTGACACGATCGCCGCCGTGGCGAAGGGAATGACCCCGACCGCCAGAAACAGCACAAGCAGTTTGGCTTTGAGTGAGAGCTTCTTCATGACAGTTCCTTTTCCCCGGGATTCTGCACCTCGGCCGCACGTTGAAGGCGCAGAGCGTTCCCGCATTGAGAGTCCTTTTCCCACGGTCAGAGTGAACAGATATGGTGGCTCCCCGCCACCCCCGCTGACCTTCGACTGTACTGCACGGCCGACCCCAACGGATACAATCCGTTCCCATGGAGCCTCATTCTTACCATTCGGACAGATCCGGCAGGACATTAACCAGCGACCAACAAAAACAGGGACATCCAAGCCATGGTCGGCAAATGGTCTGTCGACGTCCGCCAACAGGTCTTCGCGCCGGCAGGGCGACGAAGATTGCAGTTGCGCTAAGATTGCGCTTGCGTCGTGTTAAGACGGTCGATAGAGTCCGGCTCCCGTTTTTCTCCGGTGATTCGAGACTCAACACGAGCCATGAGCGAAACCGACACAAGTTCTCTTGTTCCCTCCCCCCCGCCGGCCGGCATGCCCAATTGGTTGCGCGGGCTGATCACGATCGGGCTGGTGTTCCTGTTCGTCTCGGCGGTCAAGATGATGGGCGGCGGGCTGGAGGTGATCGCCGCGGATCCGGGCGGGGAGGACTACCTCCATAGCCTCTTCTCGCTGGTGGATCAGCCGGTCAATGGTCTGTTCGTGGGATTGCTGGTGACCAGCCTGGTGCAGTCCAGCAGTTTCACCACGTCGATGACCATCGGCTTCGTGGCCGGCGGGCAGGTCTCGCTGGCGGCGGCGATCCCGATCATCATGGGCGCGAATATCGGCACGTCGGTGACCAATATTCTGGTCTCCCTGGCCCACATCCGTCAGCGGAGGGAGTTTCGCCGCTCGTTCGCGGGGGCGATCGTGCATGACTTCTTCAACGTATTGTCGGTCCTGCTGTTCCTGCCCCTGGAGTGGGGGTTCGGGATTATCTCCAAGCCGACGCAGTGGTTCTCGGAGATGCTCGCCCAGACGACGCTGTTCCAGTCGGACCCGACCAAGCAGATCGGGTTTCTCAAAGGCTTCTTCGGCCTGCTGGGAGCGGGCGCCAAGTGGTTGGTGCTGGATGTGATGGGCTTCTCGAAACCGGTGGGCGGTACCATCGTGGCGGCCGCGGCGCTGGTGCTGCTGTTCGTGGCGCTGGTGCTGCTGGTGAAGATGCTCCGCGGGCTGATGCAGTCGCGCCTCAGTGACGTGTTCGACCGGACGCTGTTTCGCCGGCCCGGAATTGCCTTCATGGTGGGCATCATACTGACCGCGTCGGTGCAGAGTTCGTCGGTGACGACTTCGCTGGTCGTGCCGCTGGTGGGGGCGGGCATTCTCAAGCTCCGCCAGATCTACCCGTATACGCTGGGGGCGAACATCGGGACCACTCTCACGGCGATGCTGGCGGCGGTGGGTACGGGCAAGGCCGAGGCGATGGGTTGCGCGATGGGCCACCTGCTTTTCAACTTCTATGGGACGGCGGTATTCTGGCCGCTGCAGTTTATGCCGATTTCGCTGGCGAAGGGATTCGCCAAGCTCGCCTCTCGCCGGCGTTTACTGGCGGCGGGGTACGTATTGGCTGCATTCTTCGTTGTTCCGATTGTGGTGATCATTCTGATACGCTGGATTCAGGGCTGATACGCCCGGGAGTTGGGCCATGCTGAGAGAAGTGTTCAACCTGTTCCGTCGCAAGGATGTCGTTCAGGACCTCACCGGCCAGATCGCCCGGATGATCGAGTTGGGGCAGTGGATGTTCCAGCGGGTCGGCTCGGTGCTCAAGGAGACCGAGAACTGGGAGGCCGCCGAGGCGGAGCTGTACGAGAAGGACCGTGAAATCAATACGTTGGAACAGTCGATCCGCGAACGGGTGGTCGGTCACCTGAGTGTGGACAACCGCATGGATCTCGGGCCCTGCCTGGTGTTGATGAGCGTGGTGAAAGACGCCGAGCGAATCGGCGATTACTGCAAGAATATCTACGAGGTGGGCTCGTTCTTCGAGCACGAGTACACCCACGGCGAGTTCGTGGGCCCGTTGACCGAGATCCGCGATGAGATCGACGGGCTTTTCCCGGCGGTTCTCCGGGCGATCGGGGAGGACGACAAGCCCGGCGCGCGGGACGTGACGACGGCGGCCCGGTCCATCGGGCAGCGCTGCGAGATGGTGGTGCATCAGTTGCTGGGGCTTCGGGGCGATTTCCCCGCCGACGAAGCGGTTGCCTATGTGCTGCTGGCGCGTCACTACAAGCGGGTGGCGGCCCACCTGTCGAATATCGCTACGAGCGTTGTTTCGCCCGTGCCCCTTCTGGACTTCCCGGGCGGGGCATGATATACAGCGGGGCGGGAGGTACACGAACCGCTCATGTCGCGTCACAGCCTGTTCTTCAAACTGTTCCTGGGCAACCTGCTGCTGGTGTTGCTGATCATCGCTACCGGCGGGATCATCTCCCATCGTTCGCTTGAAGCGGACCATCGCAGCAATCAGCACGAGCACCAACAGCAGCTGACCCACATGAGCCAGGTGCTTTTCCAGCGTCTCTGGCCGACCATATCGGACGAGCCTGTCGCCATCGACAGGACGTGCAAGACCTGGCGCGAACTGGCCGACCAACCCGTCCGGCTGACCGTGATCGCCTCCGATGGCGTGGTCCTGGGAGACTCCAGCGCCATGCCCGCCGCCCGTATGGAGAACCACCGGACCCCGTCGCGCCCCGAAGTGCTGGCCGCCCTGGAAGGACGCGAGGGCAGCGACATCCGCTTCAGCGACACCCTCGGACGGGAGTTTCGCTACATGGCCAGCCCCATCCGCCATGGGGGACGCGTGGTGGGCGCGGTGCGCATCGCGATGCCTCCGTGGGCACTGGTCGAATCGCGAGGGATGATCCTCCGTTCCCTGCTGCTGGCGGCCGGGGCGAGCGTACTGGCTGCGGTGGTGCTCGGGTTGCTGATCAGCTGGGTGTGGTACGTCCCCCTGCGCCAACTGGCGCTGACGGCCCGGTCGATCGCCTCGGGCAATCTCAAGCAGAAGGCCCGGTCGGTCGGGTCGGTCGAGCTGGCGCAGCTGGCCGACGCGCTGAACGACATGCGGGAGAGTCTCGCCCACCAGATCGAAACCATCGCCGCCCAGCGGGCGAACCTCCAGACGGTCGTGGTCAACATGCGCGAGGGGCTCATCGTGACCGACACTGCCGAGGAAATCGTCCTGATCAATCGCCAGGCCGCCGAGATTCTCGACGTTACCGAGGCCGAGGCGGTCGGCAACCACATCCAGCGGTGCGTGCGGGTTCCGGACATGATCGACCTTTACCGCCAGTGTCGCGAGACGGACATTCTGGTCTCGCGGCAACTCGAGATCGAGGTCAACGGGCGCATGCGGACTCTTCAGGTCACCGCCTCTCCGGTGCGGCAGGGCCCTTCTCAGGGGCTGGGCACGCTGATGGTGCTCCACGACGTGACGGACATCACCCGGGCGGCCGCCACGAAGGCGGAGTTCGTGGTGAACGCTTCCCATGAACTGCGCACCCCGCTGGCGGTGATCCGGGCGGCGGTCGAGTCGCTCACCGATTCGGACCGCGACGACGAGGAGACATTCGACAAGTGCACCCGGATGCTGGACCGGCACGTGAATCGGCTCGAACAGGTGACCATGGACCTGCTGGATCTCCATGCGGTGGAGTCCGCGGGCCGTTCGCCGTTGCAGGTCGAGCCGATCGCGCCGGAGGAGTTGGGCGAGTGGGTCGAGGTGCAGTTCGCCGGCCAGGCCGACAAGAAAGGCGTGACGCTGGATGTGACGGTTGATACGTCCGGCGGGGGAGATTTCCATTCCGACCACAAGCTGTTGGAGATGATCCTGCAGAACCTGGTGGGCAACGCGCTGAAGTTCACTCCATCGGGCGGCCAAGTCGCCTGCGAGATGACCTTTGACGGCAGGGAGTTGACCGTCCGGGTGGCCGATACGGGTTGCGGGATCAAGTCGGACGATCAGCCTCGCGTTTTCGAGCGGTTCTTCCAGGCCGATCGTGCGCGAACGGGCGACACAGCCGTGCGTGGCTCGGGGTTGGGTCTGGCGATTGTCAAGCACGCCGCCGAGCGTCTGCGGGCGTCGGTGGAACTGGAAAGCAAAGTGGGGCGGGGCACGACGATCACCGTTGTCGTTCCCAACCGCCGCAGGACGGGCCCGCAGACCGAACGTGCCGAGGAAGGCTGATCTTGCTGGTTTTGCCCCTGCCGGGATGGGTATACTTCAGAAAGGCCCTTCTGCCTCCGGGCCTGCATGCCTGATGACAACGCGAACCCGAATCTTCCTGGTGGTGGCTTTGGCGGCGGCATCGGTGTGGTTGGCCGATGCGGTGCTGGAGTACCTGTTTCAGCCGAACGTTGCGTTCCTGCGTCATTTCTTCGTGGGAGTCACGCCCGGGGACATGGCCCATCGCCTTGTGTCCGTTGCGATACTGATCGTGATGGGATGGCTCCTCAGTAAGCAGGTCGTTCGTCGGCGAGAGGCATCTGCCCGTCGGCGGGAGACGGAGGTCGAACTGCAGACGCTGCTGGACGCCCTGCCCGAGATGGTCATCCGGTTTGATACGGGCAAAGAGGTGATCTGGGCCAATCGCGTGACGTTGGATGTGTACCCCGATGCGCTGGGCAAGCCCTGCTCCGAGGCCTTCGACTGCACCTGTGACGAGTCCCGCCGATGTGCCGCTCGTCGTGCGCTGGCTACCGGTAAGACCGCCCGGGAGATGATCGCCGCCGAGAACATCCGCGGCGTCGAGGGGCTCAGCTACTGGGAAGACATCGTCGTGCCGTTGGTGGATGAGTCGGGCGAAGTTACCGGCCTCATCGGTGTGGGAAGGGACGTGACCGTTCGCGAGCTGAACCGCCAGCGCCTTCAACTGCAGGCCCAGATGCTTGCCAGCGTGCGCGAGGCCGTCGTGGCAACCGATGAGGAAGACCGCGTGATCTACTGGAGCCGGGGCAGCGAGAAGCTGTTCGGCTACACGGCCGAGGAGATGCTCGGCCAGAGCATCCATCGACTGATGGGGCCTCACTCGGACTTAGAACGGGCCGAAGCGATCCGCGGGGAGATCAGGGAGAAGACTTCGTGGCATGGACGGATCCGTCTATTGACCAAGGACGGCAGTGAAATATACACCGAGTCGCTGCTCTCGACCCTTCTCGACGAGGACGGGCAGTTCCGCGGCTTCGTGGGTGTGCATCGCGACGCCACCGACGAGGTGAACGCGATGGCCGCCCTGGCTGAGAGCGAGCAGCGGTATCGCACGATTTTCTATTCCAGCCACGCGATGGGGCTTCTTCTGGATCCGGATACCGGCGAGATTCTCGACGCCAATGAGAAAGCGGTCGAGTTCTATGGCTGGGACCGCGACGAGCTGATCGGACGACGGATCACGAGCATCAACACGCTCAGTGAAGAAGAAGTCCGGCGGGAAATGCAGCGGGCCCGGGCCGAGGAACGGACGCATTTCACCTTCCGCCACAGACTCGCCGGCGGAGACATCCGCGACGTGGAGATCTACAGCGGCCCGATCGTGCTGCATGGCCGAACGATCCTCTATTCGATCATCTACGACGTCACGGAGCGTCGGCGCAACGAGGAACGGCTCGAAGAGTACCAGCGGAGCCTGCGTCGGTTGGCCTCGGAACTGGCGATGGCCGAGGATCGCCAGCGCCGCCGGCTCGCCTCGGCGTTGCACGACGGTGTCTCGCAGCGACTCTTCGCGATCAAAACCCGCCTCAGCCAGCTCCGCCGACATGGTGACAATGGGGGGCGCGACGAGCTGATTGTGGACACGCTGGAGCTGGTGGACCGGACCATGCGCGATTCCCGCTCGCTGACGCTGGAGATCTGCCCGCCGACGCTGCACGAATTCGGGCTGGTGCCCGCCCTGGGCTCGCTTGCGGAAAACTTCCAAGGACAGTACAATATGAGTTGTCGAGTCCACTCGGAGGGTTCGACGGAAAACCTGCCCCCTGATGTCCGAGGTCTGCTGTACCAGTCTGCCCGAGAGTTGCTGACCAACGCCGCCAAGCATGCCAACGCCACGGCCGTGACGATCAGCGTCCTGTCGCGGGGACCAGAGGTCCACGTGGTTGTACAGGACGATGGTGAAGGGTTCGCCGTTACCGACGAAACCCTCAAACAGAGTCGGCCGTCAGGATTTGGCCTGTTCAGCATCCGCGAGCGTCTCAATGCGGTCGGAGGTCGGCTGGATGTGGAATCGGTCGCGGGCGAAGGTACGCGGATCGAGATGGCCGTCCCGTTGGGCGAGCAAACAGGACCGGAAAGTGGGTAGGAACATGATTCGTGTGGTATTGGTGGACGACCACCAGGTCGTGCTGGACGGGCTTAAAGGCCTGCTTTCGGACGAGCCGGACATCGAGGTCGTCGCCTTGGCCGATAACGGCAGGGCGGGCGTCGAGCTGGCCGGCGAACAGAAGCCCGACGTGGTGGTTCTGGACGTGGCGATGCCTGAGCTCAATGGGATCGCCGCGGTCAAGCAGATCCTCTCGGCGTCGCCCAAAACGAAGGTGTTGGCCCTGTCGATGCACACCGGGGGGCAGATCGTCTCGGACATGCTGCAGGCAGGGGCGGCCGGCTATGTCGTGAAAAGCTCGCCCATCGAGGAGGTCGTGCACGCGATCAAGACGGTGGTCATCGGCAAGACGTTTCTCTCCCCCGAGATCGCCGGAAGCATCGTCCAGGACTATGTGCGCGGTACGCCCAGCAAGAAAGATGCGACGCGGTCGGCTTTGACCGATCGCGAAAAGGAAGTCCTGCAACTGGTCGCCGAGGGCAAGAGCTCCAAGCAGATCGCCGCCGACCTGCACGTGACGACCAAGACGATCGAATGGCACCGCAAGGGCATCATGGACAAGCTGGGTATCCGGTCCATCGCGGAACTCACCAAGTACGCCGTACGAGAAGGGCTTACGACGCTGGACACCTGATTCGCCCCCTTGTGTTTCCCGACGAAGAACACGTGAAATTCCCAGTGCGGCCGGGGGGGTTGTGTGTCCGATGAATACTGCGGATGCAGGACGTATCTGACGTGTCATCGTCTTTCCACCGTAGCGCAGTTGTCTGATCTGGCCCGGCCCTCCTCAAGCCGGGCCTTTTTTTCG
>CAZYIH010000119.1:0-9223 GCA_964646915.1 uncultured Planctomycetaceae bacterium | reverse complement strand
CGGACGGCTGGGTCCGCCTGCAGGAAGAACTTCACGTCGGCGTCGGGGAAGACCACCGAGCCCTGATCGCGCCCTTCGGTGACGAAGCTGCCCAACTGCCCGCCGATGCGACGCTGCAGCTCAACGAGCACTTCCCGTACCTCGGGAGACTTGGCCAAGTGGCGGACATTGTCCGTCACGCGGGACGTGCGGATCTCCCGGCTGACGTCCTGGCCGTCCAGCAACACGCGGAGTTCGACGCCGTCGGAATCCAGCTGGATCGTCGCATCCCGGGCGCAGCGCGCCAGGGCGGTTTTGTCGGTGAGGTCCACGCCTTCCCGCAGGGCGCGGAGGGTGGCTGCCCGGTAGGTCGCGCCGGTATCCAGGAAGGCTACGTCCAGTCGTTTGGCCAGGTTGCGGGCGGCGGTGCTCTTGCCGGACCCGGCCGGTCCGTCGATGGTAATAATCATGGTCGGGGCATTCTAGCGAACCGGCCTGGCCGACGCCAGCGCATCACTCTGCGCGGGGGACCGCCAGTCGATAGCGACACTTCCGGCGGTCGCCGCGCTCGTACATCTCGCAACCGGGTGGCACGTCGACGATGCCCATCATCTCGCCCCCGATGATTTCGCAGGTTCGCCGTGAGGGGATGTTATCCGGGTTGACGGTGATCCAGAGTTCCTCAAAGCCATGCCGCGCCGCCAGCGGAAGCAGGAGCTTGCACGAACGGGCTGCGTACCGCCTGCCGCGAAATGGGGGGTCCACGCCGTAGCCGATGTGGCCGGCGTAGAACCTGAGGAACTCGGTATCGCCCACGCGCAGGCTGATTCGGCCCATCGTTTCGCCCGTCTCATCGTGGACCATGTGGAATTCGTAGGCGGGCACCAAGCCGCGCCGAGGGTCGGCAGGGCAGGTGCGATCGAGCACCAACGCCAGCTCACCGTCGATCATGGGGTCGGGTTCAAGAAATCGAAACATGGGTCCTCCTGCCCATCCCGTGAGCCGGTCTGGACTTTTCTTCCCATTCTATTCCGTCGAGGCTCGCCGGGCGGCGGAGCGCTGCTGGTATCGCGAGCGGAACTCGGCCGGCGGCTGACCGGTGTGCCGCTTGAAGATGTCCGTGAAGCGAACCTTATTGGTGAACCCGCTCTGCAGCGCGACCGATTCGACGGTGGAGTCCGTGCGGATCAGAAGCTGCCTGGCCCGTTCGATTCTCTGTCGGTGGATTTCCTTCAGCGGCGTCCTGCCGAGGTGCTGGCGGAAACGGACCTCCAGCACCCGCCGCGAAACGGGGACAGCCTCCAGCAGATCGCCCACGTTGATCTGCTCGTGGACGTGTGCGGCGATGAACTGCAGCGCCGAGCGGACCACTTCATCCTCGACGGCGAAGGTGTCCGACGATTGGCGGGCAATGACCGTCTCGGGAGGGACCAGCACCGTCCCGGGCCGATCCGTGTGGTAGCCGATGCCTTCGTCGATGAGCGTGTAGAGCGTCTCGGCCGCCCGGTAGCCCAGCAGCCGCCACGGGATCCGAACGCTGGAGATGGTCGGTCGAAGGACCTCGCAGATCCGCGGCGTGTCGCCCACGCCCACGACGGCAAGGTCTTGCGGGACGGGCAGTTCCTCCTCCTCGGCCGCCAGCACGACCTCCATGGCGATATCGTCCAGCGTCGCGAACAGGCCGACCGGTTTGGGCAACTCGGCCAACCACCGGCGAAACTCCCCGCGGACGGCGGAGTCCGAGAGAAGGGCGTCCCGCGTCCATGTGTGACATTCCAGGCCCGCGGCCCGGATGGCCGACTCGAAGGCCTCCTGACGCTCGACCGCGAAGTGCTCCCAGTTGCGCGAGACAACCGCGAAGCGGCGGTATCCCTTCGCCTGCAGGTGGTGGGCGGCCAACTCGCCAATCGCCCGGCTGTCGGCGACCACGCTGGTGATGCCCGGCTCGGAGAGAACTCCCGAGACATTCACCATCGGCAGATCCAACGCCCCCAGCGATTCGATCTGGCGACGGTCGCTGAAGTGCCCGATCACGCCGCGAGCACCCTCGCGCATTGAGGGCAGTCGGCTGAAGTCACTGCTGCGGATCTGGGCGGCGGCGTCATGGGTCTTCACGTAATCGGCAACGCCGAGGGCGACGTCATCGTACACCCCGGCACAGAGGACGGTGGGTATGTGCATTTGCTCTCCCTGTTCAGGTCAAGACACGGCCGATGGGGCCATGCGGATCGGAAAACATTACCATAAAAACGTTACGAAGATTGCGCATTTTAATGAAGGCAGAGAGAAATGCAACGTGTTTAACTCAAATGGGTGCTTCCCGTGGTGTTTGACCGTCGCGGGGCCTGTTTTGTTGGGCGCCGTTGGCCGGCGAACGAACATCGACCATCAGCAAGGAGAGACCGGAATGAGCATGTGGACAAGAACAGGACGGCTGGCGACGATGTTGGCGGTGACGTTCGTAATGGCGGCAACGGCGATGGCGGCCGATGACTATAACGCCGTGCTCACGCTTGAGAAGATCGCCGGCGGCAGGGCGGATCTGATCCTGGAGTTTGAGGTGCGCGACGGGAAATGGACCGGGCCCGCCTGGGGCGAAGCCATCTGGTTCAACCGCAGCCACCACTTCGCAGATGTCGAGTCCAGCAAACTCACGGACGGCAAACGCGTCGTCTCGCTGGATCTGACCATCCAGGGCGACCCGTGGGTACCGGGCGCGAAAGGCCCGGTCACGCTCACGCTGAATCGCGAAGGGAGCTCCTAC
The DNA here is from genome assembly GCA_964646915.1 of uncultured Planctomycetaceae bacterium. Taxonomy (GTDB): domain Bacteria; phylum Planctomycetota; class Phycisphaerae; order SM23-33; family SM23-33; genus CAZFPT01. Next base: position 6,480 of record CAZYIH010000119.1, on the reverse strand, counting down.
ACCGGGAGCTACAAGGGCAAGATGGGCGGCAAGGACGTCTCGGGCAAGGTTTATGGCAAGGTCGGCCCCGCCTGGCCGACGCCAATCAAGAACGTTACCCCCGCCAAGCCCGGCGAACACCCCAAGCTGATCTTCCGCAAGGGCGAGTTGAAAGAACTCCGTCGCCGGGCCAAAGAGACGCCCGAGGGCAAGGCGATTATGGCCAGGACCATGAAAATGCTCGACGCGAAGTACAAGCAGGAGGCCGACAAGCGTACGAATTGGCCGGCGATCGGGTACGGGTTCGCCTGGCAGATCACCGGCGAGAAGAAGTACGCCGAGAAGGCCCGCGAGATCATCGAGAAGACCATGTTCCAGAACCCCGCAGGCCGACGGGGACAGGGCATCGGTCAGGACATTCATCACGCCCCCCGCCTGCAGGGGTTGGCGCTGACGTACGACCTCTGCTACGACGCGTGGGACGCCGATTTCCGCGCCAAGGTGGTCGGCGATATCCAGCAGCGCGTCGGCGAGCTTCGGGCCGGCAAGTTCGGCGGCCGAAAGATGAGCGGGTTCAACCCCAACTGGTGGTCGAACCACAACGGCATCCGCGCCGGATGCATGGGGCTGGGTGCGCTGGCTGTGATCGGCGAGAAGAACGCCGACGGCAAGACGCTCGAAGACGCCGAGCAGATCATCGCCGAGGCGGCCCGTGGCGTGCGGATGTACTACACCATGGGCGTCAGCCAATCGGGCTGGAACATGGAAGGTGAGTTCTACAAAATCATGACGATGCGGCGGGGGTTGGTCCACTTCGTCCAGGCGTACAACAAGACGATGGGCGAGGACCTGCTGGCCGGGCCGGTGGGTGATTTCGACATGGTCAACTACTTCATGGAGAACGAACCGGGCACCGGTTGGCCGAAGCTGGACGGCGTGATCTGGACGGTCGACCTGGTGACGGTTCCCGATGACATGATGCCCGGCGTGAAGTACATCTGGGACCGTACCGTCGGGTTGAAGGGCAACAAGACGTTCGGGATCGACCACAGTATGAACGCCGCTTACGCCCTGACGAACTATCCGTTCGACGTCAAGGCTGTCGAGCCGACCGAGAGCATCCGCTGGGTCGCCCCCGACCCGCGCAAGGGTCACTATGTGTTCCGGCCGACGTATCGCGACAAGGACGACGTGCTGACGGTGTTGAACCTCAAGTCGCGCATTCTCGGCGGCTGTCACTACGAGCGGTCCGGCGAGGTCTCGGAGTTTCATCTGCGAGCCAACAACGTGAAGTGGATCAGCGGAACGTACCTGCCGAAGGTGATGGACATCGCCGCCGGCAACGATCTGCACGGGCCGGTGGTCGTCGCGGAGAGCGATCTGGGGGACAGGACCTACGCCATGGACATGAAGCTCGATCACGCCTATTTCACCATGGAACGGGGCAAGGAACCGCCGCGCGGAGCCCGGTTCTTCAAGCTGCCCAACTGGGGCAAGCCGGTGGTCGACCGCGGGATCCGCGGGACGCGGTCGATGATCGTGGACTGCTCGGGCAAGAGCGGCTGTGACGTGCTGATCGCCATGCGCGACGTGATCCGCCGCAAGACCGACGCCGGCTACGAGCCGGTCAAGACGCGCTGGACGCTGCCGCTGGACAAGAAGGCGGGCAAACTGGAGATCGAGGGCAACCGGTTCACGATGTCTGCCGACGGCGGGGGGGTTCTTTCGGGCATGCTCATCGGCGACGTGCAGATCGGGCGCAAGAAGCCAAAAAAGCAGGACAAGCCGAACGTGAAGGTCCCCGATTGGGTCAAGAAAGCCAGGAACATCAAGACCGACGCCCTGCCGCCCAAGAGTCTCCACGCCGACGGGGTCGGCCCGTGGTGGGTGGTGATCGCCATCTCGGACGGCAAGCCCGCGGAGATCAAGGTCAGCGGCGCGGGTGAAAAGACAGCCGTGACGGTCGGCAAGCGGACGATTACACTCAAGGACGATTCGCTGCACATCGAGTAGCCCCAGCCGATCGGAGAGAGAATGCGACTTGGCGGGAAAGTCTTCGGCGAGACGAACACGCCGGCCGAATGGGTGAACGCCCACAGGGAAGCGGGCTATCGCGCTGCGTATTGCCCGGTGACCGCGGACGCTGACGACGCCACGATCGACGCCTACGTACGGGCGGCCGACGAGGCCGACATCGTCATCGCCGAGGTGGGCGCGTGGAGCAACCCGATTTCCAAGGACCCCGACGCCCGCCGCGCGAACATCGACAAGTGCATTCGTCAGCTTCGCCTGGCCGACCGCGTGGGCGCGCGGTGCTGCGTGAACATCGCCGGGTCACGCGGGACGGGGTGGCATGGCCCGTCGCCGGAGGACATCACAGCCGAGACGTTCGACATCATCGTCGAGACCGTCCAGGAGATCATCGACGCCGCCCAGCCGACACGAACCGTGTACGCCCTCGAGGCGATGGGCTGGGCGATTCCCGATTCCCCGCAATGCTATCGCGACGTGATGGCGGCGATCGACCGCGAGGGCTTCGCCGTCCACCTGGACCCGGTGAACATGGTCAACTCGCCGCGCCGCTACTACCGCAACGCCGAACTCATCACCGAGTGCTTCGAGCTGCTTGGCCCGCACGTCCGATCGGTACACGCCAAGGACGTCACGTTGGGCACCGGCCTGCTGGTCCACCTGGATGAGTGCCGCCCCGGGACCGGCGAGTTGGACTACCCGACGCTGCTTCGGGAGATGGACAAGCTCCCGCCGGACACGCCGTTGATGCTCGAACACCTCCCCGACGCCGAGGAGTACGCCAAGGCGGCCGACTATATCCGCCAGGTCGCCCGCCGCGAGGGCATCGAGCTCTGATCGCGTCGTTGTCGGCCCGGCTGGGTGCTTGCGAAACTTCGCGAGTCCTGCCATGATGGCGTGTGGAAGCCTCCGCGTGCGGCCCGTCCCGAATGACCACGAGGCGTGTTCCATGGACCTCGGCCCGCGCGTGTTGATACCACTGGACTTGATGACTTACAGGAGACTGATCGTGACGCATTTCTCTCGCTGGATCGCACCGTTTGTTCTGCTGGGCGTGGCCACGCTGGCTGTGACCCCCGCCGCCGGCAGACCTCTTCCCGAGCAGTTGGAGAAGACATCGCTTGCCAAAGTGCTGGACAAGTCCTCCAGTGTCGAGGACTTCATGATCACGCTGTCCGGCGGCGTGTTTACCGAGAAGATCAACCGCAAGACAGGCAAGGGACAGCGGGTGACCAAGGACCTGAAGCTGTATTTCAAGCGTCAGGACGGGGAGTGGCTGGAGAACGTCTCGGGCGTGGCTCCGGGGTTCAACCAGGCCGCCACCAGGGGTAAGATTCTCACCGACAAGTCGGACAAGAACACCGTTGCCGTGATGTTGAACATCGGCTCGGACCGCTGGGTCAAGGGCGACGCCTCGGCCCCCTACACCATCGAGATGCGCATCGCCGACGGCAAGGTGGAGGGAACCTACAAGGGCACCTTCCAGGGGCACGCCATCGAGGGCGAGGTCTCCGGCGTGGTGCGAACCGGTGGCTGGGTAAACTGCACGCAGAAAGACGGCGTGATTCACGTCGAGCTGAACATGGGCACCAAGCGGGTCAACTGGAACAACGCCCGCTGGGCCGTCAACGACCTCGGCCTGCCGGTGAACCTCAGCGAGCACGATGGGCTGGTTCTGACCGTCGAGACGGACAAACCCCGCCACGACGCGTGGGTGGACCTCGGCCTCATGGAGAACGACGGCTCGTGGTACTACCTCCGCGACGCGGCCCCGCTGACGCAGAAATCGCAGACGGTCGTAATCGACTTTGACGACTTCCGCCACGCCGAGTGGGTCTTCAACGCAGCCGGCACGGGCCCGGGAGCCGACGGAAATTTCGACGAGGATTTCCACCTGGATCGCAAGAACATCGCGCGCATTGCCATCGGCACGGTGAACGCCAACGGCGTGGGGACCGTCAAGTTCCGCGTGACGGACATCTCGCTGGGCAAGTGGAAAACGCCCACGCCGGACACCGACAAGGTCACCGTCAGCGGCAAGACCTACGCCGTCAACGGGGCCGAGGAAATTCCCGCGGGAATCTTCGGCTTCCACACCGCCGGCGGGAGCGACGACCAGGTGGCCGACCTCCGGGTGGGCAGCCTTCGCCCGTTGCGTGCGATGAGCGGTGGCGGGGCGTTTCTCGCCGCCCCGAACCCCAAGGCCGACGTGTTCCTGCGCGTTTCCACGAATTACGACCGTCGCCAGCAGGTCCCGCCGGCCGACTGGGGGGGCAACTGGGCTGAGAAGTGCAAATCGGTCGGGCAGAAAATCGGCCAGGCCGCCAAACCCTACGGCGACCAGGTGGCTGTGGAATGGTGGAACGAGCCTTACCTCGACCTCGGACGGATGCTGCCCGGCAGCGTCGCCCGCCACGCCGACAAGGACCAGGATCGCTCACCGGGCAAACCCGTGTACATGCACGGCAAGAAGCTCGAATCGATGGTCTGGACGAAGGTGGACGGCAAGGTCGCCCCACGCGACCCGAGCCGGTTCACCTACTGGTCGGGTCGACAGTTGGGTATCTTCTATACCGACTCGTTTGACATCGTCGCCACCGAAGCCAAGAAGATCGCCCCCGAAATGGACATGGTCGGCGGGTTCGGGTTCCGCTGGCAGGAAGACGACTGGGCGGCGTGGAACCTGCTCTACAAACCGATGATCGACCAAACCATCGAGAACCTCGACGGCGTCTGCGAGCACCACTACCAGGGACACACCGACGCGATGGCCGCCTCCTACGAGGTGCTCGTAGCCTACGGAATGGCCAAGCACGGCAAGCGTCTGATCGCCTACAACACCGAAACCAACGACCTCTGGGACGCCCCGGCCCGTGGTCGATCGGCGGCCACCACGCAGTTCGGCGGGAAGTTCAAAGCCCGCAAACGGCTGATCTACAACGTCCGGGACATCCTCTACTGTGCCATCGAGACGCCCGATAAAATCCGGGCCCGTGCGATTCACGCCCTCTGGGGCGGCGCGAAGGACAACCGCGTGAAAGTCGGCCAGGAAATCCGCGATCGTCGCGGCCGCGTGAAGCTCACGGTGACCGGCGCGACGTGGACCGACTCGGCGAAACTCGGTGGCCAGGACCTGACAGCCGAGAAAGGCCAGATCCTCCTGATCCTGAACGTCAAGGCCTGGTCCCAGCGCGGCGGAGGCGTTCCGCTGGGCGATGTCACCGCCAAGATCGGCAGTGCGACTGCCCGGGCGACGGCGACGGGCGGCAGCTTTCCTGAGAAGCTCAAGAAGAATGAAACCGTCGAGGCGCAGATCGCCTTTGCGTTGCCCAAGGCGGCGAAGACCAACGGCATCGTCACGTGGGATCCGGGCAAGGGCATGCGGAATATCGTGCACGTCCACGGGCCGTTCGGGGAGGCGGACATCGCGCCGCACCGCCGAGCGGGCATCGACGAGGGCGAATACGTCGCCCTGCAGTTCCTCAAGGAGTTGCGGGGCAGGCTGGTGGCGGCCGAGTCCAGCAATGAGTGGATCTGGGTGGCTTCGAGCATCGATCCGCGCAGCAAGGCGCTGGTGGCTGTGGTGTACAACGACGATTACAAAACGCGCTCGCCGGTCGTGCAACTCAAAGCGCCGGCCGGTACGTCGTTCGTGACCGGCGCGGTGGAATACCTCGTCCACGGTGACGACGGCGAGGTGGGCATCCGCACCGAGAAGATTCAGCGCGTCGGGGACAAGGCCTGTGCGGTGGATCTCAAGCTGCCGGCCGCCCATGCCGCCAAGATCGTGCTACGACTCAAAGGCTCGCTGCCGGACAGCGCCGACCTCAAACGCACGCAGACATTCTGCAAGGCCCCCAGCAAGGACGCCGATCCCATCCTGCACGAGATGGACCCCGGCGAGTCGCTCTCGCTGCCGATTACGCTTTCCAGCGACGCTCATCAGAGTAAGCGGGCGTGGATCCGCCTGGTGGTCGAGCGCGTCGGGCAGGGCGAGGGAACGGTCGAGATCGGTGGCAAGACGTTCATCATCCCCCGCGCTCACACGCCGTGCAACGGCCCGTACATCCGAAGCATCGAGATCGACCCGAACCTGCTCAAGGGCGTCAAGACACTGACGTTCCAAGCCGCTGACGCGAAAAGCGGCAACGGGTTTTTGCTGGGCATGGCGTCGATCGTGACCGAGAAGTAGTCCGAGCTTGCATCGGCAGCCGGAGCAAACGCTCCGATTGCCAGGGAAAGCAGCGGGTCGGCCTGCGGGTCGGCCCGCTGTTTTGCAGCAAGGCCGCCGAGTTCGTATGGGTCAGGCCCGTCGCGTCAACGGGTCGGATCGATCCTCGTCCGGAAAGGCACCGGCGCGGGCAGACGCTGGTGGCAGGTTGCATCTCCTGCTGCCTACTGCTTGCCGCCGCGCTTGCCGGTCTTTCTGGTGGTCGACTTTCTGGATGTCTTTCCGGCGGCCTTGGTCTT
>CAZYIH010000118.1:0-9316 GCA_964646915.1 uncultured Planctomycetaceae bacterium | reverse complement strand
TTGTAGGCGCGGGAGCCTTTCACTCGTTCGGCGTATTCCGCCAACCTGGGGTTGAGCCAGTCGGCTGCGAGGTCGGGCTTCTCGGCGCGGAGGTCGGCGATCAGACGCAGCAGGTCGTCGGTGTCGAACCAGTGTTTGACCGGCGCGGAGAAGCCCTTTTTCTTGCGCGTGCGGATGCTCTCGGGCACGCGGTCGGCCAGGGCGGTTTTCAGCAGTCCCTTGAGCCTGCCCTGGGGATTGCGCACGCGTTGTGGCAGCGACGTGCAGAACTCCACCAGCTCGTGGTTCAGCAGCGGGACGCGCAGCTCCAGCGAGAAGTGCATGCTCGTGCGATCGGCGCGGGTGAGGTTCAGGTCCGGCAGAAAGGTCATCAGGTCCACGCGCTGCATCCGTGCCAGCGGGGGCAACTCGTCGCGCCAGTGCTCGCGGAAGTATGCCGCGTTGTCGCGGGTCGCCATCGTCTCGGCCAGTTGCCCGGCGAAGATGGCTGCCTTGTCGGCCGCCGAGACCGCGCCCATCAGGTCGGCGTAGAGTTCGACGTCTTCCATCGCCGCCTGCCGCCACTTGCGTTTGGGGCGGCGCAGGAGGAACTCCACCGCCTGCCGCGTGGTTCGACCCACACCCGTTGCCCAGAAGGATGCCCCCCTCAGCCGCTGCCACGAGCGGTACCAGCTGTAGCCGCCAAAGGTCTCGTCGCCGCCCTCGCCGCAGAGGCAGACGGTGGTTTCGCGTCGGGCCAGTTGGGCCAGGAACGTCATGGGGATCGTGCTGGAGGCGGCGAAGGGCTCGTCGAACAGGTCCAGGATCGTGCGATCGAACTCGTGGGCCATCTCCCGCGTGACGGTCAGCTCGGTGTGTTCGGTACCGAAGCGTCCCGCCGCCTGGCGGGCGAAGGGCAGCTCGGTGTGCTCAGCCACGTCGAAGCCGATCGAGAACGTCCGCAGCGTGGACCCGCCGATGCGTCGCCGGTCGGCGTCGGGCCGATGGTACGCGTCCGACGCCCTGCCGGTGACGATGGACGAATCCAGCCCGCCCGAGAGGTACGAGCCCACCGGCACGTCGGCTACCAGGCAGGCATCGACCGCCCGGTCGATGTGCTCGCGGAGCTGCTCGGCGGCGTGCTCGACGTCCGGGTCCTCCTGCTCCCAGCGAGGCTGCCAGTACCGCACGGGTGTGGCGAGCTTTTCGCTGCCCGGGACGAACCGCAGGAAACAGCCCGGCGGGAGCTTGCGGATCGCGCGGTAAATCGTCGCGGGGGTCGGCACGTAGCCGTAGGTGAAGTAGTCCCACGCCGCCTCTGCCGACAGCTCGTCGGACACCCGCCCGCCGGCGAGCACCGCGCGGATCTCGCTGCCGAAGCTCAACGCCCCCTCGGCGTCGATCGCGTAACACAACGGCTTGATGCCCAGCCGATCGCGCACCAGGAACGTCTCGCCGCTGCGCGTGTCGTGAATCGCCATCGCAAACATCCCCTCGAGCCGATCGACGCACTCGATGCCCCACCGCCGATAGGCCCGCAGGATCACCTCGGTGTCCGTGTCGCTGGTGAACGTCTCGCCGGCCGAGAGCAACTCCTCGCGGAGCCGGCGGAAGTTGTACACCTCGCCGTTGTAGACGATCCACACCTCGCCGCGCTCGTCGCTCATGGGCTGATGCCCGCGCGGGGACAGGTCCAGAATGCTCAGCCGACGGTGTCCCAGCCCGACCCGGCCGTCGGGGGAAATCCACACGCCCGCGTCATCCGGGCCTCGATGGCTGAGCGTGTCGCGCATGGCGACCACCACGTCCCGTTCGACGTCGGACCGGCCGCTCACGATGCCCGCGATCCCGCACATGCCCGCGATTCTATCGGCCTGCTGGTCGGGGGCAAGGCGAGAGTCTATAATCGTCGGCTGTGAGCCACGACGAACCCGACCAATCCGCACCGGCTGTCAGCGTGATCCTGCCGGCGTACAATGCCGCAAACACCATCGCCTCGGCCATCCAATCGGTCCGCGAGCAGACCTACCGGAACTGGGAGCTGGTCGTCGTCGATGACGGCAGCTCCGACGAGACATGGGCGATCGTCTCGGACATCACCGCCGGGCGGGAGAACGAACGGGCGATCCGCCTGGAGCAGAACCAGGGCCTCGCCGCCGCCCGCAACACCGCCATCGCCGCCGCCCGGGGCGAGTGGATCGCCCTGCTCGACGCCGACGACACGTGGACACCCGAGAAGCTCGACCGCTGCATGGAGTTCCTCGACGAACACCCCCACCTCCGCGTGGTCTACACGCCGATGGCACCGGTGCGGGAAGACGGGACAGCGATGGTCGGGCATTCCAAGCCCTGCCACGCCGGCTGGCTGGGTGAGAAGCTCTTCCTGAGCATCTTCGTGCACGACCCTGCCGCGGTGTTCGGCCGCGACGTCATCGAGGAAGTCGGCGGCTTCGACGAATCGCTGCGCGTCTCGATCGGACACGAGTTCTGGCTGCGGGTGAGCACGAAGTTCGAGTTCGGGCTCATCAACGAACCGCTTGCCCTGCGAGGCTGGTCGGAAACGTCGCTGACCCGCTCGAAACGCGCCCGGTCCAACCGTTACAAGGTCCGCGTGCTGGAACGGTTCTACTTCGAGCGCGGCGGCCAGGACGTGATCCCGCCAGAGAAAGCGATGAAGCGCCTCGCGAAGGTCAACTACCACGCGGGCAAGGCGCTGCTGGCGGAGGGCAAGCGGGCCGCCGCCCTGCCATACCTGCGCAAGGCGCTGCGATACCGCCCGACTTACCTGCGCGTGTGGGGTTATCTCATCCGGGCGAAGCTGGGGGCGGTGATCCTCGGCGCCGGCGAACCGGCTGAGCCGCTGAACGTTCCGTAGGCCCTCAGAACGGCAGGGACGAGCGCCGCGGGGACGCCTTCAGTTTGAGCGTGCGTCGCAGGCGGTCGACGTCGAGCGACACCCACGCCCATCCGCCAGGCCGAAATACGCGGATCGGGCGAAGCGGGCCCAGGGCGTCCACGAGCGTCGAGAGCTTCACCACGATCGCCCCTTCCACGTCGGCGGGTCTGGTCACGCGCTGGATCGGCCCGGCGATGAGCAGGTCGACCGATCCTCCGCGGAGGTCCAACACCGCCCAGCCGTCACCGAGAGCATGGCGGTAGGTCACCGCGACGGCAAGGGCAGCCGCAGCCCGGTCGGCGCCGGCCTGGGTACGCAGGAGGACCGTCCCGCCGGCCGAGATTGTGCCCAGCCGCCGCATGGACGTCAGGCAGTACGCCCGCCACGCCGAGGGATGGTCGGCCCGGAGGGGTTCATAGAGAACACCGTCCACGTGGTCGCGGGAGACGATGAGCCTGGCGGGCAGATCCCAGCCTTCCTGGCCGACCGCGGTGGGGTCCGCCGGCCAGCTTCGCCAGGCGGCGAGGCTGTTGGGGTCGTCGTCGGGCGCGGAGGCCTGCAGCCTCGCCCGGACCCATTGGCCGCGGGCCGAGGCGAGCATCTCATCGAGAACGTCATCCACCGCCTGGCTGCGGAATGTCTCGCGGTCTGGCATGGCCGGCCCGGCGGGGGTGGACACCGTCAACCAGCTTCCCGCCTGGAGGCGGCCCACCCGGCGGTGCATCGCGCGAACGCCCAGGAGCACCGCCAGCGTCACCAGGCAGGTCATGCCCGTTCCCAACACCGCCCAGGCGATCTGCTGGGGAGGCTCTTCGCTCCGGCGAATGTGCAGCAGGACAGCTCCCACCACGGTTGCGAGAGCGACGCCCAGGGCGATCAGCGCCCCGGACGGGGACGCCGCCAGCAGCAGGTATCCCACCGCCCCGCAGGCCAACCCGCCGCCCGCCAGCGAGAGGAACATCCGCGGCCTGCCTCCCGAAGCACCGAACACCCGCCGCACGCGCGAAAGAATGGTGGCCGACATCGCCGCCAGGGGCACCTGCCCCAAGGCGGCCAGCAGCCAAAGCACCCAGCCTCCACCGGTCGCGCCGACGCCCGCGCCCACCAGCGAAACCTGCAGCAGCAACCCGCACACCACGCCGATAACGCAACCGGCTGTCCGGGATCGGCTGGGCGGACGCGATCGCCCGTCCCGCCGGTGCCCCAGCCAACACAGCATCGCCAGTGAGACAGCCAACCACAGCAGCCCGCCGGATAACGACGCCCCGAGAGAGTCCGCCCCCACGCGCCACTGCGTAGCCAGGCCCAGGGCGCCCAGTGCGAAGGTCAGCACCACCGCCAGCCGTTGCCACGCTGTGGGAATTTCCAACGGGCGCGACGCGGTCTGCAGGGGTCCCGGCGGCACGGGGCGGAACACCAGTGCAACCCCGCATGCGATCACGCCGACGGCGGCTATCAAGCTGACGCCCAGCAGATTAAGCCCCATCCAGACCGCCCCTGCCGTCACTGCCGAAGCCAACGCCGCCCCCGCCAGCAAATCGCGCAACTCGTGCTGGAAGGCCTGTTGGCCGCCATGACGACGGGTGATGACCAGCGTCAGAAGCAGGACGGCCAACCCCAGCGCGCCCGGCAGCATCGCCACGAACATCAGCACGAACTTCACGGCCGCCCAGCCCCACGGAGAGAGCAGGTAGTGTGCGAGGAACCAAGCGGCTACGTGCCCGGCCTGGTACACCAGCAGGGACGAGCCCACGCACCCGACCAGGGCAACGCCCGCGCCCACCACGGGCAGACGCGAGCGAGCGCGGCGTTCGTCGCTGTCGTCGATGGCGCCGGCCTCCTCGAAACCCACATCGGGCAGGCTCGCTCGACCCCTGCACGCCAGCACCCACTGCACCGCGCGGGCGAGCTTACCGGGCAGCCTCGCCGCGACCGCCACGCCCAATCCCAGGGCGGCGGCCGTCAATACGGTGGTCACCGGCGAGGGGTCCAGCGCTGCCGAGGAGAGCACGACCAGGCAGATCAGCCACACCAGCAGCGACGCCAGCAAGGCCGGCAGGATCCAGTGGTCGGTTGCTTTGGCGCTCATACGGCGGTTCCGTTGGGGTTGAGGTCAGGGAGTCTCGGGCAGCACACTCGCGCCGGCTGCGGGCAGATGGACGGTTCGCCCGTCGTCGCAGCGGAGCACCAGCCCGTCGGCGGGCTGAACGTCCAGAACGCGTCCGACGTGGGTTTCTCCGCCCGAGGCGATCGCCACGCGCTGGTTCAACATGCCCGATCGCGACAGCCAGGCGTCATGGAGTTTGTCTCGTCCATCGGCGGCGATCGTCGCCAGCCAATCGTCCAGCCGACGGAGAATCGCCCGCCCCAGCGCGATCCGATCCACCGGCCCGGCGGCTGTCTCGCCCAGGTGGGTCGCCGGTCGGTCCACGGCGTGCGGCGGCGGTGAGGCTGAGACGTTCACACCGATCCCGACGATCGCCCCGGGCGGGGTGTTGTGCAGTTCCACCAGCACGCCGGCGAGTTTGGCGCCCTCGATTTCCACGTCGTTGGGCCATTTGAGGCGACAATCCACCCGTCCCTCCACGTGGACGGCTTCGGCGACGCTCACCCCGCCCGCCAGCGTCAGCGCGTCGTGCGGGGGGAGCGGCTGATCGCGTCCGTCGAGCACCACGCTCATCAGGAGGTTCGCTCCGGGGGGGCTCAGCCAGCGTCGTCCAAGTCGGCCTCGCCCTTGGCGCTGCGACTCGGCCGTCACGACCAGCCCGTCACAGCCGCCCTGGCGCAGGGAGGCGGCGGCTACGTCGTTGGTGGAGTCCACCTCGTCGAAGCAGATCGCACAGCGCCCGATCCGCTGAACATCCAGGTTGCGTTCCAGAAGGAAGGCGTCCAGCCGGACCGGGAGCACCAGGCGAAGCTGACCGGCCGGTCCGGGTTCGATCACGTGTCCGCGGGCGCGCAGTTCCGCCAGCGCAGCCCGCAGGCCCGCCCCGTCGGGCGGGGCGTGAGGGATGCCCAAGGGGTCCACGAAATCGCCCGCCGAGTCGTACAGCCCGGCGAGGATGGCGTCGGCGGGACTCATCCGATCCGCACGTCCAGGCCGATATCGACGGCCACAGCAGAATGGGTCACCGCCCCGACGGAGATACGGTCGACCCCGGTGGCGGCGACGTCCGCGACGGTCGAGAGGGTGATCCCGCCGGAGGCTTCCAGTTCGATGGCGTCGGCCTTGCCCGCCCGGGCCCGCATCTCCACCGCCCGCCGAAGCTGGGAGGGGTTCATGTTGTCAAGCAGGATGATTTCGACATCGAGCGTCAGGGCGGTTTCGAGCTGTTCGAGCGTGTCGACCTCGATCTGCACGAACTGCAGGTCCGGGTGTTTCTCGCGCAGGGTGGCGATGGTCTCGGGTAGCGCGGCGATGGGGTTCGGGTGGCCGGCGGCGGCGAGGATCGCCAGGTGATTGTCCTTGATGAGGATCGCGTCGTAGAGCCCGCGTCGGTGGTTCGTTCCGCCCCCGGCGCGGACGGCGTATTTCTCCAGCTCGCGCCAGCCCGGGGTGGTCTTGCGCGTATCGCAGATCCTCGCGGGGGTTCCGTGGGCGTGGGACACGTAGCGGGCGGTGAGCGTCGCCACCCCGCAAAGCCGCTGGAGGAAGTTCAGCGCCACCCGTTCAGCCGACAGCATGGACCGCGCGGGTCCGCGCCACTCGGCCAGCAGCGCACCGGGCTGAACTTTCGCCCCGTCGTCGGCGTGAATCTCGGTGGTCAGCTCGCCGTCGTACGCCTGGGCGATCTCGGCCAGCAGCGGCATGCCCGCCAGCGTCATCGGCTCGCGAGCGACAAACCGCCCTGCCGCCTGCACGCCGGGCGGCAGAATGGTGCTGGTGACGTCCCCGGGTCCGAGGTCTTCCTGGCGAGCCAGCGCGAGAAGCGACTGGAGATCGCCGTGAACCGCCGGTGGGATGGGAATGGCCATGACTGCTCCGTTTCCGTCAGTAGTTATCGTCTGTCTCAACCGACCGCGTAGGGGTTGTCCTGCGGAGTGTTCGGTTCGACCGCCGCCGGTGCGGGGGCCTTCTTGCGGGCCTTCTTCACCAGCTTGGCGAAAGGCTTGTTGTCCATGACGGCCGGCTCGATGGCAATCATTTCTTCGAGCACCTCGCGCGCCTCGGCCCACCGCTTGAGGGCCACCAGGGCATCGGCCAGCGTACCGCGGGCGTCCAGCGCCTCGGGGGCGAGTTGGCAGGCGTAGCGGAGTTGCTCGATGCCCTCGTCCCTGCGACGAGTGGTCAGGTACAGCTCGCCCAAAGCCATCCGCGCCTCGGCGTCGTTGGGGTCTTCATGGAGCATGCCCACGAAATACTCCTCGGCCACGCGGGGCATGGAGCGTTTCTGGGCGGCGTATCCTGCGGTCAGGTTCGCCATGCGCGCAAGCCCCGCCTGGCGCATCTCGTCGATGGCGGTGTCGGCTTCGGCGAACGCCCCCAGACGCAGGAGGTGGTGGATATTGCTCGCGATCTCCCCGGTGTCTCCCTCGCTGAGGGCTTTGCGGAACTCCTGCTGGGTCTCGGCGATCTTTGTGGGTAATTGGCTGGGCTTGACCTCATAGAACTGTTTGCAGGATTGGCAGTAGAGCATCGCCCGGAACTTGCCCATCGGGATCAGCGGGATGAAGTAGAGCGTAAACCACACCCGGGCGGTGAAGCTGCTCAGGATGGTATCTTTGTTGCATTGCGGGCACGCCATTTCCTCTTTGATCACCTTCTGTTTGCCCAGGTGCATCTTACCCCAGATGATAATCATGACGCATCCTCCGCGATGTGTCTGGCCAGGTCGCACCACGTCCCCACGCGGGACGGGTCACCGGAGTTGGCCTGCATTATACCGGCTGACCGGCAGATGCAATGACAAACGCCGCTCAGGCCGCAGTGAACACAATTTGGCCCGTCGGTCTTGCATGCGTTCGCCGGCGGCCGTATAACGAACCTCGCCGATGCGCGGCGCGACGGGAGCGTGCGCAGCGGCAAGCCCGGGGACTCCGGTACCCATCATTTGCTACGGAAGGAATCGTGCCATGAAGGTGATTGCACAGACCACGGCCTTGCAGGAAGCGTTGGCGCTGGCGGGGAGCATCATCGCCTCCCGCACGCCCAAGCCCGTCCTGCAGTGCGTGAAGCTCTCGGCCGCCGACGGCGTGCTGACGCTGCTGGCGACGGACCTCGAGGTCGGTTGCCGCTACCAGATCTCCGCGGTGCAGATCGAGGAAGAGGGCGAGGTCCTCGTCCCGGTCGACCGGTTCCAGGGCATCGTGCGGGAGAGCGGATCCGACAGCCTCACCATCGAATCCGAGAAGCAGGCGGTGGTCATCCGCGGCGCCGGTTCGCGGTTCAAGGTGTACGGCTACGACCCGGGCGAGTATCCGCAGGTCGCCCAGTTCGAGGAAGAGGGCGATTTCGAGATTTCCGCTGTCGCCCTGAGCGAGATGATCGGAAAGACGCTGTTTGCCACCGCCAAGGCGCACAGCCACTACGCCATCTCCGGCGTGCTGTGGGAGGCCACGGGCAAGAAGCTCCAGTTGGTCGCCACGGACGGACATCGTCTCGCCCAGGCGAAGGGCACACTCGCCAGGGCGGCCGCCGAGGACGTTACGGCGATCGTACCGGCCAAGCTGATGGGCATGATCCAGCGCGTAACCACCGACGGAGAGGCCCCGCTGCGCGTGAAGCTCCAGGAGAACCAGGTCCTCGTGCGGACGCCGCAGGTGGTATTGGTCAGCTCGCTGGTGCAGGGCAACTTCCCGAAGTACACCGACGTGATCCCCACCGACTGCACGCGAAAGGCGAGCATCCAGACCGGCGAGTTCGAGCACCGCGTCCGCCAGGCTGCCCTGCTGACCAACGAAGAGTCCCGCGGGGTGAAGTTCAGTTGGGCTGCCGACCAACTGACCCTCTCCAGCCGAGCGCCCGAAGCCGGCGAAGCCGAGGTCTCCTGCCCGGCGAGCCTGGACGGCGACCCGGTGGACATCGCCTTCAACCCGCAGTTCCTGCTGGACGCACTGAAAGTGATCGACGTCGACGAGGTCAGCTTCGAGATGACCGAAGCCTCCAAGCCCGCCGTGGTCAAGGCCGGTGCGGACTTCCTCTACGTCCTCATGCCGATGGAAGTCAACTGAACCAACCAGGCCGGCAGCAACCGAAACGAAGATTCCGCCCCCGGCCAACGTCTGGTTGACCGGGGGCGTTTCCATTTGAGGGGCACGTCAAACACGGGATACCGAAATGGTCGGCCACTAGCGCCGGCCCAGAAAAGGAGAGACACCATGAACCGCTGCGCCACTCGCTGCATGCTGGCCGTACTCGTACTGACCCTCCCCGCCGTCACAGCGATGGCCGAAGACGCCGACGCCAACTCGCTCCTGGGCAAGCCGACGAAGATCATGACC
>CAZYIH010000117.1:0-9367 GCA_964646915.1 uncultured Planctomycetaceae bacterium | reverse complement strand
TGACCCTGCTGGGCGTCGTCATCTTTCGGGTCGAGGAGGTCTTTGATGCGTTCGAGCTTTCTGGCGTCCTCGTCGTCGGGATCGAGGAGGTCTTCGATGTCCTGCTGGCCGTCGTCGGCATCGTCGTCGCGCCGGGCGAGTTGGTCGTCTTCGCCACCGTCGGCTTGGCTGTCGTCCGCCCCCTCGGCGCCCTCGTCGGTGCGGGCCTGATCGTCGCGTTCGCCGGTGAGCTCGTCGTCGTCTGGCCGCCTGCCGCCGTCGGGCTGGTTCTCCATCGCCTCTTTCTGGGCCTGCTGCTGGGCGATGAGCTGCTCATCGGGCGGCTGAATCAGCAGTTCGAACGCCTCGGACCGAGTCAGTTGTCCATCGTCGCCCTTATGGTCGCGCGCTTCGAGGTGGCAGCGAAGGCGTTGTCCCTCGCGACCCAACTGCTCGACCGGCGTGGTGTACCCGATGTACCGCGTCGACGGGCCCGGAGCGGCGAACTCTCCCAGGTCGATCCGCTCGATGCGGCCGGTCGCCATTTCGTTGACCACCAGCGTCAGCTTCGCCAGCCCGTACTCATCGGACGCCTCGCCGGTGATGCGCAGGGTCTCGTTGACGGGCAGCTCGACCTGGCCGCCGGGCTCGGTGAGCTTGACCATCGGCGGCCGATCCGTCAACACGCGGATGGCGAACCACGAATCGCGGTCGTACTCCACCAGGGCGTGGGTGCCCCTGTACACCACGCGATAGCGGTCGTCGTCGGTCACGCGGAACTCGGTCTGCATGCGATGCCCATCGACGCTCATCAGTCGGGCCCCGCCGTTCTCGAAGCGAAGCTTGGCGCTTTGCACCTCGTGGTTGGCCACCGCCACCAGCGAAACGCGCGTGCCCGCAAGGGCCTCGATCGAGCCGGTCTGCAGGGGCTCGGCGCCCTTGCCCGTATAGTCGGGCCAATGCAGCGTCGCGCGCAGCTGCGAGATGGTCGGCGCCTGGAGCACCTTGAGCATGCCGCCCCGCCTGGCGTCGCCGGCGACGATCTCGAACCGCACCGCCTTGCCGTTCATCGCCGAGGCACTGGGCCAGGTGGCGACGAATTCCTCGCCCCCACGGACCTCTCGTCCGGTGGGCTTCATCACGAGAACGTCGTCGTCCAGCAGGCGATTGGCGCCGTCGCGGTAGACCTTCAGCACCACGTCGCTGTCCTTGCGCTGCTCGACGGACGCCCGGAACGTCACCGGCCTGCCGGTGAGCACTTCCGACCCGCCGGCCGGCGTGACATGCACGATACGCGTGATGGTCGGTGCGGCGATCTGATCGTTGCCCAGCGCCACCCGCGCCACCGAAGGCCAAACCGCCTTGTCCGAGAGCAGGCAGTAGCCGCCGAACAGAACGATCGCCACGAGGCAGACGATTCCCATCAGGCGAATGCCCCGCGTGTTCACGCTGGACTCGACTTCCACTTCCGCCACTTCGCCGGCGGCGCGTCGTTTGATCGCCTGCAGCGAGCCCGCCCCCACGCGCGCGTCGCCTTCCAACTGAAGAGCACTGACCAGGTCGTTTCGGAATTCCGGGTGCGACCGCTCAATCAGCCGGGCCACGTAGAGGTTGTTGATTTTCCGGACCAGCGGAACCACCACCAACGCGGTGAGCAGCCCCAGTTCGGTGAGCACGAACAGCACCCGCAGCACCATCGCCACAGTCGGCGAGAGCCCGCCGGCCACGAAATGGTCGGCCGCCACCATTACCAGCAGAAACGCCGCCGCCGCGGCGATCACCGTCAGCATCGCGGTGGCTGCACTGACCAGTCGAATCCGCCCTTTCGTCATTCGTAGGGCATACTCGATGAACAGTTCGCTGTCCGATTGGCTCAACGTGCGGGCCATGGTGTTCTCCCGGTCTGTGCGCACAACTCCCCTGTGCATTCTACCGTCATTTAGGACGAACACCCACAGCCGAAAGTTCGGCCGATTCGGAGATTCGCGACGCCGCCGTTCAGGCCAGGTCCAACGCTGCCCGGGCAGAGCGGATCAGTCGGCTGCGAAGTTCGTCGATCGGCTGGTCGGACTTCAGCCCCGCTGCCCGGGGGTGTCCGCCCCCGCCGAACTCCGCGGCGATCGCCGAGACATCCACGTCGCAGCGGCTTCGCAGGCTCACGCGAATGCGGTCGGGTGTCTCGGTCAGCAGCACCGCCACGTCCACCGTCTCGATGCGCAGCGCCTCGTTGATGAGGTTCTCGGTCTCCTCGCGGCGGGCACCGGTCTGGTCAAAGTCCTTCCGGCGAAGCACCATCACCGCCAGCCTGGCGTGGTGATACAGCTCGAGGCTGTCGATGACACGGGCCATCAGACGCAGGCGCTCGACGCGGTCGCGCTGGAAGAGCCGGTCGTACAGCACGTCGGGCTCGACGCCCGCTTCCAGCCACCTTGCCACCGCCCGCAGCACGCGAGCGTCGGTGTTGGAGAAGTGCATCCATCCGGTATCCGAAAGCACCGCCACGGTGAGGCAACGCGCCACGGACACGTCCACAGGCCAATCGAGCTCCTCCAGCAGCTCGCCCACCAGCAGCCCAGCCGCCGCGGCTGAGGGGTCCACCCACTGCAGCGGTCCCAGCGTGCCGCCCGAGGCGTGATGGTCGATCACCACCAGCTTCTCCGCTCGACCCTGAAGGGCAGCGGCCATGCCGGTCAGTTGCTCGACGGCGGTGGTGTCTACGACGACCAGCACATCGGCCCAGTCTGCCGATGCGGACAGGTCGTCAATGCCCAGCGGGGTTTCATCCTCGAAGAGGAACTCGTACTTGCGGGGCACCTCACCGGCGACGACCACCCTCGCCTCCCGGCCGACCTGCCGGGCCGATCGCGCCAGGGCGAGCATGCTGCCCAGTCCGTCCCCGTCCGGGTTGGTGTGGGTACACAGGAGAATGCGTCGCGCCTCGGAAATCCGGGCGGCGATGGTATCACGGACGGCTGAACTGGTCACAGATTTCTCGTACACGCTGAACGTCCTCGGCGATGTGTTCCTTGAGTATATCGGCGGTTTGGAACGCTTCCTGTTCGCGTAACCACCGGAAAAACCGCAGTGTCATGCCCTTACCGTAATAATCGCCCGAGGTATCCAGCAGGTACGCCTCGACCGTCCGTTCGTGGGCGCCGAAGGTGGGCTTGGTCCCGATGCTGATCGCGGCGAGGCAGGTTTCACCCTCGATCTCCGCCTGGCCGGCGTACACGCCGTCCATGGGCATGACCTGGCCCGACGGGTCGATGTTGGCGGTGGGATAGTTCATCTTCCGCCCCTGACCGTCCCCTTCGATCACCCGGCCATACAGTGCGAACGGACGGGTGAGAATCTCCCCGGCCTCCTCCACCCGGCCGGTCTGCACGAGCAGGCGCACCAGCGTGGAGCTCACCCGCTGCGACTCGCCACGGATCTCCCTGCGGACGGGATCCACCACGTGAACCAGATACCCCCGCTGGGCCCCGGCAGCACGGAGCGTCTCGACGTTGCCGCTGCGCTGCAGCCCGAAAAAGAAGTTCCGACCCTCCACGATATGGCGCGGCGCGAAGTGCTCCATGATGAGTTGATCGATGAACTCCAGCGGTGCCATCGCCAGCAGCATCGGCTCGGCGGTGACGATGACCACCTCGTCGGCG
Organism: uncultured Planctomycetaceae bacterium; assembly: GCA_964646915.1. Taxonomy (GTDB): domain Bacteria; phylum Planctomycetota; class Phycisphaerae; order SM23-33; family SM23-33; genus CAZFPT01. The sequence goes on along the minus strand of CAZYIH010000117.1, from coordinate 5,732 downwards.
CCGGCCTCGAGCAGCAGCTTCGCCTTGACCTGCAACGGGTCGATGCGCTGGGGGTCGTCGCCCGGGCGCAGCACCAGGTCCGGTGGTGGGTCGAACGTCATCGCCACGACCGGCGCGCCGTGCGGCTCGGCGTACTGACGACAGGTCTGCAGGATCCGCCGATGTCCCTCGTGGACCCCGTCAAAGTTGCCCATCGTCAGCACGCAGCCGTGCAGTTGGTCTTCGAGGTTGTCCAGCCTGTGAATGTGTTCGGTTTCCATGCGATCGATCTATTCGTTCTCGTCGGCAGACTCTCCGACGGGCGGTTTCATTCGTGCGCGAACCATTGGAACGGGCGATCCGATCACGTCGATCAGGTCCACGTCCACATCATACGCAGCCGAGATCGCCTCGCGAGTGAGAACCTCTCCCGCCGGTCCGTCGGCAAGGAGGGCTCCGTCGCGCATCAGCGCGATCTCGTCGGCGAAACGCCCGGCGACGTTCAGATCGTGAGAAACACACACCACCGCCATCGGCCAATCGTGGGCAACGCGGCACATCAGATCGTAAATTGCCAACTGGTTGCGGATATCCAGGTGACTGGTGGGCTCGTCCAGCAGCAGCACAGCCGGCTGTTGGGCCAGGGCGCGGGCGAGCATCACCCGCTGGGCCTCGCCGCCGGAGAGTTCGTCGAGCGTTCGGGGGGCGAATTCGAGCGTGTCGGTCATGGTCATCGCCTGGCGGGCGACGGCGTGGTCGTGCTCCGAGGCGAACCCCAGCCCGCTGCCGTGGGCGAACCGTCCGGACAGGACAATCTCCCAACTGCTGAAGGCGAACGCCGATTTCGGCGTCTGCGGGACGTACGCCAGCTTCCGCGCCAGTTGCCGCCGCGAGTGTTTCCCCAGGGGCTGACCGTCCAGCAGGACTTCGCCGGCCGACGGTTCGAGCTGACCCAGCAGGCAGCGCAGCAGCGTGGTCTTCCCCGACCCGTTGGGACCCAGCAGGCAGACCAGGCGACCCGGGGCAGCCGTGAGTGTCACCCCGTGAAGAACCTGACCGCCGCGGGGGTAAGCGAACGTCACGTCGCGTGCTTCGAGGATGGGAGGTCGTTCGCTCACCAGCCCGCCTCCGCGCCGCGACGACGCAACAACGCGATGAAGAAAGGCCCGCCGCACAGGCTGGTCACCACGCCGATGGGCACGGCGTCCACGTTCAGCAGAGGTCCTGCTGCCACACACAGCGCGTGGGCGAGCATGAGGAACACCGCCCCGCCGAACGCCCCGGCCAGGGTCAGCAGGCGATGGTCCGGGCCCAGGAGCATTCGCAGCACGTGCGGAACGATAAGACCCACAAAACCCACCGGACCCGCCAATGCAACCGCGGCAGCCGTCATGAGCCCCACAGCTCCGAATACCTCCACGCGCAGACGGTCCACGCCCACGCCGGTCGAGGCAGCAACTTCGTCGCCCAGACCCAGCGTGTTGAGAGCAGCCCCGCGCCAAAGCAACGCCAGCCCGCCGACGAGCACACACCCGCTTCCGACCGCCAACCGGGTGGTCGAGAGGGTGTCCGGCACGTCGCCCATGCCCCACCGCACGAACTCGGCCACGCGGTAAGGGTCCACGTACAGGTGGATGGTCAGCATGATCGCGCCGTTGAAGGCGTTGACGATCACGCCCGAGAGAATCAGCGTGTACGGGTCCAGCCGGCCGCGCCGCTGGGCGACCGCGAAGACCACCGCACAGGTGGCGACGGCTCCGACAAACGCCAGAACCGGCGTGGTCAGCCAGTCCGGCAACGCCACCCTCGCCGCCAGCGCCAAGCCCAGCAATACGCCAACGCCCGCCCCGCTGGAGATACCCAGAATGTACGGCTCGGCCAGCGGGTTGCGCAACAGGCCCTGCAGGGCTACGCCCCCGATCGCCAAGCCCGCCCCCACCACACCGGCGGCAGCGAGACGAACCACACGCGCCTGCCAGATCGGATGCGTCCAGAAGGGCTGATCGTCCGGCAGGGAGAACGGGCCCACAAAGCTGCACGCCAGGGCGACGATGGCCGTCCCGGCCAAGCCCACCAGCGACCAGGCGACCAGGCGCCCCAGCGTGGGGGCGCGGTGCGGCTGCGGTGTGGGAGTCTCGTTCACCGCGCCTCTCCGGTCGGTCGGTCCGGGTGGATCATGTCCGCCAGGTCGCCTGCCAGGTCGGCAAGCTTCAGCGTGGGAGTCATCCAGGCTTGGTCGGTGACCACGTGCACTCGCCCGGCCGCGACGGCGGGGATCTGCTTCCACCGCGACCAGTATTCCCGGGCAGCATCGGCCTGGCTGGACGGGCTCTGGACGATCAGCACCTCCGGGGCGGCAGCGGCGATGGTCTCGAGGGTGGCTTTGCGCCACGCCTGGTTGCCCGGAACCCGCCCGGCGGCGTTGGTACCACCGGCGACGGTGATCAGGTCGTCCACGAACGATCCCTCGGCGTGCACGCTGGGGCGCGTCGTGCCCATGACGAACAGCACCGCGGGCCGATCGCGATCGGCCACCGACGCCCGAACGCTGGAGAGCTTGCGGCGGAACTCCTTCACCGCCTTCCGGGAGACGGCGGGTTTGCCCACCAGGCGGCCGATGCGTTTGACAGCGGCGGGGATGTCCTCAAGGCGGTCGATGCGGAAGTGCTCCACGCGGATATCCGGGCGGACCCTTCTGAGCAGATCGAAGTCTTCGCTTTTCTGCTGGATGAGCACCATGTCGGGTTCGGTGGCGAGGATGGCTTCGGTGTTCACGCGGGTCAGGTCGCCCACCGCGGGGACGTTCGCGTCCGGAACGGGCGGGCAGTACCGCGTGACGCCCACGATGTGCTTCGAGAGGCCCAGGTCGATCAGAATCCGCGTCAGCGCCGGAGAATGACTGACGATGCGCGGAGAGTCGGCCCCCGGCCTGGCGGCCGGTCGGTCGCAACCCGCCCCCACCACTGCGAGGGCCAAAAACCATCCCAGAGAGAATCTTTTCATTCGCCCGATCCCGGTTTACAATAGACCAGCGAGCGATGATAGGACGCCCCGAAGAAGGCGTCAACCTCCACAAACTCGCGGAGAGGGTGAGAACATGAGCGTCAAGGAATTCTGGGGAACCATCGGACGGAAGCTCTCTGCCTTCAAGAAGGCGTGCATCCGAACGTGTTCACCCGACGGAGAGATGATCGAACCGGCCGCCGGCGCCTCACAGCCGCCCAGCCGATACGAGTCCGAAAACATCCCACCGGTGGCGATGGCTGAACAACCCAAAAGCGGCGAGTGCGTCGAACACGCCGCCGCCCAGGCGGATGAATCGTGGGACGCACGTCCGCCCGCCCAGCAGACCGACGCAGACGAGTCCGACCAGGCCGACCGGTATGACGAGCAAGCCGACGAGCAGGCTTCCGACGAGAACGGCCTGTCGGTTCGCGCCCGGGAAGACGAGTTGGCTGACACCCGCCCGGTAATGGACCCCGATGACCTGCGCGAGCTCATGGACGCCCTGCGAACCCTGCCCGAGAGTATGTCATCGCTGTCCACGGCGTTGCGCGAACAGCTCGCCCTGCCCGGGCAGATCGCCCAGGCGCTGGAGAAGTTCCGGGAGTCCGGCATCGACGACGAAATCCTCGAATCCATGCGCGACCTCGCCACCGAGGCCAAGAATCAGACCGACTGCCTCAACGGGATCCAGCAGTCCATGCACACCTCCGAGCAGACCCAGCAGAAGGTCATCCAGTCGCTCGCCCAGCTCAACGAGGCCACCGAAACCAACAACCGCGCCACTGCCTCGCAGGCCGAGCTCATGGAACAGGTGCGCGACCACCTCTCCAACGCCAACGACGAACTCCGCGACCAGGTCGAAGCCCACACCAATCAGCTCAAGAAGCTGGGCATCGTCGTGATGGCGGTTCTGCTGGCCGGCATGTTGGCGATTGTCGCGGCGATCCTGATGAAGTAGTGACACCTGAATTGCCATGCGGAAGAGCCCCCATCCAGGACGAGCGATCCAGCATGTGATCCTCGTCTGCTGTGCATCATCATTTCTTGGGTTGCTCATGCTTGGCTGCGGCAAGGCTGAGGATACGTTGCCGCTATCCGAAGCGGACAGCAGAAAAACGCCGGCGAGACAGTCGATGGTCGCCCGGTCGCTCGATCTTCTGAAGGAGAAGGGGGCTACCATTGAACGCGCCGAGCCGAACGGCCCGGTGGTGGGGATTCGCCTCGTCGGAAGCACAGATGACCCGACTGACATTTCGCCGAAGATGTTGGTCGGCCTTGCTGACCTGAGTTCGCTGAGAAGGCTTTGCCTCGCCAATGTGAAGATGCAGAAAGCGTCCATGAAGGCATTGGGTAGACTCTCGCAATTGCGGCAGCTGCATCTGCTGGGGCGGGGGTTCGTATATCGTCGCGATGCCCGCGCTTCCGGGGACGTCCTGTCGGGGCTGCACGGGCTGCGGTCCCTGAACATCGTAAACCCGCACTGTTTTGTGAAGGGGGGCCTGAATCTGGCGGGGCTCCGGTCACTGAGGCATCTGACCCTCTCCAGGGGCAGGCTTAAGATCCCTGCTCAGCCCGCTCGCAGCTTGCCGGAGCTCGAATCAATTCTCCTCTGGGGGTCAGCAATCGAGGAGGAGGGCTGGGTGCGTCTGGGGAAGCTGCCGAAGCTGAAGTGGTTCTCTTTCGGGTACAACGACCTGACGAACCATGCCGTCAAAGCGCTGTCCACGTCGAAAACACTTGAGGATGTTACCCTTTGGCCTTGTCCCGGTAACGAACCCAACTCGATCGCTTACAGGGAGTTGGCCAAGCTGCCTCGGCTGCGCCGGCTCCATGTTTACAAGTCGGGAATCACGGGGGGTAGACCGGAGTTGTCTGCGGAGACGGCGAAGGCTCTCGGGCAGGTGCCCGGATTAACGACTCTCGGTGTGACCATGCTGTCTCCCGGCACGGTCCACCACTTCAGGAACATCCGTGAGCTGTCTCTCCGTGAAACACGCCCGGAGGTGAATCAGGAGTTGGCCAAGCTGCCGGGCCTGCGGAGGTTGCGAGTCAGGGTTGAGAAGGAGCCCGAGCTGGCTGGCCTGGAGCGGCTGGTGCAGTTGAGCGAACTGACAGTGAAGTACGCACAAGGAATAGGAGAGGGGCAGTTAACCAGAGAGGCCATCTGGGACGCATTATCAGTGGCGTGGCCGGAGCACGTCCGCGTGAGGATCGTTGCAGAGTAGCGCCGGTCGATTGTCTCTGCCGAGGCAGGAAGTTCGTGATGGACCGACATCCGGGGACAGCATACCGTTGTCTGCGTTGACAGGGTAAGGTGGCGTCTAATGTTCGGACATGGCGAGAAGTGGACAAGAAGAGTGATCTGTTTGCTGAGATATGAAACATAGGTTCTGGCGGGGCCAGTAGTGGTGGTGCTGAAAGGCATGTTGGCAAATGAGTAAGATGCGTAGAAACATGAGCGAAGTGTTTCCGTACGTGATTCAATCCGCTATTCTTGTGGTGTTTCTTGTGAGTATAGTAGCCGGCATGCTACAGCTGGCCCTTCCAGAAATGTGGGAGGACAGCAACCAGCAGGCACGCGTTTCGGCTCTCGGTATCTGTACCTGGGTTATCTGCTGTTGCCTGGGGATTCTCTATGGCATATCGCGCTGGCGAAGAGACGAAAGGAAAAGCAAGTGGGATGGTTCTTGAGTCGTGCTGCAGGCAAGTGGTGTGTGAGGCTATGCATGTTCTCCTTCAGGCGTCGG
>CAZYIH010000116.1:0-9384 GCA_964646915.1 uncultured Planctomycetaceae bacterium | reverse complement strand
GTTGGCCGACCCGTCCATCGCCTCTGCCCAGCGGCGCGGCGGCACGGTGTACTACCAGGTAACCTACGAGGACGGCGACGTAGCCGACCTCTCGAAGATCCCCTCGACCGACAGGAAAATCCGCCGGGTCGTGCGGATTCTCCGCCTCAACCGGGGCGATCGCGGGCTGCGGTCGCTGTCCACCGAAGAGACCACCTTCGTCAGCTCCGGCGGACGGACCTACCGCGACGAGCTGACGTGGAATGGCAAGGCGTGGGTCCTCCACGAGCAGGTCCGCCAAGCCCAGCCGACCACGCCCACGACCAAGGCGACCTCCTCGGGCGATCCGAACACGGCCGACGCCGCCAAAACGCTCAAGACGCTGCTGGCTGAGCAGCGCGCGCTGGCGGCGAAACGGGTGAAGACCTACGCCCAACGGCTGGCAAAACAGACGGCTGCCCGTAAGGCGGCCGAGAAGGCGCTCGCCGAGGCAAAGGACGAGAACGCCCAGGCCGTCGCGCGGCGGAAAGTGAAATCGGCCAAGGCGCTGGAAACGCAGCTGGAAACGCTCCTGGCGCTCAGTCGGCAGACCCTCAAGACGCTGGAGGATGACGACACGAAATTCGGCAAGCCAACCGGCAAGGTGGTCACCGCCGACAAGGTTCCACCCCTCAAGAAGGACGGCGGCGGCGGGGTGGCAGAGCCCATCTCCGAGACCCACGTGATGCCCCACCGGGTGCAGGTCTGGCGGGCGCCATTGACGCGAACGCTGAAGAAAAACGACGGGCCGACGACCTACCGTGTGTCGATGGCCCACCCAGAAGCCGGCGCGCTGGGCGAGTTCTACTATGTTGCCTACGCCGACACCGATGGCGATGGCCAACCGGACAAGCTCATCGCCCGTTCGCCGCTGGCGCGGGCTACCGAGGCGGGCGACTGGACGAGCTGGTCTTTCGCCAGCAACCAGGAGCGGATCTACGTGGGCAACGCGCTGCCGCGGGCGCGGGGAAGCATGTACGCCGAACGCTTCGAGAAGCAAAGCCAATGGGTGGGCATGGGCGATCGGCCTTGGGTGTCGGACACGTTCGGGGCGGCCCCGGCGGCGCGTGGCTGGCCGTTCCTGTCGAATCTGCGGATCGAAGTGCAGGTCCCGTGGGACTGATCGCTCATTCGGCGGAGCGGAGGGTGAACAGCGTCACTTCCGGGCGGGAGTTGAGGTTGGATCGCCGTCCGTAGCCCAGCCCGCGGTTGACGTACAACTGCTGCGTGCCGTTGGCCAATGGGTAATGGCCGGCTGAGAAGTGGCGGTTCGTGCTGGGCAGGACCTTTCCGGTGAGGTTGCCCGTCGGCAGCGGCGAGCCGTGCGTATGCCCGGAGAGGATCCAGCTTGCCGGGAAGTCTCCCAGCAGCGGGGCGGCGTCGGGATTGTGACACAGCGCGATGGTGGGCACGTCCGGCCTGGCCAGCTCGAAGGCCTCCTCGGGGTTGAAGAAGCTCGTCCAGTAGTCCTCCAGCCCCACGAACTGCAGCGACGCGTTGCCCTTGTGGAAGATCCTCGCCTCGTTGCGCATCACGAAGATGTCCATGTGGCCGAGGCGTTCGGTCACGGCGTGGGCCAATCCCCGCATGGTCCCCAGCCCCGAAGGGTGCATCATCCCGTAATCGTGGTTGCCCAGGCAGGCGACCGTCGCGATCCGCGAGTGGAGCCGATCCAGCACCATCGCCACCCGCCGGGCGTAATGGGCGGGGCCGGTGATGAAGTCTCCGGTAATGGCGATGAAGTCCGGCTGGAGTTCATTGATCGCCTCGACGCACCGCCCGAGGTAGCGCTCCAGCACGACCGGGCTGCGATGCAGGTCGGATATCTGCGCGAGGGTCGCCCCGTCGAGATCTGCCCCGAGGCCGGGCATGGTCATTTCGTGACGCTCGATCCGAAGCCAATGGTCGTCCAGCTTCCAGGCGAACATGCCTCCCAACCCAAACGCGCGCCCGGCGTGACGCAGGGCCCGCCGCACGAGCCGGCGCTGTCGCCAGTGCTTGTGAAACGAAGGTGCGAGAATCTCATTCATTCGGACGCTCTCTCGTGTCCGTGGTTGGCTGTGGCGTGTTCGGGGCGAATCGCTCCGCCTGGCGGCTCGCTGGGGTTCGTCACGGCCGGGGTTTGTCGGGTTCAGCGGAGGCGTCCACTTTCTGCGACGGTCGACCGTGATTTTTGATGTACGTCGGCAGCGATGCCAGCAGGCTGCGAGGCTGGTAGAGACTTTCCACCTCCCCACGACAATTATACCAGCACGCGGTGCAGCGGTTTGTTTTACTGCGTCGTCGCAGGCGCTGGTGGAGCACGCTCGGCGGGTCGCGGTAGAGGTTGCCCACCGGTTCGTGCTTGTGTTCGACGCAGATCGCCACGTCGCCGGCGGCGTCGATATTGAAAAACGCCCGCCCGGCGCGGCAGTGGGGAATGCCCCCGGCGAGATACTCATCGAACCGGGAGAGGTAGATCGGGTTGGACAGGAAATTCGGGTGCTTCCGATGCAGCGCCAGGAGCTTCGGCGCGACCGGGCCGTCGTTGTGAATGTGGGCGGCCGAGCCCGTTTTCGCCTGGCCGTACGGCTGGATCATGAAGTATGCGTCCCGCTCGTGGGCCATCCGGATGACGTCATCGAGCTGGTCGACGTTGTCCCGCAAGAGGACAGCCATCACGTTCACACGCTGCCAGGGATGCACGCGGGCCTCGCTGAGCAGCTCGACGGCCCGCCAGGCCTGCTCCCACGCCCCGTCCATGCCTCGCGCCGCATCGTGCGTTTCCCGATCGGCGTAATCGATGCTCACCGACACGCCCCACGCCCCGGCCTGCATGATCTCCCGGGCGACGTTCTCGGTCACGAACCAGCCGTTGGTGGTGGCGAAGGGGAAGTGGTACCGCCCGATCTCGTAAACGATTTCGCCCAGGTCCTGCCGCAGGAACGGTTCGCCACCGGCCAGCGAGATCATCATCGTCCCGAAGCCGGCCAGTTTGCGTGCGCCCAGGGCATATTGCGAGACGTCGGGTTCGGGCTGAAGTCCCATCGGGTCGCGCCAGTAGCCACAGAAACGGCAACGGAAATTGCAGCGGTAGGTGACCTGCCAGGCGCACCACATGGGGTGACGTGACGTCCACGAGCGGAACAACCTGCGTTTCTTCTGTGCCGGAGTATACATAGACTCTCTTCTGTACGGAAACCGCCCGTCACTCTAGGGCGAGGGGACGGCAGTTTCCAGCGTGTCTTTGAGGGGAGGAGCAGTTACTCCACCGGGATTCGATAGAGACGGTACTGCTCGCCCCAGCCTTCGGGGGCGATTCGCGAGGCGGCCCCGGTATGTTGCGGGGCGATGTTCGCCGGCAGCACGACGTACCACTCGGAGACATCACGGAATACGCTCCCGGACGGCTCGGCCAATCGGCTGAACCACGCCCGGAACTCTTCGAGGTCCTGCAATGGGGCTTTGGGGTTCAGGAGCGTCTGTTGTTGTCCCTGGATGGCCATCCATTCGTCGAGTTTCTGCGGGGCGAGGTAGAAAATGTAGCGCACGTCCTGGCGGGCGGTGATGATCGAGCGGCGCGATCGCATGCGGAACTCGATGTCGTCTATGCAGAACACCGCGGCCCGGTCGGAATTGCGGCGGGCCCACTCGGCGATGGCGACGCGCTCGGCGTGGCGCTGGTTGGACAACTCGATCGCCTGGACGCGCCGGGGCTTCTCGCCCGGTTCCATGTGGGCGGTCAACGCGTCGTATGCCCAGTGACGCACCGGCTGGAGGTTGTCCGAGGGAAGCACCCAGCCGACCACCAGCCCCGCCAGGACCAGTTGCAGCCAGATGCGGTGGCGACCCACCAGGCGGAACAGGTGCGTCAGCGCCTGGGCGAACAGCACGTACAGCGGGAGCATGAGCAGGGCCGAAGCCTGGATGAAGTCGATCACCGGCGGGGCCGTTCGCGTCAGGATGCCCACCAGTTGGCTGATTCCGTGCAGTCCCAGTGAGACGGCTGCCCCGGCCAGCAGAAAGCTCAGCCAGACACCGGCGTCTCGCACGCGGAACCGCTCGAATCGCAGGAGCACCGCTACCGACGCCACCAGGGGCAGGGCGATCACGATCAGCCAATCCAACAGCGAGTCCAGCACGTTGGGGTAGAGCACGGCCAGTTGCCCCATCTCGAACGCCCTGGCCACCGCAGCCGGGTCGGCCGACGGGCCGGTGGTGAGGTGCTGGACCATCGCGAGGTAGTATCCCGCATACGGCAAAGCTCCCAGGGCCGCCGACCCCAGGCACGCCAGACCCATCGGCCAGGCCGAGGGGGCGAAACGATGCTCCGCGAGGTACACCAGCGTCAGGATCAGCGCCAGGTTCAGCGCGACATCCAGGTGAATGTTGCCCAGCAATCCGACCGCCAGGAATACCAGCACCACGCGCCACTGCCGGCGGTAATGGAGGTACGAGAGCACGATCCACGGGGTGGCGGTGATGACCACTCCGTAAGGCGTGATGGACGCCAGCGGCCCGATGCCCCACTGCGCTCGACCAAGCGTTTCGGTTACGACAGAGCTCATGACAGCCACCACTGCTGCGATGCTCCAGGAGCGGGTCTGCCGGTAGATCAGCGCGTACATACCGCACAGGAACAGAAAGACCATCGCCCCGGCCACGGTGCGGTAGGGCAGCGTCAGGTCGCGGTAGTCGGTTGGGACGAGGACGAGTTCCATGAGCCCATGGACGGCCGGGCTGGTCAGCCGCCAGAGCCTGCTGGGTCCGAAGATGGGGTCATGGACGTACAGGCGGTGGGGCTGGGCGCGTTTGGCCGCGGCGGTGGCGAGGTGAATCTGCGAGGTGCTCAGGTGCGTTTCGGTCCACGCCAGGGCCCCCGCGCCGGCCGACAGTGCGGCGAAGAGGATGATCGCGACGAAATGGCGCTGTCTGGGGGTTGCTCGCATGCGGTTGTGAATCCTCTCGATGAACGTGCTAGTATATCGGCCGACCCGTAGGCTGCAACGGAAAGGCAAACTCCGGTGAGCAAAGACGATTCCATCCAGACCCGCGTGCGAAGCGAGGTGGCCCGTGCGATCGACGCCGGTGGGCTCATCGCTGCCGAAAATCGCGTGGTGGTCGCCGTTTCGGGCGGGCTGGACAGCGTGGTGCTGTTGGACGTGCTGGAGCAGTTGGCCTGCGAGAACACGCCCGCCTGGACGTTGGTTGTGGCCCACATGGACCACGGCCTGCGCGAGGAATCTCGGGCCGACGCGGAATTCGTGCATGCCCTGGCGGGTCGACGCGGACTGGAATGCGTCATCGAGCGACGTGACGTGGCTGCCGGCGCCGGCGAGAAGGGGCTCGGCGTGGAGGAGGCTGCCCGCCACGAGCGGCTGGCGTTTCTCAGAGAGGTCGCCTGCAATCGCGGCTGTGAGGCGGTCGCCTTGGGCCATCATGCCGATGACCAGGTGGAAACGGCGTTGTTCCGGCTGTTTCGCGGTGCGCATCTTCGCGGCCTGGCGGGGATGCGGGCGTCCCGGGCGATGGGCGAAGGAGTGAGACTGATCCGCCCCATGCTGGGGCTGCGACGCGATCAGCTGCTGGCCTATGGGCAGTCGGGCGGGCTGGAATGGCGCGAGGATGCCACCAACCGCGACACGACGATCACGCGGAACTACATCCGCCACGAACTGCTGCCGCAGCTGCGCCGACGGCTGAACCCGCGGGTGGACGAGGCGGTGCTCCGGATCGTCCAGGCGGCCGGCGAGGCAGGGGGGCTGTTGGAGCAACTGGCCGACGGACTGACCGAGGGCTGTGGCGATGGGAGCGTCTCGCTGAAGCGGACCACGTTGCGCGAGGCAGGGTCGGCCGTCGCCCGGCAGGCGGTGCGGGCGGCGCTGGGTCGAGTGAGCGCACCGATGGATCGTCTCGGGGCTGAGTGGGTCGATCGGTTGATGGAGTTGGCCCACGACGGCCGGGGCGTGTGCGACCTGCCGGGAGACTTCCGGGCGTGGGTCGAGGGCGACGCGCTGATGATCGGCCCAACGCGGCAGGCGTGGCGCGAGGTCGAACCGTTCGAGACGACGCTGCCGATCGGCCAACCCGTCTCGCTGCCGGGCGGGTTGGAGGCGCGGACCTGGCTGGAGAGCCTGGGGGCGGGCGGGGCTGAGGAGTGTATCGGCCGGGCGCGGGAGCTTCCCAGGGGAAGCGAACTGCTGGACGCCGGTGCGGTGGTCGGCGAGCTGACCGTTCGCACAAGACGTGCGGGCGACCGCATCGAGCCGCTGGGCCTGAGCGGTTCGCAGAGCGTCTCGGAGCTGCTCTGCGGGGCGGGCGTCCCGCCGCGGCTGCGGGGCAGGGAGCTGTGCGTGTGCGACGAGCAGGGCATCGTATATGTCTGGCCGATCCGCCTGGCCGACCGGGTGGCGGTATCCGGGCGAACGCGTCGCTGCCTGGGCGTGAGCATCGGGCCGGTCGGCCGCTGGTAAGCCCGGGAGCGACGGGCAGCGCACAGAAACGCAGCCGATTTCCGCGGGGAAACCGGCTGCGTTGTTCTGGAGGTAGGATCGTCGCCTCTCGGCGAGGATCGTTCCCGTAAACTCTTCGGCGTCCTACTTCTTCCGTCGACGCAGGAGGACAGCCAATCCACCGGTCGCCAGCAGGGACATGGTGAGCGGTTCGGGAACCTCGTTGATCACATCAATCTCGAAGTCCCACGGGCCGTTCGTGCCATCCACGTAGAACGTGGCGCTGGTGAGGATGGTGTCGATGAGCTCCTGCTTGGTATATCCGCTATTGAGGATCTCGCCGAGGCTGATGATTCCAGTCCAGCCGGTGGCGCTGAGATCTGTGTAGCGGATCACGTTGGACAGGTCGATGTTGCTTCCCGGGGGATTCGGGAAAATCGTCCCGCCCAGGAACTCGTTCGGGCTCATCAGCGTGAACTGCGTGATCGAGTCCAGCGTGTCCAGCGTCACCTCGCCGGTGGTCTGGTCGTAGGTCAGCGTGGCACGGGGGGTATCGTCGTCGTCATCGCCGTAGTCGTCATCGCCGTCGTCGTCGCCGATCGGCGCGGTGATATTCAGCTGGAAGTTGTCGCCGTAATGGCCGTCGTATTCCGGGTTGGACGCGTCGTTGTATACGTTTTCCACCGCAACCGCGAACACCAGCAGGAAGTCCGTACCGTTGGGGATGAGCATCGCGGTGCTCAACTCCTGCCAGTTGTTGGGAGAAGCCTGGAACGTCCTCTCGGTCTTCTCCAGGTAGGTCCCGTTGACTCGCATATTCGTCGAGTTGGCCGGGTTGCCCTGCATGGCGTACATTTCCACGCGGAATTCCGTGTCGGTCTGGGCGTCGCCGCTGACACGGTTGAACCAGCCCGAGAACTCCGCGGTGTGGGTCCCGTTACCCTGGGTGGGCGTGAGGTCCACAAGTTGACCGAGCTGAGACTCAACGTTAGTCGGATGGGCACCGCGGTAGTCGCTGCCGTCGAACCGGATCATCTGTGATCCGCTCTGCGGGGAAATGCCCTTGTCGGTCCCTACAAACGAGGCGGCGTCGCCCACCCAGTCGCCGAAGGTCTCCGGCCACCCCCCTGTCGTGATATTTTCTGTCGTCTCAAAGTCTCCGTTGACCAACCCTGCCTGCGCACTGGGTGCAAAGACAGAAACAGCCAATGTTGCCACAATGGCAATCGTCCATTTAGACATGGTTCAACCTCCCTAACGTTCGGACGCTCCGAAGCGCCCTTTTGTTTGAATGAGCAATGAGCCTTCCATACACAGGGGCTCCGAGCATAAACACAAGCCAATTTTGATCAATCGGCAGGAGAGAAGCCCCCAACGCCAACGGGTGAGCGCCCGTCATACGGCGGCCGGGAGACTGCTCCCACGGGAGTCAATATACCACAGATACAATATCTGTCCAGAGTTTTTCTTCTCAATATCACATGGAATTTCCAATCCTTAACCGCGTCTGAAAACTCCCGCCCCGCTGGCGCGGCCTCGCGAGAGGCCGGTTCGTCCGCTGTGGACGGTGGTTCCGGGCATCCGGCGTCGTCGGCGGGGGAAAACGGTGGCATCTTCATCGGTCGATGGATAGCATTCCCTCCGAGTTACGAGGCTGTGCGGGCCGGGGAAATTATTGGCCTGACCGCCACAGAGCGTTGACCTGAAAGGAAGTTTGCTGTGTCCAGAAGCGATTGGTTTATCCAGGCCGGGTACGGAATGTTCGTTCACTGGGGCCCGTACGCCGTGGCCGGTCGGGGCGAATGGGTGATGAACCGCGAGCGGATTCCCTTCGAGGAATACCGCCGGAAATACGCCGAAAACTTCCGCGCCGAGCAGTACGACCCTGCCGCCTGGGCCAAATTCGCGGCCGAGTGCGGCATGAAGTACGTCGTGCTCACCACGCGCCACCATGACGGATTCGCCCTCTGGGACACCGACACGACGGAATTCAACGCCGCACGCTTGGGGCCCGGGCGCGACCTGGTGGGCCCGTTCGTGGAGGCCGTCCGGTCGGCAGGGCTGAAGGTGGGCCTGTATTTCTCGGTGGCCGACTGGACGCATCCGGACTATCCCGCCGCCTTCGCGCGCGATTGGCCCCTCAGCGAGGACTGGGAATCCGACGCCGCCCGCGAGCGGTTCATCGCCTACTACCAGGCCCAGTTGGAGGAACTCATGACCCGCTACGGGGCGATCGACATCCTCTGGTACGATGGCTGCATTCCCGGGCCGTTGGACGGGGAGGGCGCCAATACGCGGGTCCGCCGGTGTCAGCCTGACATCCTCATCAACGAGCGAAACGGCGAGCCGTACGATTTCCGCGTCTCCGAGCAATCCCTCAAGGATAAGCCCGGCCCGTGGGAGTCGGCCCTCACGCTCAACGACAACTGGGGCTACCACGCCACCGACGAAAACTGGAAAAGTCCTGCCGACGTCGTCAAGATGCTCATCACCGCCCGTTCCAAGGCGGGCAACCTGCTGTTGAACGTCGGGCCCCGCCCGGACGGGACCATCCCCGAGCCCTCCTGGAACATCCTGCGGGCCGCCGGCGACTGGCTGGGACGCAACCGCGAGTTCATGGACACCACCGATCGCAGCCCCTTCGCGTGGAACAACATCTCGCAGACCACCGTGCGAGGCAACACCGTGTACCTGCACCTGACCAAGGACCCGCGCGGGGAGTACTGCTTCGCCGAGCTGGCCAACAAAGTGCTCTCGGCCCGCATGGTCGACGGCGGTGCGCCGGTGGCGTTCGAGCAGACAGGCGACGGCAGAGTGTTCCTCAGGAACCTGCCCACGCCGCTGCCGGACCCGCTGGTGACCACCATCGCCCTCGAGCTGGACGGCCCGCCCAAACCGCTGACCGAGCAGAAGACGTTCTGGATTCCAGAGTAAG
>CAZYIH010000115.1:4233-9454 GCA_964646915.1 uncultured Planctomycetaceae bacterium | reverse complement strand
GATCGTGACGGCCGTCCCGTAGACCATCAGCTCGGCGGCGGCTCCCATGATGGCGGAGGTGGAAAATCGCACCGATACCACGGCATTGGCGCCGAGTCCCTGGGCTTCTTCCAGCATCCGGTCGATCGCCTGCTCGCGCGATTCGGCCATCAGCTTGGTGTACTCGGTGATCTCGCCGCCGACGATGTTGCGCAGCAGGGCGGTGATATCCCGGCCGATGTGCTTGGCCCGGATGGTGTTGCCGCGCACCACGCCGTGAACGTCGGTAATGGTCGCGCCGGGAACGGTCTCGGTGGTCACGTAGATCATGGGCGGGCTCCTTCTCAGCGCTTCACATCGCGCGAGTAACGGTCGGTCCGGCAGATGGTCAGCCGTTCGCGAACGACCGACACCAGCAACACCACCAGCCCGAAGATGAGGCACACCACGCCGATCTTCAGCGCCAGGGCCACCTCGCCGGAGGCGATGAAGTTCTCGATGAGCTTGAACGCGCCGAAGCTCAGCAGGAAGATCACGCCGATGGACACCAGCACCCAGGCTGCTCCGCGTTCGATGCGGTTGTACACGCCCTGCCAGTAGGTCTCCAGTTCCTGGTCGGTCGGGTCTGCGAAGGTCATTTCCGACAGCTCTCTTTCCAGCCCCTGGTAGGAGTCCAGTTCGGTCCGGCAGGACTCGCAGGTCTCCAGGTGCTCCTCGAACAGGGCCCGTTGCTCGTCGGAGAGTTCTCCGTCGATATAGGCCATCATCGTCAGTTTGAACTGTTCACAATTCATGGCGCCTCGCCCTCCAGCTGAGTTCTCAGGGCGTTCCGTGCCGCGTGAAGTCGTGAGGTGACCGTCCCGATGGGAATTCCCAGCTCGGCGGCCATCTCCTTGTAGGACATGTCCTGGAAGTGAGACATGACAATCACCTCCCGGTGAATGATCGGAAGCGAGGAAACGGCGTCGCGGATGCGTTTTTTTCGCTCGTCGGCCTCGACTCGGCCGTGGGGGTCGTAATGGGGGTTCTCGTCGACGTGTCCGTCGTTCAGCTCAGCCGTCTGTTTGCCCTTGCGCTTGCGCAGGCGGTCGCGGCAGCAGTTCCGCAGGATCACCGAAAACCACGTATAGAATTTCGATCGGCCATCGAACCGTTTGATGTTCTTCCATGCCTTGACGAATGCCTCCTGCGAGGCGTCCTGGGCCTCCATGTGACAGCTGAGCATCATCTGCGCAGTGCCGATCGCCGAACCGGCATATCGCTTGACGATCTGCCCGAAGGCGGCCTTGTCGCCCTTCTGACAACGGGCGAGCAGCTTCTGTTCTTCCTCGCTGCCCCGGAATGTCTTTTCACTCGCTGCCAGTGTCACAACCCCTTAGACGAGCCCGATGGCGGGGGGCTTCGCCTCGAAACGGTCCGATGGGCCGAAAATTAACGCAATCGGCCTCGCTGCGGGCAATCAGGCCCCGGGCGGTTCGATGGTGACCTCCACCTGGTGCGTCTTGCCGTCACCGGCCGGCGGGATCACGGGCGTCTCCAGCGTCGCCCCGTCCAGCGTGACCGTCACCTTGCCCTTGCCGAGCCCCGCGGGCTTGGTGAAGGCGATCTCGTAGGTCGCCCCGCGGTAGTTCCGCGTCATGGAACAGGTGGTCCAGCCGGTGGGCAGGCACGGATCGATCGCCAACCCGTCCACCGTCGGCCGAACGCCCATCAGATGCTCCCAGACGTTCAGAAGCGTCCAGGCCGCCGTCCCGGTCGCCCAGGCGTGCGAGCCTTCTCCGGGCCGATCGGACTGGGGAGCGTAGGTGAACTGCGGAGCCACGTACGGCTCGATCATGTACGTGTCCGGGTCGGCTTCGTGACGGGTCGGCGGCAGCATGGTCTTGATGATCTCATAGGCCTTGTCGCCTCGCCCGGCGGCGCATTCCGCCCAGATGCGCCAACGCGAGTTGTGCCCCTGCAGCGAACCGTTCTCCTTCGTGCCCGGGGCGAACCGCGAAATGATGCCCGCACGCGGTTCCGGATCGGGGAAGGGCGGGTAGAAGCAATGGCTGCCGTAGGGCGTGTCGAGATACCGATCGAAACTCGCGAGGATCTTCCCGCGACGTTCGTCATTCGCCAGCCCGCAGATGATCGCGAAGGCGTTCTGGTTCGTGAACAGCGCTCCGCCGGTTTCCAGTTGATCCTTCGTGCCCAGCACCCAGCCCGAATCGTGCGTGCCGCGCCAGTACCAGTCCCCGTCCCAGCAGAGCTCGTTGACCGTCTCGCGCAGCTTGGCGATACGCTTCTTGTACTCCGCCAGCCGATCGGTGTCGCCCATCTGCTCCATGCACGGGTAGAACATCTCGATGCAGATGATCGCCCAGCCGGCGAGCATGGCGCTCTCGCCCTTGCGGTCGTTGCCGAGCTGATCCAGCGCGTCGTTCCAGTCGGCCTTGAGAATCAACGGCAGGCCGCGGTCGGAGAACTGCGACCAGAAAAACTCGATCCCCGCGATGGCGTGCTCGTAGAGCGAGGCGTCGGGCTTCTTGCTCCGCCCGGAAATGCACGTCTCAGGGTCCACCCACGGAGCCATCTCCTCGAGAATGGAGAAATCACCGGTTTCCAGGCAGTAGTTGGCCAGGATGAACAGCGGATTGATCGGGTCGTCGGAGTGGAAGGTCCGCGTGCCCTGCATGCTCACGAAGTTGCCGCCATGGGCGTAATCGCCATCGTCGAACTGCCAGATCATGATCCGCTTGACGATGTGATCCCGCACCCACTTGGGGTCTTGCGGCAGGCGCGCGACGGCGTCCTGGCAGGCGTCGCGAACCCCGAAGTTGTAAATCCCGAAGTAGCAGTACCCGGTGTTGCGGTTCCACCACGAGAGGTTCGAGCCCTGGTACTTGAACCAGGTGTTGATCATGTTGTTGAGGTCGTCGTCTGGCGTCTGCACAACCGGGGAGGAAACGACGTTGTTCCAGTACGCCTGATGGTTCTCGAACGCCTCAGCCGCCTTCTGGGGCGTGTTGTACTTCTCGGTGAGTTCCGAGGCGTCTTCGGCGTCCTTGTCCACCGCGCCGAAGATGAGCACGTATTCCGCCGATTCGCCCGGCGCCAGCGTAAAGCGGTGCTGCAGCGCCTCGCAGGCGTCGCGCCCGACGGCGACGCTGTCGCCCAGCTTGCCGGCGTCCATCACCTGCGGATCCGCCAGATCGCGATACGACCCGACGAACTCGTACCGGTCGCCCTGGTAGCCGGTCACCTCGGCCGAGCTGGCCAGGAAGACGGCGTAATCGAACGGAATGTTGTTCGCGTCGGAGTTCGCCGCCTGCCAGCCGCCGAGGTATTTCACCCACTGCACGTTGCGGGTGTAGATCACGCCGTCCTTGTACTCCTGGCGGTTGAACAGCAGGTAAAACTCGCGCCAGGAGGTGTCCTCGAACCAGTTGCCCAGCGCGACCTCGACGTAGTTGGTCGCCGAGATGGTCCGCTCGCGATCGCTGTTGTTGGTGAGCTTGACGGTCCACAGCAGGCAGGGGTCGCCGACATCCTCGCCGGTGGCCGTCGCGGCGTCGGGCATGGGGGTGAAGTACGTGATCTCGCTGGCGATGCCGTTCTGCTCAGCCGAGATGCGGTTGTACCCCAGCCCGATGTGGGCCTGCCATTTGTCCAGCGGCTTGGTGGGCGGGTAGCCGTTGGCGTTCCACCACTCGCCGGTGTCCTCGTCGCGGAGGTAGACGAACTTGCCCACCGTGTCGCGCGGAACCCCGTCGATGTGCCAGCGACTCATCCGGGCGACCGTCGGGTTGCCCAGGAAGCTGTACCCGCCGCCGAGATGGCTGGCGAGGTAGCACCACGCCCCGTTGCTCAGCACATTCATCCAGGGGCGGTCCAGCAGGGGGTCGGTGAGAATGAATTCCTTGCCGTCCGGCGAGAAGTTGCCGTATTTCGTCGTTTTCATCGTGTCTGCACTTCCGTGGGTCGTGGGATAACTCGGATCAGTTCAAGGCCGGGAGAATACCGCACGACCCGCCGGAATGCAATCGGACATGCCGGCCGCGATGGGCCCGAAGACCGCACAGCCGCCGCACCCCCAGCGATCAGCGATCGCAGTCGGGACATTGGAGCCCGTCGGGGGTGATCGCCCGCAGGCTGCCGCAGTGGGGGCACTTCAGGCGGTTGAGGCGAATCCGCTTGTACAGCACGACGGCCATGAACACGTCCACCAGCCCTGCCGCCGCGAAGGCAAGCCAGACCGATCCGATCGCGGGTCGCATATGAATGCCGATCGCCAGCAGGGCCGCCGCCGAAAGCAGCCCCGTCAGCAGGGCGATGTGTTCGGCTCCGTATTGTCCCTGCCCCTGGCCGGGCGGTCTGGGTTGCATGGCGAGTCCTCTCCGTGGTCGACCGGTCATGCTATCGCTCTGGGGTCGCGGCCTCAAGTTCCGATCCATCGCAATGCAGACTCAATCGCTTTAGCAAACTAAATGATGCGTTTTGATATTGTTTTGAGGCGTATATCAGGTGATAATACACAGGTGGGTTTTGATTTTCGATGATCACATCCTTTCCTGTCGTGACATTGTGGGAGTACTATCATGGGTATCCAAGCCAATCGTTTCTCGACGGGCCGGCGGAGTTCCCGCAGGGGTTTTACGCTGGTTGAGTTGCTGGTGGTTCTGGCGATCATCGCTTTGCTGGTGGCCATTCTTCTGCCGTCGCTGCAGCAGGCTCGGGAGGTGGCGTACGCGACGATCTGCGCGTCCAATCAGCACAAGCTCCACCCGATGCTCTCCTCGGACCCGAACCGCGTTTCCAGCGGCGGGCGGTTCAACCAGTTGCTTCCGGAGGCCGCGATGTGGCTTTCGGACATCTCCAGCCGCGGTGGGGCGGGACTGGCGCTGTGCCCGAAAGACCAGTTCGAGACCGACAGCGACTACGAAGCCCTGCGCCAGTGGTATCTCATCGAGAACGGCAAGACCAACGCCGGGTTCTACCTCGAAGACGTGCGGACCAGCGAAGATTTCAGCTACTTCAGCTCCCGCGAGGGCGATACACACCGCATTGTTACCATTGGAGGCTCCAAGCGGTATGAGGGCAACTGGGAAGGGCAGGAGGGCTGGCCTGAGTGGAGCCGCTACTACGGCACGTACGGCCGATCGATCGACGGGGAAAACTTCGAGGTCGGCTATGAGGACGACGCGGGAGTGGTGATCGAACCCGAAGCCGGGACCGCCTTCATCATGTGGGGACCGGAAGG
>CAZYIH010000115.1:0-4133 GCA_964646915.1 uncultured Planctomycetaceae bacterium | reverse complement strand
CGGGCACGGGAGCAGGCATTGGCTTTGCTACGACGCCGACGGTGACGGCGCGTCCGACTACGAGGACGATCTGGTCGCGAAGCTCTCGGGTGCGGATTACCGAGATCCAGCGGATTTCCCCTACGAGGTGGACCTCAACGTTGGTGGAAGCGGGCCGGCGAGCTATGGCATGAGCAACGCAGTGAAGCGTTCGCCCTACGACGCCCAGCAGACGCTCCTGCTGGACTACAACAAGCTCGTGGCCAGCTACTCCGGGGCAACGCTGGACGACTTCGACGAGGAGTTCGCCCCGCGCCACTTCGACAAGGCCAACGTTCTACTGGTGGACGGCAGCGTGGTGCAGCGGTCGGCCACCCAGATGGACCCCGCGCTGCACCCCGAGCACTGGTATGCCCGCGAAAACATCGACTGACCGGATTGTACGACCATGGATGATCAGAACAAACGTTGGATGGTGTTGGCCGGTGCGGGGCTGCTGGTCTGCCTTGCCGCGGTCGCCTGGACTTTTATGGGCGACCGCGAACCTCTCGAAACGTCCGAGGCCCCCGAAGACCGCATCGACCGTATCGGCAAAGAGAAGAGCGAGACCTCACGCAAGCAGTTGATCGAGCTGACCGCCAACCCCGATCGGAACACCGCGCTCTCGGCCGTCCGCAATCTCGGCCTGCAGGGCGATGAGGAATCGCGAAAGTCGCTCGAAGTGGTTCTGGCAGACCCCGATCGCGATCCGCGCGTTCGCTCCGCGGCGGCCGCCACGCTGGGGCGATTCGAGACGATGGACCCCAAACCACTCGCGCGAATCCTCGCCAATGAGGAGAATGTCCACGTCCGACGGGGGGCTGCTCGCGGGCTGATGAAATGGACCAGCACCGAGAACAATCAGGCGATCCCCGACCTGTATGATGCCCTGAGCGACCCGGACGTTCACGTACGTGAGGCGGCGGCCACCGCCCTGCGCAAAGCCACCCTCATCCTCTTCATGTTCGACCCCCGCAAGGACCCCCGCACTCAGGGCAAGGAACTAAGCGACATCCGCCGCTTCCTCCGCGAGAAGGGCCACCTGAAGTAGACTGACCTCAGCCGCACAGCAGCGCGACGATCTCGCCGGCGAGCTGGGCCTTTTCGCGACGGGCCCAGGGCACCGCGACCCCGCGCTCGCTGAGCACACATGCTTCGGACTCGCCAGAAGCCATGGCGGCAGGGGGGTTCACCACGCAGAAATCCGCCCCCTTGGCGAGCATTTCCTCGCGGGCCTTGGCCTGCACCTGATCCTCGCTGCCGTCCTCGACGGAAAACGAGACGATCGTTTGCCCCGCATGCTTGCGGGCGGCGATCCCGGCGAGGATGTCATCGGTGGGGTAGAGACGCAGGGTAATCGGGCCGTTGCGGCGGTGGAGTTTGGAGGGGTAGATCCGCTCGGGGCGGAAATCGCCCACCGCGGCGGCCATCATGAGCACGTCGGTGTCAGGGAAGTGCTCGCTGAGCGCATCGGCAAGGTCCGAGCAGGAGACGAAGGGCACCACGGAAACCCCGGCCGGCGGGTCCAGCGAGACCGGGCCCAGCAGGAGCGTCACGTCGTGGCCGGCGTCCAAAGCGGCGGCCGCCAGCGCGATCCCCATCCGTCCGCTCGATGCGTTCGAGAGGAACCGCACCGTGTCGATGTATTCGCGTGTCGGACCGGCTGTGATGAGAATTCGCATGGTCTTGTCCCTGCCATGGGTGCATCGCCCGGGCTCTTGTCTGCCCCTGTCGTTTCGCTCCAGGCAGGGCATCGCACTCGGGCAACGCGCAGAGGCCTGATTCTCGCGGCAATGCGTCCACGCCGCGCCGCCACGCTACTCCTTGAACCGCTCGGTGACAAGGAGGTAGACCTTCAGTACCGGCTTCTCGACGGCGATCAGCTCGGTCTGTCTCCGGTTGTACGGGTCGGCGTCGTAGCGCCTTGCCCGGCCGAGAATGTCCTCGGCGTCCTTGAGGGAGTAGAACTCGTTGGGTCCGCCGAGCTTGGCCAGCGGATCGGTGCGCCCCTTCATGAAGCCCACCAGGCGATTGTCCTTCGTGAGCACGGCCGCTGCGGCGTCGCCCGGGGCGAGCTTCGTCGTGACGGCCAGCCCTTCCTTGCTGCCCGAGGAGATCTGCCCCGCGATGGGATACACGCGACCGCCCATCTCGGCCCATGATTCCAGCCCGAACGTGCGGACCACGGTGGCCCGCTCGAAAGTGGCGTCCTCGTCGTAGGTGACGGCGGTGAACTTCACGCCGGGCACCTCGATCACGGCGAGTTTCACGTCCGCGTCGGCACCTCGGCCGAAGATGGAGCGGGTCTTGATCTCGGCGGGAACGATCGTATTCGCGTCGATCTGTACCAGTGCGGAGACGGCGTTCATCGCGATATCCCGCCCGATGACCAATGCTCCCTCGGAGACCGCTACGCCCGTGCCCTGTCGCACGGCCAGCCGATCGTACTCGGGAATCGGCAGCTCGTGCTCGTCGTCGCGGATGTCCTTGTCGGGCATCAGCCAGGACATCGAACGCCGGCGGAACCTCATCGGCGGATACTGCCCGAACAGCTCGCGGGCCCGGAGGTACGTCGGATGCTTCAGAGCCGTGCCGGGCACCTTGTCCAGCGCCTTGTCCATCAGTTGAATGGCCTCGCGCTCTTCGGGCCGCAGGTTCAACACCGTGGTAAACGCCTCGACGGCCTGCAGGGGTCGGTCGCTGGCCAGCTCGGCCATCCCCAGCCCCTGGTGGAAGCCCGCGACGTACTGGTTCTCCTGGATCGCCCGGGTGAAAAAGCTCTGGGCGGTCTTCGCCTGCTCGCTCTTGAGAGCGGCTACGCCCTGCAACCAAAGCCCCAGCGCCGGGTCCGTCCATGCCGAGGCGGCCAAGCGGAGCTTGTCGTACCCGGCCTGTTCGTGCCGCTTTCTTTGGGCCTTGGCGGCCGCGTCGCGACCCCGTTGCCGACGGGCCTTGGAAAAGTGCGATTCCGCGTCGGCGATGTGCCCCTCGACCACCTTCCGCCGACGGATGAACTCCTCGGGATCCACCCATCGGCTGCCGGTGCGCCGCAGGCGGTCTTTGACCTTTCGCTGCCACGTGGCGATCCGCCGGCGCAGGTCGGCCGCCCCCACCGTGCCCTTGCCGGCCTCCAGCGATCGCATCAGGGAGAACACGATCGATTCCGGCTGGGTCGCCTTGGCGATGGTGAAGCGGCTCTTGCGGTAGGGGGTGGCGGTTTTGTCCGGGTCGAGTTCGACCTTCTGCGGGGCGGTCTTGTCACCATCGGCGGAGTTGGCGTCCGCCTCGGGCGACGATTTGCTCGTGGAGACGTAAAGCACCTTATCAGCCGGGATCCGCCGCACGCCCAGGACGGTCCGCACCACGTAGATATCCCCCTCGCGGGTGGTCGGTCCGCGAAGCTTTTTGCCGTCCTTGAGATACACCACGTCGCCCGCAGCCGACCCGACCAGGCAGGCCAGCACCACCAGCGAGACAACCCACGTCAACTTGCTCGATCGCATACGGAACATCCTTTCGCCTTCCATTATACATAACGACACGTCGGCAGGGCTATCGTGAGAAATCCCGGGGTTTTCGGCTGTTTGGCCGACGAACGTACCCCGCCCCGTCGTCGTCGGCCACCATGGGGCTTGTGTGGAACACGCCAGTCGGTACAATTCAGGGATGGAACAGAAGTACATTCGAAATTTCAGCATCATCGCCCACATTGACCACGGAAAGAGCACGCTTGCCGACCGCATGCTCCTGTTGGCCGGTGCGATCACGCAGCGCGAGTTCCGCGAGCAGTTGCTCGACGATATGGACCTCGAACGCGAGCGGGGCATCACGATCAAGGCATCTGCGGTCACCATCGAGTACGAGCTCGACGGCCAGACGTACATGCTCAACCTCATCGACACGCCCGGGCACGTGGACTTCCACTACGAGGTCTCCCGCGCCCTGACCGCTTGCGAAGGGGCCCTCATCGTGGTCGACGCCGCCCAGGGCGTCGAGGCCCAGACCGTCGCCAACGCTCATCTCGCCACGCGCCTGGACCTGAAGATGGTCCCCGTGATCAACAAGATCGACCTTCCCGCCGCCCGGCCGGAAGACGTGGCGATGGAGGTCGAAAA
>CAZYIH010000114.1:0-9646 GCA_964646915.1 uncultured Planctomycetaceae bacterium | reverse complement strand
CAGGTGGCCCCGTCGGCCGGCGGGACCTTGGCGGGGTTGGCCTTGTGGTCGGCGAGGTTCACGCGGTGGCAGGCCTGGCAGGTCACCCCGCCCTGGCCGGGCGTTTGGGCCATCGAGACGAACCCGCCGTCGCGCCCGTGGCCGGTGGTGTGGCACTTCAGACAGTCGGCGTCGTCCGATCGGTCGACGGCCTGGATGGACGCATACCCGCGGCTGTGCGGGGTCTTCTTCCAGGAGGCGTACTCACCGGGGTGACAGGACGCGCAGGTCTCGGGGCTGACGTACTTCAGGTCGATCTTGCGGGCGTGGTCCAGCTCGTCCCGCAATGCAACGTGGACAAACGCCTGATACAGTTGGATCAGCCGAAAGTCCATCGGCCAATCCTCGGTGACGATCTCCACGCGAAAGTCCATGCCTTCAATGCGGCCGACGTCGCTCAGCTTCAGCGCCACCGCGGAGACCATCTCCGGATGTCCGACTTTCAGAATTGGAACGCCCGCGTGGGTGCGGGGCTCTTTGGCGGTCCGCGTCGTATGCCCGCGGACGACCAGGTCGGGCTTGCACGTCTCGGCCGTCGCATCGGCGGCGGCATCGTCGCCGTGGGCCACAATGATCACGCAGTGGCCCATCGCCTTGAGCCGCTTCGTGCGGGCGGCCAATTGCTCCATGGACACGAATGCCATCTCGCCCAGCCGATCTTGCGGGAAGAACAGCAGCCACTCGCGCTGGAGGTTGCTCAGCACGGTGATCGTCGCGTCACCGCGTTGGAAGGTGGCTTCGCGGCGGAGCGGGATGTTGGCGTCGGAGGTGTCCCGGACGGTGGTGGACAGCGGAGTGAGGTCGGCCTCATGCAGGATCTTCGCCAGCCGGGCCGGGCGGGCCGCCCATTCCTGGTCGCCCAGGCAGACCACGTCATAGCCGACCATCGCAAGCCCTCGCATGACGTAGTCGTTGCGGACGCTCTCGGGCTGAATCCAGAAGGCGTCGCCCACGTCGATCGCGACGGCACCGTCGTAGCGGGCGCGGTAGCTGCGGATGAGCCCGCTTCGCCGCGCGAGGCCGCCGGGCATGGGGCCGGAGCAGTTGCACAGCTCCATCTTGCCGTTGGTTCCGCCGCTCAGCAGGAGCACCGCGTCGGGGCGGGCGAGCTTGAACGGGCGGGCCTTCTTTCCGTCGGGGTTGGGCTTGTCGTAGGTGCGGGCGTGGGCGGATCCCTCGCCGCGACACCCCCCGGCGATCAGCACCAGGGCGAGCGCAGCCAGCACGGCAAGCGGGCGATGGTACGACATCGAATTCCTTCGGTTGACGGTTACGCGGCGTCGCGGTCCTTGGCGGCGGTTTCCACGGGGGGCGACTTGCGGAGCTTCATCATCTTCAGCAGCATCGTCGCCGAACGCAGTTGGATGTCGGCCTGGAACTGCTTTTTCAGCTTGAGTTCCTGCTGTTCCGGATCGACCTCCTGGATGAGGTCGGTCTTGCGGCGGATGTCCAGCCACTCGCGCATCTGGTCGGGCGTGATGTAGACGGCCACGTCCGGGTCGACGCCCCACTTCTTGTCACCGTTTCGCCGGTGCAGCAGGCGGTTGGACGGCAGGTAGTAGTAGGCGGTGGTGAGCTTGAGGTACGCCCTGCCGTCGCCAAGGTTGATGACGTTCTGCACGCTGCCCTTGCCGTAGGAGCGCTGTCCGACGATGGTCGCCCGGTCCCAGTCCTGCAGCGCGCCGGAGACGATCTCTGCCGCCGAAGCCGACAGCTCGTTGACCAGTACCACCAGGTCACCGGTGTGGTAGTTGCCCTCACCGGTCACGCGAAGCACCTGCCGGGCGATCTGCCGACCCTTGGTGGTGACGACGGTCCCGCTGGCGAGGAACTCGGCTGAGACGTCCCGTGCCGAGCGGAGCAGCCCGCCGGGATTGAACCGCAGATCCAGCACCACCGAGCTGACGCCCTGTCCGCGAAGTTCCTTCAGGGCGGCGCCGACGTTGGAGGCGGTCGTCCGGGTGAACTGCGTGACGCGGATGTAGCCGATCTTGTGTTCTGGGTCGATGAGATAGTCCCACTCGCCGTTTTCGCGGCGGCGCCATCCCTTGACCGTGCGGATGCGGATCTCGCGACGGACGATCTTGACCTCGCGGGGCTTGGGCAGGCCGACCCGCTTGATCGTCAGCGTCACGGCAGTGCCTTCCTTGCCGGTAATCATCCGCACGAGTTTATTGACCGTCAGCGGAACGGTGTCCACCCCGTCGACGGCGATGATCTCGTCGTTGCTCTTGATGCCCGCCTTGTACGCCGGCGAGCCCACAAGCGGCGTGACCACCTTCAACGGCTGACCCGGGGCCTTGTTGATCTGGATCCCCACGCCGATGAACTTGCCCATCGTCAGCTTGGTGAAGTCTTCCACTTCGGACGGCCAGATCATCGAACTGAACCGGTCGAGTTCTTCGAGGAAGCCGTCGGTGAACTCCATCGCCAGCACGTTTGTGGGAATGCCCACCGTGTCCTCGCTGGCGAAGAGCACCTTGTTCATCGCCAGTTGCAGACAGAGGCTGTCCAGCCGCGTGCGTTTGTTGAACTGTTTCATCGCGCGGTCGATCGCCTCGATGAACTTGGCTTTCTTGCCCTTGTCCTTGAGACCTTCGAACGTGTTGGCCACCTGGGGCGTCTCGGCGAGGATCTTCACCGCCCGCAGGCCGCTGTGAGTGAGCTTGCGGTAGTCGATGCTCGATACATACGCCCGGGACATGCGACTGATGGCGTCCTCGACCATTCTGCCGTCGATCTCCGCGGCGATCTCCTTCCACGTGGTGGCTGCGCTCTGCGTGGTCGGCTGGGTGGTGGCCTCTTTGGGCTTCTCGCTGCCATAGAGGCGAAGCACGCGGACGTGGCGGGCGGCGACCTCACGCTGCGTCTCGTAGGTCTCGCTGTCGCGGTTGATCTCGTACAGCCCGGCGTAGGCGTCCAGGGCGTCCTGCCATTCGGCGTCCTCCATCGCCTGCTTGCCCACCTTCTCGCCCAGCGCGACAGCCTCCTTGTACCACTCCGATTCGGTCGCCTCGTCCTTGTCCACGGCAATCTCTTTGGCCAGGCGGGCCTGGGAAAGGGCAATCTGCCAAGGTTTGGTGGCTACGTACGTCTCGGCGTCGGCCAGCGCATCGGCAATGCGGTCTTCGATCTCTTCGAGCGTATCAACGCTGCGGCCGATGGCGTCCGGCGTCTGCACCGAGGCGGCCTTCCAGGCGTCGATATACTCGTGCAGGACGGCCTTGTAGGCGTCCACGTGGGAGGTGAACTCGCGGGCAAATACGTCGTCATCGTCTTTCAGCATGGCTGCGGCGTCGGTGATGTGCTCGATGGACTTCTTCAGCCCGTCGATGGTCTCCTTGCGGAGCTTGTCCATCGCGTTGGGGTCGGTCGTCAGCAGGTCGGCCGACAGCGCCGTCTTGTTGTACGCGGCCGCTGCGTCGTCGAACACTTTGTCGTGCAGCTTATCGAAGAGCTTTCGCTCCTTGAGCTTGGCCTGGTATTTCCATGCCAACATCCCCCGGCGAGCCCGCTGGACGGCCTGTTCGTATTCCTCCTTGCGATCCTTCACGACACTCTGCATGCCCTGGTTGTACTGCTTGAGCATCTTCACCGCCTGGGCGAGTTGCTTGTCGTCGGGATGCAGGGCGACGGCCTGGTTGAACTCCTTCAGGGCGGCGTGGAATTCTCCGTCCACCGCCTTGGCAAAACCGTCCTTCCGGAACTTCTCGTACGGGTTGATCGGCTCGACGCGGGAGGGGACGGTATCTGTCTTGGCGGCGGTCTGGTCGCTGGAATCCGCGGATTCCTCGCCGTCCGGCCCGGACGCCCATACCAAGGCTACCGACACCAGCAGGATCCCGGCCAGTGCGATTCGTCCCATCCACCTGCGATTCACAATGCTTGTCACGACAGCTCCTGTCTGTTGAGTGGCTCGATGCGTCCCCCGGGGCCCGAAGGCTTCGGGGATGGCCCATTATACGGGATCCGGGCGCCCGTGCGAACCGCAATTCCCGCGCGTCCCGGCCGGTACGGCGGGCCTCTCCGCTGCTCCCTTAGAACGCTTCATCGGCTGAAAGTTCCCGGTCAAAACCCGCCGGCCGGGCAGACCCATCCGCCGAATCCGCGACGTTTTTCCTTGCATCCAGCCGGACCCGCGGTACCTTTCGCGGTTTGTGAAAATCCCGTTTCTTTAAACTGAGGAGAGCACTCGTGCCCGACACAATTCGCGTCACCGTCTGGAATGAATTCCGTCACGAGCAGAAAGAAGGCCACAAGGCCGGCGAGATTTACCCCGAGGGGATGCACAAGACCATCGCCGACTACCTCAACGCCCAGGACGGTATCGAGGCCCGCACCGCCACCCTCGATGAGCCCGAGCACGGGCTGACCGACGAGGTACTCGAGAACACCGACGTGATGACATGGTGGGGCCACTGCGCCCATGGAGAAGTCGCCGACGAGATCGTCGACAAGGTCCAGCAGCGCGTGCTGCGCGGGATGGGGCTGATCCTGCTGCACAGCGCCCATTTCTCGAAGATCTTCAAGCGACTGATGGGCACGACCTGCCAGTTGAAATGGCGCGAGATCGGCGAGCGTGAGACGCTGTGGGTCACCCGTCCGGGGCATGAGATCCTCCAGGGCGTCGTGGAAGACCACTTCGTGCTGCCCGAGACCGAGATGTACGGCGAGCACTTCGATATCCCCGAGCCCGACGAGACGGTCCTGATCTCCAGCTTCGAGGGCGGCGAGGTGTTCCGAAGCGGCGTGACCTACCGACGCGGCGCGGGCAAGGTGTTCTACTTCCGTCCCGGCCACGAGACCTACCCGCTGTACAAGAACGAGACCGTGATGAAGATCATCACCAACGGGGTCCGCTGGGCCAGGCCCGCCGGGACCATGCCCATCGAAGCCCCCAACAAGAAGAGCGGCTGGTACCTGCAGGACTGACTCGCCCCGCCCGGCCGACGGGCTCGCCCCCACTCGGGCGGGCCCGTGGGCCGATTCTCGCTGTCCGCTCCATTGCCCCTGACTGCGAATGTGCTCCATGCGCCGACGACTTGCCGACATCCCGTTCGCACCATCCAAATCGCCCATCTTCTACGGCTGGGTGATCCTGGCGGCCGGTACGGTCGGTCTGCTGATGAGCATGCCCGGGCAGACCATCGGCGTGGGGGCATTCAATGAGTCGCTCCAGGCGGCGTTGGGCCTGGACGAAGAGCAACTCACGCGCGCGTATATGTTCGGGACGGCTTTGAGCGGACTGCTGTTGACCTTCGCCGGAAAACTCTACGACCGCTGGGGCGCACGCGTCGTGGCGGCACTGGCGTCGGGGGGGCTGGGCGGGATGCTCGTGTTTTGCAGCCAGTCGGATCGCATCGCCTCGTCGCTGGTCGGGACTTTCGGAATCGGCCCGGAGGTGGGGGCGTTCGGCGTGATCCTGGTGGGCTTCTTCGGGATCCGCTTCTGCGGCCAGGGAGTCTTGACCGTCGCCTCGCGAAACATGGTCATGGAGTGGTTCGACCGTCACCGGGGCCTGGCCAACGGCATCATGGGCGTCAGCGTGCAGTTGGGGTTCAACGGGGGCAGGCCTCTGCTGGGGCTGTTGGTGGTTTTGCTGTCGTGGCGTCTGGTCTGGATCCTCCTGGCGGTCCTGATCGGAGGGATCTTCACAGCGGCGGTGCTGGTGTTCTACCGCGACAACCCCGAGGCCGCCGGTCTGCAACCCGACGGCTCGCTGCACGACGACGAACATACCATCGCCGCCCGCCTGGCCCATAAACAGTTCACCCTCGGACAGACCGTTCGGACGTATTCGTTCTGGGTCTTCACCCTGGCGATGGGCATGTTCGGGTTGTACATGACGGCGCTGAGCTTCCTGGTGGTGCCCATCTTCGCCGAGGTCGGAATGGATCGCACCACAGCAGAGGGCGTCTTCTTCGGTGCCGCCCTGATCGGCGTGCCGCTGCAATTCCTCGCCGGGTGGATCAGCGATTATATCCCGCTGAAGTACATTCTTATCGTCATGCTCGCGGGTCTGGCGACGTCCACGGGGGCGATGACCGCCCTGGGACCCACCGCCCGATGGGTGATGATCGTCGGCAACGGGGTGCTCTCGGGCATGTTCGGAGTCGTCGCCACGGTCACTTGGCCGCGATTCTTCGGCCGACAGCATCTCGGCGTCATCAGCGGTCTGTCGATGGCGATCACCGTCGTCGCCAGCGCGATCGGCCCGTGGACCTTCAGCCTTGCCCGGACCCTCTCGGGCAGCTACGTGCCGGCCGCCGCGATCTGCCTCGGTGTGACCGGACTTCTGCTGCTGGCCTCGTTCTTCGCGGGCAATCCTCAGCCCCGCAAGCCATCCATCGTGCCCGTCGAGGAGTAATTCTCCGCCTTGCATCCACACCGCGGCGCGGTACAGTGACCCCGGGCCCGTTGCGAGGCCCACCGGCCAACCTCTCCAGGGACACCGACACCCCATGAACGAACGCGAATCGGACACCGACGTGGCCGCCCTGCTGGACAAGGCCATCGGCATGCTCGAAGACGAGTTGGAGGACCACCCCGACCCGCTGCTGGTGATGGTTCCCCACGAGCAGAAGGCCGAGTTCCTCGCGAACTTCCGCCGCTTCCGCAGGCAGCTCGCCGAGGGCAACATCCCGCCGCTCGATCAGCGGGGGGCGGGAATGGCATCGGAAGTAATCGAGAGCTGGCCGTTTTCGTACCTGGGGGAGGTCATCGTGCGGGCCCAGCGCGCCTGGCGAGACTACACGCCGCCGCGATCCGAGAAGAATCCGTCGCAGGAAGGGTCGGCCGTCTCCGAGACCGTCGCCCGAGACCGGCGGAAGAGAAACCGCTGAACGTCAGGTGTAGATGCTGATCGCCTGCTCGATCGCCTCTGCCGACGGTGACGGCGGGACATCTTCAACGGCGTGCGTCTGGAACCCCTCCGTTTCGGCGACGGCGTAACGAGGCCAATCCACGATCTGCCTCCGCAGTTGGTTGATCTGCCGCATCTGCAGCCCCACCACCACGCCCAGTGCTCCCAGCAGCGTCACCGCCAGGAAGCCCGCGAACCCGCTGGAAACCTGGAACAGCGTCACCAGCCAAAGCAGCGTTCCCAGGATTATTCCTATCGCCCCCAGGCAGCACACTCCCGCCGAGAGGAGAACCACCGCCCGCCACGCCTCGCGCAGCAGGGGTTGGTAATCGCCTTCCTTGGGGTCCAGCGGCGGAATCACATACGACGCCCGCCCGCTGCCTTCTTCGGACATCGGCCGAATCCGGGACACGCGCCAGGGTCCATCGAGCAGGCGCGTTCTGGCATCGTTCCCCAACGGATCGGTCCGCAGCGTCGCAACCACGTTGACGTCCAGAAGCATCAGCCCCAGCCCGGTGTCCTGCTGAGGCCTGGTCAGGGCAAGCTCGATGTTCCGTCGCACCTCTCGCCAGCCAAACCTGCAATACCACCCAAGCGTGCCCCGCTGCGCGGAGACGTCTTCTTGCTCCTCGGCCGATGCATCGTCGTCCTGCTGCGATTCGATCCGTGCGGGCGCGACGATCTCGAACCCCTCGCGCCATCGGGCGACCAGTTGCGGAATTTCGCTGGCGGGCGTCCAGCCGACGGCGTCCACGCAGATCACCGCCCTGCCGCGGGCAAACTCGATTCCCGCCAGCGTCGCCCGCGTGGGACCGACCGTTTCCCGCAGCGCGACCATGCGCACCGACGCGTCCCGACGCGCGATCTGCCGCAGTGCCGCCACGTCCGCGTCGTCGCTGCCGTCGACCACCACGATGAGTTCCCAGGGCTGGTTGAGCTGGTCGGCCTGGTCGGCGAGACGATCGATCCACGGACCGATTTCGTCCCCTCGTTTGCGGGTGGCTGCCACGAGAGAGAAAACCACGTCGGGATGTCCGTCGGACTTCGTCATATCCAGCCTGTATATCGGCCTGCCGGGCGCACCGCGATAAGCCAAACTCCTCTGCTAATCCTGGCGTCCCTCGATGGCGCAAAGCAGCAACGCCGCGGCCACGCCCAGGCGACGGTCCAGCAGATTCTCGGTGTCCATGCTGAAATCCAACGTGATCTTCAGAACGAACGGGTTGAAGTTCTGCTGGAATGTCCAGACGGTCTGGCCGTTGACCTCGCATTGGAACTTCTGCGGAATCAGGTTCGAGAGCAGCCGCCGCAGCAGCGCCATGCCCATGCTGTCTTCGCGGATCGAGCCGATGCGGTTCTCCGAGGCGTCGAGCACTTCCCACTCGTCGCGGACCATCGACGACCAGCCCTTCCGCCGCAGCACGCCCACCTTCTCGCCGGTGGTGGGGTCCATTACGTCATACGCCGCAGAGAAATCCACCACGCTGCGGGCCTGGATCGAGAGCACCTCGGTGTTCATCTGATCCGAGGCGAACACGCGGATGTCTTCCTTCAGTTTGAAGGCCTTCTGCTTGCAGGAGAAGCAGATCTGCCCCGACGGATCGTAAATGTTGTACGCCCCTCCAAGGAGCTTGAACACCTTCCGACGGATCAGATACACATTGTGGGCGTAACGTTCGGTAACCATGGCCTTCCTTTCGGGTCCAGTTGTGCTGCTTGTTGAATCGGCCGGAGGGCCGGCGGTTCTGGAGCGATTTTGCCGGGGCAGGCAGCGGCCCGACCCTCTCGGCCGCGATGGCAGAACTACCCCTCGACCATCGCCCGGACGTTGTCCTCGTTGACGGGGCTGATGATCCCGCGGTCGGTGATGATTCCGCGGATAAGCTTGGCCGGCGTGACGTCGAAGGCCGGCGCGTAGGTCCGCACATTCAGCGGCGCGGTCCGCTTGCCGAACCCCTCGATGATCTCCTCGGACCCGCGCTGCTCGATGGGGATCTCCTCGCCGCTTTTCAGCGACAGATCGAACGTGCTGTAAGGTGCCGCCACATAGAACGGAATGTTGTGATGGGCTGCGAGGATGGCGACCCCGTAGGTGCCGATCTTGTTGGCGGCATCGCCGTTGGCGGCAATGCGGTCGGCCCCGGTGATGACCATCCCGACGCGCCCCTCGCGCATCACCTGGGCGGTCATGTTGTCGGTGATGACCACCGCGTCGAGGCCCGCCCGGGACAGCTCCCACGCGGTCAGTCGCGAGCCCTGCAGCAGCGGGCGCGTCTCGTCGCAATACACCGTCATGCGATGGCCCGCCGCGTGGGCGACGTACATTCCCGCGGTCGCTGTTCCGATACCCGCCGTCGCCAGGGCCCCGGCGTTGCAGTGGGTCAGCACGCCGCTGTGCTCGCGGATGACCTTGGCGGCATGTTCGCCGATCGCGTCGCAGAGCTCGCGGTCCTCCCGGTGGATGGCGCGGGCCTCCTCCAGCATCGCCTCGCGCGTGGCCGAGGGGTCCTTTACGCCTTCGTCGCGCGCCCGCTGCAGCACCCGGCGGACCGCCCAGGAAAGGTTCACCGCCGTGGGACGCGAGCTTTCCAGATACTCGGCTGACTTCTCCACGCCGGTGAGGAACTCCGGGCCCTCATCCACACGCTGAGACGCCACGACCAGTCCATACGCCGCTGCCACCCCGATGGCCGGCGCGCCGCGCACCACCAGGCGACGGATGCAGTCCCACACCTCCTCGGCGCG
>CAZYIH010000113.1:0-9664 GCA_964646915.1 uncultured Planctomycetaceae bacterium | reverse complement strand
GGCGGTCGAGCACATCGGTAATCAGCCCGCTCTCGCCGCTCCAGTCATCCGGCGGGTTCTGGGCGGACAGGGCGGGCACGTACTCGAACCACTCCAGCTCCTCGGCCAGGGCGTAAAGCTCCTCGGTGAGGAACATGTCACGCGGGTTGACCGCGCCGAAGAAGTAGGTGCATTTCTTGCGGAGGTCGTGTTCCTTCATGTGGCGAATCATCGACCAGAACGGGGCCATGCCCGATCCGCCGGCGATCCAGACCATTTCGCGGTCTGTTTCCTGCAGGCGGAAATCGCCGTATGGCCCGGAGAGCGTGACCTCGTCGCCTTCGCAGACATGCTCGAACACCCACGTCGTGCAGATGCCCCCGGGTACGAGACGGATCATCAGCTCGATGTATCCGTTGTCCGAGGGTTTGGACGAAATCGAGTACGCCCGGTAGACCGGCTCGGGGTTGTCCCCGTAGGCGGGGGTTTCGAGCTGCATGTATTGGCCGGCGACGAAGTCGATGGTCTCCGGCTCGATCAGCTTGATGCGCAGCTCCTTGATATCGTGCGTCAGGTCGCGGATCTGCTCGACCCGGCCGCGGAATTCCTTGATCGAGAACAGCTCCTCGGGAATCTCGATGGCCATGTCGTTGCGGACCTTGACCTGGCAGGAGATCCGGATGTTGTTGGCTTTCTCGGTTTCGTCCAGCAGGGGGTCTTCGGTAGGTACGACCGGGCCGCCGCCGTCGAGAATCTTGCACTTGCAGTACGCGCAGGTCCCCCGGCCGCCGCAGGCAGAGGGAATGAACAACCCCTCGCTCTTGAGCGATGCCAACAGACTTTCGCCGCCCTCGACCTGCAGCTCCTTCTCGCCGTCGTTGATCGAGATCGTGCAGATCCCGTAGTTGACGAGATACTTCTCGGCCAGCAGCAACAGCGCCGCCAGCACGGTGGACAATATGCAGGCCGTCAGGGCCGCCAACAAAACGCCGGTTACCAGGTTCATCGAGTCGCCTCGCTCACAGTTTGATCATTCCCTGGAAGACGGTGAACGCCATGGCCATGATGCCGGTGATAATCAGTGTGATTCCCGGGCCCTCCAGCGCGGCGGGAATCTTCGCTTTGCTCAGCCGTTGGCGAATGCCCGCCATGATGACGATCGCCACGAACCAGCCCAGTCCGGAACCGAGCCCGAACACGAAGACCTCCAGCAGGCCGTACCCTTTGGAGAGCACGTCGTTGACCATGAACAGGCTGGCGCCGAGGATCGCGCAATTGACGGTGATCAGCGGCAGGAAGATGCCCAGCGAGTAGTACAGCGGCGTGGAAATCCGCTCGATGAGCATCTCCATCAGCTGCACGAATGCGGCGATGACCACGATGAACAGGATCAGCTTGAGGCTCTCTGCCGGGACGCCATAAGGTTCGAGCGGCTGAAGCACATACACGTACAACAGGTAGTTCAGCACGCAGGTACACGTCGTGACGAACAGCACCGCCAGCCCCATTCCCACCGACGCCTTGAGCTGTCGGCTGATGGACAGGAACGGGCACATCCCCAGGAACCGCGTGAGCAGAATGTTGTTGGTCAGCGACGCGGAAACCAGAATCAGCACCATCCCGGCGGTGAAGCCCACATCGGGCGTGGCGCCCTGGGCCTGCATCTGGGCGAGCAGGGGGATCATGCGGCACCTCCTTCGGCGGGTGCTTCACGTTTGAGGGAATACCACCGGGCCACCCATACGGCGATCGCCAGCAGGAAAAACGCCCCGGGGGGCATGACCATGATCGTCCAATGTCGCCACGCCGACTCGTGCACGCCCGGCTCGTACGCCCGGAGGAAGTCGAAGGTGATCTGCCACGACGTGCCCTTCAGCAGCGTACCGAACCCGAGGACCTCGCGGACGATCGCGATGCTGATGAGCACCAGACTGTAGCCCAGCCCGGCTCCGAGCCCGTCGGTGAGGGCGGGGATGGGCTTGTTCTTGTTGGCGAACGCTTCCAGCCGACCCAGGACGATGCAGTTGGTGATGATGAGCCCGACGTAGGCGGCGATGTCTTTGTGGGTATCGAAGAAGAACACCCGGAAGACGATGTCCACCACGATGACGTAGACGGCGATGATGAGCACCTGCACCATGATGCGCACGCGGTTGGGCGTGAGGTTTCGCAGCAGGCTGACGGTGAGCGAGGACATCGTCGTAGCCCAGATGAGCCCGACGCACATCAGCGCGGTGTTGAACACGAGGTTGGTCACCGCCAGGGCCGAGCAGATGCCCAGCACCTGCCGGAAGATGGGGTTCTCCGCCCAGAACTGGGTTTCCAGCGCCTCTCGGGCGGTGAGTGTATCCTGGGGGGGCATTACGCGCCTCCTTCGGCGTGGGGTGCGTTGGCGTCGGGCGACGATGCGCTCTTGAGCAGGCCCTTGGCCCGGGCGGCCCGGCGGAACTGCTCGATGCGGATGTTCACGAACGCCTCGACGGCGGTGCTGGTTCCGGTAGCGCCGGTGATGGCGTCCACGTGCCTGCCGTAGGCCGACTCGCCTTCATCCGGGCTGGACTTGGTGATGTAGATGATCTGGTCGGCCTGGGAGGGCGGCGAGATATCCAGCCCCTCGAACTGCTCGGCGAAGTTCTCCTCGGTGATGCGTCCGCCCAGTCCGGGCGTTTCCTGGTGGGCCAGGAACACCGCGCCCAGCGAGCGATTCATGTGCGGGGTGACCGCGAGGATCCCGTCGATCCGCGCCCAGAAGCCGATCCCCCAGATGGGCATGGCATAGCCGATGAGTCTGCCGCCCGCGTCGGGGTCGGCGTCGTAGGCCTTGTACGTCTGCAGCCGGGGGTCGGTAGGGTGGTTGAAGTTCACGCCGGATTCCGGGTCGATCAGGTCGCCCTCGACCTTGCGGATGTGGGTGTTGTAGAGTTCCTCGATGCGGGCATCGGACGGGTCGGGTGTCTCGGCCAGTTCGAACACACTCACCAGGGCGCTCATCCGCGCCAGTTGCTCGTTGCGTTTGACGATATGCTCGGTCGAGGCGTGAAGCGTCATGATGGCCGCCGTGAACAGCGCCGAAACGACAGCGGCGTAGAGGATGACGTAGGTGGGGTTCTTGGTATTCAGTTTCATTGGTCACCCTCCCTGGCGGCGGCCCGGGCTTTTCGCCAGTCCTCCCAGGAGCCCACACCCAGCTCGATCAGCGGGGCGAGCATGTTGCCCAGAAGGATGCTGAACGTCGCCGCGGCGATGAACGGGCCCTTCCAGCGGAGGAAGACCAGCAGGAAGCCGATGACGAACGCGTAGATCAGCCGGGCCGAGTCTTTCCGAGGTGCGGAGACCGGTTCGGTCACCATGAAGACCATCGCGTACAGCGTGGTTCCGCTGAGCACCTGCCACGCCAGCGGGGGCACCTGCCCGACGTTGGTGTACCCCAGCCCCTGGCGGAACAGCACGCTGGCCGCCACCACGCCGATGAGACCGCCGAGCATGAGTCGCCAACTGGCGGTTTTCGTCACCAGCAGGTAGATCGCACACAGCAGGATGACCGCGCCGCATCCTTCTCCGATACTCCCAGCCGCGAGGATTTCCTGACTGCCGTTGGGCGTCTGGAAGATCCCGCCGATGGTCCCCCACGCCATGTCCCACAGCGTGGCGCCCTGGCCGTTGTTGACGATGGCTTCGCTGCCATACTTGGTGCCCACGAACATGGGGCTGGCCTGGGTGACGGCGTCGGCGACGGTCTCGCCGCCGGCTTGGAGATACTCGGGCAACTGCTTGAGCGACTTGAACGACCAGTGTGCGAATCCGCCGGGAAAGCCCTGGAACGCGGGCACGAACCGCCCGGTGAGGTCCTGCGGAAAACAGATGTACACGAACGCGCGTCCGACAATGGCGGGGTTTACCCAGTTTCGCCCGAACCCGCCGTAGACTTCCTTGCCGAACAGGACCGCCACCGCCGCCCCCACACCGGCCACCCACAGCGGAGTGGTGGCCGGCAGCGAAAGCGAATACAGCAGAATGGTGACGAACAGGGCAGTGGAAACGGGCTGCCCCCGGTGTCGCGCGGAGACGTACTCCACGGCAAAGCCCACCAGCAGGCTGAACGCCACGATCGCCGCCACGACCCAGCCGAAGAAGTAGATCCCGGTGAGCATCACGGGGATCAGGGCGTAAATCATGCGCAGCATCTGGGGCTGCTTCATGAGAAGCTTCTTGGGTTTCTTCTTTTTGGCGGCGGATCCGCCGGATGCTTGTGCGCTCATGCGGTCTCGTTTGTCCGAAGGCGTGTCGTTGCAGTGCGTCCGTCAGCCATCACGGCGGGCATCCCCTCGCCCGCGTGGATCCATGGCGGACGGGCCGTTACTTCACTTCGGCGAGTTGGGCGTGCAATCTTTCGCCGATTGTCTTTCCCAGCTCCCGGCAGGACGCCAACTCATCGCTGGTGGGCACATATCGGCAGCGGACCGGCTCGGCCACCACGTCCACGTCCATCTCTTCCAGCAGGGCGGTGAGGAGCTTGGGCGCTTCGCCGCTCCAGCCGAACGACCCGAAAGCGGCGCCGATGAGGTTCTTCGGCTTGAGACCTTTCAGGTACGTCATGCAGTCGGCCAGCGTGGGAAAGATGTTGTTGTTCAATGTGGGCGATCCGACGATCAGCGCGCCGGCTTCGAGCAGTTCGGTGGCCACGTCGCTGCGGTGTGAACCATTCAGCGGCATCAGGCGGACGGCGATGTCCTTCTCGCCCAGGCCTTCGGCCACAAGGCGGGCCATTTTCGCGGTGCTCTGCCACATCGTGTCGTACACGATGACGGCCTTGTCGGTCTTCTCCTGGGCACTCCAGCGGGCGTAGCTGTCCAGGACGTAATCGATGTCCGAGGCGTTGCGGTAGATCGGGCCGTGGTCGGGAGCGACGATCTCGATCTGCTCGCGCAGGGCCCCGAGCTTGTCCAGCGCCTTGGAAATGAACGGCGCCAGGTGCATCAGGATGTTCGCGTAGTACTTGGTCAGTTCGTACTGCAGCACGGACGATTCGATCTGGTCGGCGAACCGCTCATTGCCGGCCAGGTGCATCCCGAAGGCGTCCTGGCTGAACAGGAGCTTGTCCTCCTTCAGGAAGCTGACCATGCTGTCGGGCCAGTGGCACATGCGCGTCTCATAGAACGCCAGATGCACGCCGCCCAAGTCGATCTCCTGCCCGTCTTCGACCACGGTGACGTCCTCGATGATGTGATGCTCCGAGAGTGCGCGGGCGCCCTGCTTGGAGGCGTAAACCGTCGAGACGTCCAGCTCCCCAGCCAGCTCGCCCACCAGTCCGCTGTGGTCCATCTCGGCGTGGTTGGAGACAATCACGTCGATCTCGCCGGGATCGGCGACCGAGGCGATCCGCTCGAGCATCTCGCTCTTGAAGGGAGCCTTCACCGTGTCGATCAGCGTGAGCTTGTCTGCTTTGACGAGAAACGCGTTGTATGTGCTGCCGCGGCTGGTCGCATAGCCGTGGAAGTCGCGTAATGCCCAGTCGATCGCGCCGACCCACCAGACGTGCTCACTGACCTTTATCGCTTTGTACGTCTCAGCCATCCGCTTGGTCCTCGTTGTCGGCCGACCCGGCCCATGGCCGCCCGGCTCGACGGGTTGTCACTTCTCTTCATCCCGCAACTGCATCAGGAGGTTCTTGAGGCTCGTTGCGTGCCCCATCTCCTGGTGGATGATGTCGTCGATTTTGGCCCGCTGGTCGGCGGTGGGCACGTATTCCTTGAGTCCGACGTAGAAGAGGATCGAGTCGCTCTCCATCTCGACGGCCTTGGCGATGACATCGGTCAGACGCTCCTGGCCGGTCCACGTTTTGGCGGGTCCGCCGGCCGGGTCGAACAGGCGATCGCTCGCGAGCATTTCCAGGTAGCTGCGGACGGACTCATCGGGCTCGCCCGCCTGGGCGTCCGCGCTCTGGCGGGCCAGCCAGTTCTCCTTCATCGCGGAGAACACCTGGAGATGGTCTTCTTCCATCACCGCCAATTGGCGGAGAAACTGCTCAGCCTTGGGGTCGCTCGCCAACTCCGCTGAGCGGCGATAGAACTCCACGCCATTGCTCTCCACCTGGCAGGCCAAATCCAGCAGGTCCGCAGCGCTCATCTTATTGACAGCCATCCGTGCTTACGCTCCTTCGCCTTCAGCCGGCGGCGGGGTGAAGCTTCGCTGTCCCAGCTCACGGTCGATCATGAACAGGGCGCCGGGCGCTTCCTTGCTGAGCTTGAGCTGCTGAACGACCTGGTCGACGGTGGCCTCTTCCTCGACCTGTTCGTCGGTGAACCACTGCAGCATCGACTCGCAGGCGTAGTCCTTCTGCTCGCGGGCGAGGGTCACCAGGTCGTCGATCCGCTGGCTGATGTACTGCTCGTGCTTGTAGGCAGCCTCGAAGGCGGCCAGCGGCGAGTCCCACTCGGTCTGAGGCGCCTCGATGGCCGTGAGCTTCACAGCTCCGCCACGCTCGTTGATGTGGTGGAAGAACTTCATCGCGTGGAGCATTTCCTCCTGGGCCTGGGCACGCATCCAAGCAGCCGCCCCGGAAAGATTGATCGTCTCAAACCACGCCGACATGCTCCAGTACAGGTAGGCCGAGAACGTCTCAGCGTTGATCTGCTCGTTGAATGCCTTCTCAATCGGTTCCTTCATCATCGTCTGATCCCTTTCAGGTCTGTCAATTCAGCTTGTCCAGAGGCCATGCACGTTGCACAGCTCCCGGGCGGACAGCTCGCCGTCCACAGCCGGGAATATAGCAGCCGGTTCGTCGTCCGGCGAAAGCCGCTTATACATTACAACGTCGCCGGCCGTCAGTTCGATCCACTGGATGAAGTGCTTTGTCTCCATCGGATGGGCGGTTTCCTTGCCCACGCGGACCTCCACGCCCTCGGCCGTCCGCTCGATGTACGGAACGTGCTTCTCGTTGGAGGCGTCTTCGGTCTTCGCTTCCAGTAGCGTCATCGGCTGGCCGCAACAGACCGGCTCGCCCGCGCCGCCTTCGATCGCCTCGACGACGATCCCGCAGACTTCACATTTGTAGACTTCCTTCGGTTTGGTCATGGTTCCTTCCCGGTCGGGTGCGACCATCAGCTTTGGTTCGTTGCCTGCCTGACGGCCGCCAGGGCGGCGTCGTAGTTCGGCTCGTCGGTCATCTCTTCGACCAACTCCTTGTAGACGACCCTGCCGCCGGTGTCCACCACCAGCACCGCACGCGCAAGAAGTCGCAACTCCTTGATCAACAGCCCGTACTTCGTGCCGAAGTCCGCGTCGCGATGGTCCGAGAGCGTCACGATCCTCTCGGCGTCCTGCTGGCCGCACCATCGCGCCTGGGCAAAGGGCAGGTCCATCGAACAGGTGAGAATCACGACGTTGTCGCTCAACTCCCCGGCCGCGTCGTTGAACTTCTTGGTCTGCGTGGAGCAGACGCTCGTATCCAGCGAAGGCACCGACGAGAGGACAATCACCTTGCCCGACCAGTCGGAAAGAGACTTCTCCGAGAGATCGTTGGCAATCGCCGTGAAGTCCACCGCCTGATCGCCCACGTTGACGTCCTGCCCGATCAGCGTCAGCGGGTCGCCCTTGAATGTAATCGCGCCTTCCTGTTCAACCATCGTTGTCACTCCTTGTGCTGTGCATGGGTTGCGGTGCAGCCAGCCGCCGGAGAGAAACCCTCCCCGGCGGCGTCGGCACCTTGGTTCATCCTATGCACCAGCCGCGTGCAATTGGCCAATTCAGGCGGCGAAAGCGATGTACTTCGCGCCGTCGGCCTGGCAGATGGGGCACTTGTCCGGGGCGTCGCCTTCCAGCGTGTGTCCGCAAACCGGGCAAATCTGTACCGTCCCGAGCGCCAGGTCTTGGTCGTTGTCGACGGCCGTCTTGGCGTCGTGGAACATCTTCGCGTGGATCTTCTCTGCCGAGATCGCGTAGTGCATGCTGCGCTGGGCGCCGCTTTCGTCCTGCATCTCCGCCACCGCCAGGTAGGCCGGGTACATCTCGTTGATCTCGAATTCCTCGCCACCGATGGCGCCGGCGAGGTTCTCGGAGGTGCTCGCCAGCCCGAACCCCGCCATCGAGGTCACCGGGTGGTCGCCCCCGACGT
The DNA here is from genome assembly GCA_964646915.1 of uncultured Planctomycetaceae bacterium. Lineage (GTDB taxonomy): Bacteria > Planctomycetota > Phycisphaerae > SM23-33 > SM23-33 > CAZFPT01. The sequence continues at coordinate 1,572 of CAZYIH010000113.1, read as the reverse complement.
CTTTCATCGCGCGGAAATGACCCGTCGCGTGGGCCTGCTCGGCCCGGGAAATCGCCCGGAACAGCCGGGCGACGTTCGCAAATCCGTCCTTCTCGGCCTTGTCGCCCCAGATCATATATCGCATATGGGCCTGGGATTCGCCCCCGAAAGCACTGCGAAGGTTCTCAGCGGTCATGTCATGCATGTGTTGCTCCTCTCTGTGGAAAAAGCCCTTGCGGGCATGCTCGATACCAACTCGTTCCGTGAAATCATCCCCGGGCAGGACGCCCGGCAGCTATGCCGACTCATCGGCCTTGCGGTCATCGAGGCAGGACGGGCAAACCCCGACGTACTCGATGCGATAGCCCTGTACATCATACCCACCTGCGTCTTGCAGCAGATCGACGGCGGGGGGAATTTCGCGGACCTCGACGTCGTCCACCCGGCCGCACCGCTCGCAACGGATGTGCACGTGCGGCTGCAGGTCCGCGTCGTACCGCCGCTGGGGACCACCTTCGATCCGCTCGATCGCTCCGCACTCGGCGAGCACCTCCAGATTGCGATACACCGTCCCGAGGCTGATGCGGGGCAACGTCCGCCGAACCGCCTGGTACACGTCGTCAGCGGTGGGGTGGGCGTCGGTCGCCTGGAGTTCCGAGAGAATCAGCCGACGCTGACGCGTCATCCGCCGACCCTGACCTCGAAATTTATTCTCGTTGTTGCTCATAGGAATTCTTATTGATTAGAATAGCCCCTGAACGCACGGCAAGCAAGGGAATACCGAAGAATCCGACTGCTTCAAGTACTCTTTAACGTGTGTCCGTATGGATGCGTGCATCCGACTCCGCCAGCCCGGGAAGATCGCATCGGCCGGGAGGACTGCGGAGATGGGCTCGCGGGGGCTATCCGCTGTCCGAAGTGTCGGCCGGGGTTGCTTCCCCCGCTTCGCTCAGCAGCGCGCGATAACTCTCGGCGGGCTTGGCCCCGACGATCCAGCGTTCCGGTTGGCCGTTGGTGAACAGCACGACGGTGGGGGTGTACTTCACGCCGTACTCCATCGCCAGGTTCGGCCGCGATCCCACATCCACCTTCACGATGCGAGCCCGACCGGCGTATTCGTCGGCCAACGCCTCCAACGTCGGCGCCAGCCGGGCGCAGGGCGGGCAGCCGTTCTTGTAGAAATCCACCAGGACGGGCACATCGGCCTCCAGCACGTCCGAGCGGAACTGCTCCGGGGAGGTGATCTGCGCGACGTTCGGGCCGTAACCGCCGATAAGCAGGGGCAGGATCTGGGCGCCCACGCCTCCCAGCAGGGCCCCCACCAAGGCCGCACGCACGGGCCAGCCGCGAGGCCGGGCCTTCCCACCGCTCTGTCGGCCGTGCGTGAAATACGCGAAGGCCCCGCCGATTACCGCCCCCGCGATCATACCCAGCAACAGCACACCCATTGGCCAACCGTCCTTTCGTCATGGAGCCAGTAATGTAGCCAATTCTCCCGCATCGTTATCCTATACGGGCTGCCATGACAAACGGTTCCACGACGACCACGCCGCCCGCCGCGACACTCCGCCACCGCAGGGCCCTCAACTTGCT
>CAZYIH010000112.1:2244-9724 GCA_964646915.1 uncultured Planctomycetaceae bacterium | reverse complement strand
AACGGCGCGTAACCGTAGGGCACGCAACTTGTTGCGGGCGGATTACAGATAACCCAGACGCTTGAGCGATCGTTCGATTGCCTCGATGACCTCCCGTTGCTGGGAGGGGGGTTTCTCGGCGTAGTACATGTAGCGCCGGCCGGTGATTTTACCCAGGGCGGTGCTTGCCCAGAGGCGCACCTTCGGGTCCGGGTCGCTCAGGGCTTGGAAGAGTTGCGGCACCGCGTCGCGGTCTTTCAGGCGGGAGAGGCCTTTGGCGGCTCCCGCGCGGGTTTCGGGCTCGGCTTTGGGGTTCGACAGGACGTTGGTAAGCACGCTGGGATCGAGGTCCTCGTATTGTCCCAGTTCAGCGGCGGCGGCCCCGCGGATCCTTGCCTTGTCGGCTGAGTCCAGCAGGTTCTGCAGCGCCTCTCGGCTGAGTTCGGTCTTCTGCCTTCCAAGCGAGCGGACCGCCCGCACAGCCACCTGGTCGTTCTGGTCGCCGGCGAGGATCACGAGCGTCTTGACGGCGTCCTGGTCGTCCCGATTCCCCAGCGAACTGGCGGCTTCCATTCGTTGGGCCGGATCGGAAGAGGTCGGGTCACCGGCGATCGGCTCGGGGGCCATCACCATCCAGACGACAGCCACCATGAGAACCAAGCCCAAGCCAGCCAACACGAAGATTACGGTGCGATTTGCCACGATGCGGGCCTTACTCAAGGTGTCCAGATGTTCCGATCCTCGGGTTGGTTCTCGGGGTCTAGATCATCCGGAAGCATCGCCCGGACGCTGCCGTCGGCAAAGGCGGTGTTGGCCCGGTGACGTTTGTCCAGATGACGCGGCGCGAGGTACTCGTCAGTGTCCATGAAATCGTCTACCCAGTTCCCCTCCGGGTCCACGTGAACCCGTGTTCTGTGATACTCCACCAGCAGGACCTGCCCGGAGTGGGCGCCGCGGGCGGGTATCTGGACGTTCATGCCGTAGCTGGACTGTGCGTGGCCGGTGATATACGGCGGGTCAACGATGTTCTGGTGGTTCTTTCCCGTCAACCGCATCTTGATGTCATCCTCCCAATTTTCCGGATCGTGCAGTCCAGGGCCATGGCAGAGCCAGTGATCACTATCACACTTTCGATCACCGGGAGCGTCAATGGACTGGAATTTCCACGCCGTTTCCATTTTCGTGATCAGGCAGGCGGCGTCGTCATCGAAGACTACGCAGTTCTCGTTGTCTTCCCTCGCCCGGTTCGAGAAGGGATACCAAGATTTGCCTATATTCGGATTGAGGTCCAACTGATCGTCTTCCGTCGCGCCCGTGCGGAGAATATCTGTCAGAGCCGAGAAAAAGATGCCTTGCTTCGGGTGAGACTGTACGAAGTAAATGTCCTCCGGTACCCCTTCACTGTTATGTTCTTCCAGACCCTCAACAATGTCCTTCGGGCAGCGAAGAAGTGCACTGGCCCCCTGCCTGGAGACAAAACCCAACCATCCGCTCGGGTCTGGATACACACCGGCAGATTTGGTCTCGTCCGAGGTGAGCATGACCTGACTGAGACGATGCATGTTGGAGCGGCATTGAACGTCCCAGCCGTTCTCGCGGGCCATGGTCAGGCTCGGAAGCAGGATGCTGATCAGCAGAACAATCACCGCAATGACGACGAGCATCTCGATCAGCGTAAAACCACTGCCTCCGGTGACGTGCGCTGTAGTCCTTGCAGACATAATAGGCTCCACCTGAATTGGAAAGGCTGCATTGAATGGTGCGTGAAGACAGCAAACCGCATCAACAATCTTATTATACGTCGAGATTTGCCTGTGCTCAATGCAAATCTGGCATAATTTGTCCTGTTTCATGTCTCTCTTTACCAGCCGGCAAGCGGCGCGCACAGAGGGGGCGGCACAATCGTATTGGTGAAGTGATGCTTGCGAGGTGGCGACCTACTGCAGCAGGTCGGTCAGCAGGCGGACGATTTCGACGGCTCCGTCGCCGGCCAGCAGCGACAGCGGAGCCACCAGCATCGCGGTGGCGACGAGGATCATCGCCGCAGCCATGGGGGGCGTCTCGGCGCGATGGTGCGAGACGGTGCGGTGCAGCGCCTCTTCCAGCGGGGCAGCCGAGGCGTCGGGGACGTCATGCAGGCGGATCGAGACGTTGTGCAGCAGCGGGAAGGCGGTCAGTTCGATATGCCCGTCGCTGTCGTCCAGTGAGAAGCCCTTCGTGGTCTCGGTGGCGGGGAGGTCCACCGCGCGCAGAGCCCGCCGGCAGCAGCGTCGTCCGTCGGCAGCGGAGATATTGTAGATCACCCAGCCCCAGCCGGTTGGGGCGAGCATCGACAGGCCGACCACCACGACGGCGGCAATGGCAGCGATGGCCGTCCACGAACCGCCGGGAAGGTGGCTGGTCAGGGGCAGCACGAACAGCGGTGCCAGGGCGCCGAGGAGAATACCGAAATCCTGCCTCGCGGTGAGCAGTTGCGGGGTGCGGCGGGAGTTGAGAAATCCCAGGAGGAGGAAGTAGACGGAAATCGGCACCACCACGGTGGCGATTCGAACAGCCAAGGCGAATTGCTCATAGCCAACGATCATATTCGTCTACCTGTCAGGCCATTCTACCGGATGTCCTGCCGATCGGCCACCTTTCTGTAGCCGATTGCTTTCATCACGTCGAGCACTTCGGTCCAGGTGGGGAAGGGGCGGTCGTTGACCTTTTTATACTCCTCCATCGCCTGGAGGAACTCGAACTGCTCCGGGGTCATCTCGCCTTCTTCGGCGCTGCGGCGGTCGTGGCTTCGTCTGCGCCCGGGCCCCCGTCGTCGGTCCAGCCCGGTGCGCCGGTCCACCACCCGCTGCCGTCGATCGTCCGATCTCCGGTCCGGTCCGTCGAACTCTTTGTCCTGCTGATTGTCGCTGCCCACTTTGCACTCCTTTACAGCGGGCCCCGCGGGGGGCGTCTGGTGGTCGACCTTTTCGGCGGACAACGGTTACAGCCCGTCGTCTTCGCCTTCCAGTTCGTCCTCGGGATCGTCGTCGTCCAGATCCACGAACAGGTCGTCTTCCTCGTCCTCGAGGTCTACCTCGTCGGCTTCTCCGAAGCCGTCTCCGAGGGTGAATTCGTCGCCGTCTTCCTCGTCAAACTCGTCGTCTTCCTCGAACTCGTCGGTCTCTTCCCGATTGGCGATAATCTCGCTTGCCTCATCCAGAAGGGCGTCGGGAACCATGACGGCCACGCCGTTGGTTATGCCTCGTCGCGGCGGGGCCAGCTCATCGCTTGGGTCTTCCCGCTCGTCCGAGAGCACGACCGGGATGTCGTGGTCTTCGAGCACCTCGCGGTACTTCTCGGCGCTGTCGCGCGACCGGGCGAAGACGGCGGGTACGAACTCGCCGTATTCGTCGTTTCCAAAGACATCCAGATCATCGTCGTCCAGTGGCATCGGCGATCCTCGCAAAGACAATGCCCAATGACTCCATCCAGTATAGCCATATCTTATTTGACTTCGGCAAGAGCTCAATACAACTTTCTCGGTGCTCAGGATTTTCTGCAACGCCCTCACCCGGCCGATCACCCGGCTGCTTCGGCTGGTGGCGGCCCGGCCTGGCTGATAGTATGTTCGTATCATGATTCGCGCGACCATTGGCCGATACTGGTGTTGCAGCCCACTTGCCCAGGGAGACAGCCGCATGAAGCACATTGTGTTGAGAGCAACCATACTTGCCCTGCTGGTGTCGGCGGGACTGACCGCGGTCGGCTGTGGCAGCGGCGGCGGGCTGGACCCCATCAACAGCAAGTACGTCACCGAGGAACGGAAGGTCAACGGACTGGTCATTATCCTCCCGGGCATCGAGGGGATCTCCCAGGCCAACATGAACATCCGCAAGGGGCTTCTGCAGGCCGGCGTGGACCAGGCGATCATGATCTATTCCTGGAATCGACCGGGCGTGCTGGTCAACCAGGTGGACTTCGTGGGCAACCGCATCGCCGGGGCGTTCGTGGCCCGTGTGGTCAAGCAATACCAGGACCTCTATCCGGGCAAGCCCGTGCATATCATCGGGCACTCCGGCGGGGGAGGGGTTGCCGTCTTCGCAGCCGAGTCCATGGGCAACGAGGGACAGGTCACCGGACTGGTCCTGCTGTCGGCGAGCATCTCGAAAAACTACGACCTGACCAAGGCACTGCGCAACACACGCGACGGAATCGTGAACTTTTACAATCCCAGCGACTCGGCGTTGCTGGGAACAGGCACGACGCTGATGGGGACCGTCGACGGAGACCATGCACCCTCAGCCGGCCTGAACGGGTTCGACCGCGACTTCCCCCGTCTGATCGAGCGGCGGGTCTCGGGCGGAGGCGATCCGCATTACGTCGCCACAAAACCCTGGTTCGTAGCCAACAACGTCGCCCCGCTGGTGCAGTCCGGCCGGGCCGTCGCAGCCATCGAATCGGCCCCGCAGGCAGGACGCTAGCGAAACATCCCGTGTGCGGCCAAATCCGCTTGCCAGGATTCCCCTACGATGGTATCCTGCGCTTTCCGCTTCGGCGGAGTCTCCGCCGACCTAGCTCAACGGTAGAGCACAGCTTTCGTAAAGCTGAGGTTGTGGGTTCGAATCCCACGGTCGGCTTTGTTCTTGCGCCCCGGCCCCGGGCCAGGCGAATTCCCCGAAGGAGGCCCCATGCGACGCACGCTCCCGGCTGTCATCCTGCTGATTGCGACCCTCTCGACGAACTCCGTTGTCAACGCCCAAACCGTCCGGCTGCCGGTGACGGCGGACATGGGGATCTGCGCCCATCCGCGCGAAGTACACTACAACACCGGCGCGAACACCCGCGTGCGAGTCAAGGGCAACGAGCACTACTACCTCTTCGGCCTCGACACCGCCCGGCTCAAGGGCAAGGGTATCGCCGCGGCGACGCTGCATCTGAGATTGGCCGGTGGTGGGTTCCACAAGCTCGCCCTGTGCACCGTGAGCGGCGAGTGGGTCGAGGGAGCCGGCCGTAACAAGGCGACCAAGGGAGCGAGCTGCTTCACGCACCGTCGCTACCCGGATATGCCCTGGACGTCGGCCGACGGGACGTTCATGGATGCCACGTTCAACAATCCCCGGATGCTCTGGAAGCCGGTCTCGTTCGAGAAAGGCAAGGACGGCTGGGTCAGCATCGATATCCCGCCGGTGATGCTCCGGGCGATGCGCGCGGGGCTGTGCAGCGGGCTCGCCCTGGCCGGCGAGACCGGCCAGACGCGCGAGAATCACGACATTTACACCCGCGAGCAGAACGCCTCAGCCCCGTACGTGACGGTCACCCTCGGGCCCCGGCAGGTGGGTGCAGCCGGGACGCGAGACAAACCCAACGTGACACCCGCTCCCCGCTTCGCCGACGCCCGCCACGGTGCCATCCGCGTGGACCCGACGCTCAGGCAGTCGTCCGGTGCGCGGAAAGCTCCGGCCGTCTGGGCCCACCGCATCGAAGTGTTCGACGTGAGAGAGCCCGACAAGGCGATCCGATCGGCCGAGACGTTTCACGATGCGCCCGTGTTCCTCGCGAGACTTCCCGCAGGCCGGCGACTGTTCGTGCGCGTCACGAGTTTCGCCGGCAGCAAAGGTCGAACCGTCTCGCGCATGGTAGCGGTCACGCCGGCCGCCCAACCGCTGCCCCGGCCCGTGGAGCTTGCCCGCCGACCCGGCGACGCCCGCGCCGGCAGCGCCGGCGGGTGGACTGTGGAAACGCACCGGATCACCGCAATCGTGTCTCCCGCAGCCAAGCCATGCCTGAAGAACGACGATCGCATGACCCGCCCCGTCGTGCCGCGGGGCAGTTGGCTGGCAAAACAGTTGGTGCTCCATCCTCCCAAGGGCCAGGCCGACAGGGTCCGCGTGACGGTTAAGCAGCGCGGCGGGGAGGGGCTCATCGCCGACGACCTGCACGTGGAGCTTTCCCGCGCGTGGTCGGTGCCCAAGGGCAAGCGGTGGGTGCCCGAGGTGCTCGTCCCGCTCGACGCCGACGAGACGTTCGCGATCCCATGGAAGAACAATCAGGTGAAGGGGCAACGGAACCAGACGCTCGTGCTGGATGCCTGGATCCCGCCAAACGCCAGGCCCGGCGGCCGACACTTCGAGATCACCGTCACCGCCGACGGCAAGACGGTGCTCACCCATACGCTGCGATTCGATGTTTCGGATGTTCAGCTCAGCGACACGTTCGAGGTCGCCGGGGACATGAACACTTACTCCAGCCCTGCCGGCGCGATGGGCGTTCGCCCCTCCGACCCGACTGCCTTCCTGGCCATGGAGCGCAAATACTACCGCCTCGCCCACGCCCATCGGATGACGCTGAGCGTGCTGCCCTACAACCAGGCGGGCGAGATCCACTGGCGGGCCGCCCCCGAACTCAAGCGGTCGCTCGGAGGGACCTACGCCGTGGCTGACTGGGTCGACTGGGACCACCGCTACGGACCACTGTTGAGTGGGGCTGCCTTCAGCAGGAAAACCGGCTACGTCGGGCCCGCGGCGGGCAAGCCGATCCGCCACCTCTACCTGCCGCTGCACGAGAACTGGCCCGCACCCCTGGCGGAGAGCTTCAAGCCCTGGCCGCCGCCGACCGGTTACGAGGACTTCCTGATGTGGTCGGCCAAGCTGCCCCATCCGTCCAGGTCGATGCGCCCCGCCGCGAAGCAGTCCTTCCAGCAGGTGCTCGGGCAGTTCGCTGCGCACCTCGGCGAGAAAGGCTGGGACCGGACGCGATACCACGTGTACCTCAACAACAAGTACTATTTCCGTCGGCCTCGCGCGAACGGTCGGCCGGGGCGGGGCGTGAGCCTCTGGCTGCTGGATGAACCCATGCACGCCGACGACTTCCGGGCCCTGGCGATGTTCGGAAAGTGGACCCGGGACACATGGAAAGACAACGCCCGCCCGCCGGTGACGATCGATTTCCGCATCGACATCTCCCGGCCGACCCATCAGCGCGACTGGCTGGACGGTGTGGTGGACCTGAACGTCTGCGCGAACCAACTGGTCGAGCAGCGCGACCTGGTCACGCGGCGGCGGGTGCTTTTCGGCGAGCGATACTGGAACTACCGCATGCCCCCCTCGTTCGGGTCGAGCAATGTTGGCTGGTCGCTTTGGCCGATCAAGAGCCTCTGCTGGGGGGCCGTCGGGACGCTGCCGTGGCAGACGATCGCCTCGGACGGCGACCTCCGCAAAGCCGACGCGACCGCCCTGATGTACCCCGGCCGAAAGTTCGACCTGGGCAAACCCATCCCCTCACTGCGGATGAAGGCGTGGCGCGAGGGGCTGCAATTGGCCCAGCTGCTCCACACGCTGCAGACGCGCACCGGCTGGACCACGACGCAGCTGCGGGCGTTCACCGGCCGGGCCGGCGAGCTGGACGGCTGGAAAGACGGGCGCGATCCGAAACCAGGCGCTGCCATCGTGACCTTCCGCGGCGCGAAGTTGGGGCGCATCGGCCAGGCGGCGCTGGAGATGCTCCACCGGCTGGAACCGTCAGG
>CAZYIH010000112.1:0-2144 GCA_964646915.1 uncultured Planctomycetaceae bacterium | reverse complement strand
CGACCCGGCGCACAGATCGGCCGAGGCGGACGGGCAGAACCGTCGACCTCGGCCGATGGGTTGTTTCGGTTGGTGTCTCTGCGTTACTCGCTGCCTCGCTGCATCGCCATCAGGCCGGTTCGTCCGAACTCGCGGATTCCATAGGGGCGAACGAGGTTGATGAACGCTTCGAGCTTTGCCTCGGGTCCGGAGAGCTCGACCATGATGGACGTCCGCGCGACGTCCACCACCCTGCCGCGGAACATCTGCACGAGTTGGGTGACCTCCGGGCGTTTCTCCGGGGGCACGTGGATTTTCACGATCAGCAGGTCGCGTTCGACGTAGCTGACGTCCGTGAAGTCCCGGATTTTTACCACGGGAATGATTTTGCCCAGTTGCTTGCGGACCTGTTCGAGCACGTGCTCGTCGCCGGCGACGACGATGGTCATCCGCGAGAGGTCCGGGTCTTCGGTGCGTCCGACCACGAGCGAGTCGATGTTGAACCCGCGCGCGGCGAACATACCGGCCACGTTGGCGAGCACACCGGGCTCGTTCTGGACCAGGGCTGAGATAATGTGTCGGTCTGTCTTGTTGGTTGGCATGTTGCGGTTCTCCTGATCGCCCCGCGGGGCGGGGTGTTAGGCGAGTTTGCCGAGTTCCATCTCGTGGAGGCCTTTCCCGGCCGGGACCATCGGGAAGACATTCTCTTCCCTCTCGACGTGGGCGACGAAGACGGCCGGCCCGTCGTGATCGAGCATCGCCCGCAGGCCGGGCTCGAGCTGGTCTTCGGTTTCCACGAAGATGCCCTTGGCCCCGAAACCCTCGGAGACTTTCGAGAGGTCCGGGCAGGTGTGCACCACGCCACTGTAACGCCGGTCGTAGAACAGTTCCTGCCACTGCCGCACCATGCCCAGGTAGCCGTTGTCGAGCACGATGAACTTCACCGGGAGCTTGTGCTGGACGGCCGTGATGACCTCGATCATCGTCATGGTGAACGAGCCGTCTCCGTCGATGTCGATAACGGTCTTATCCGGATGGCCGAAGGCGGCTCCGATGGCGGCCGGCACTCCGTAGCCCATCGTGCCCAGCCCGCCGGAGGTGAGAATCTGCCTGGGCTGGCGGAACCCGTAGAACTGGGCGGCCCACATCTGGTGCTGCCCGACGCCGGTGGCGACGATCGCGTCGTGGTCGGTCATTTCACCGACCAGCTGGATGACGTGCTGGGGCTTGATGCGTCCCTCGGGCGACTTGTCGAACACGAACGGGTAGCGGTCCTTGAGTTCCTTGACCCGCTCGAGCCATTCGGTCCGCTCGATGGGCTCGATGTAGTTGACCAGCTTGGTGAGGATGTCCTTGGCGTCACCGACGACCGGGACGTCCACGTGCACCGTCTTGGAGATGCTCGCGGGGTCCACGTCCATGTGCACGATCTTCGCGTGCGGCGCGAAGGTATCGAGGTTGCCGGTCACCCGGTCGTCAAACCGCGAGCCGACGGCAATGAGCAGATCGCACTCCTGGACGGCGTAGTTCGCCGCGGCCGAGCCGTGCATACCCAGCATGCGCAGCGAGAGCGGGTCGTCGATCTCGTCGACCGCACCCAGCCCCAGAAGCGTGGTGGTCGCCGGGAGCTTGCCCTTGACCATCACCGCTCGCAGCTCTTCGCTGGCGTTGGCCAGCAGCACTCCGCCTCCGACGTACAGCAAGGGGCGCTGGGACTCGTTGATCGCCTCGGCGGCCGCCTTGATCTGCCGACCATGACCGGTGGTCAAGGGCTTGTAGCCCGGCAGGCGGATCTCCAGATCGGGCTTGCCCTCGACGGTGTTGACCGTCGCGTCGACGGCGATGTCCACCAGGACCGGCCCGGGCCGACCGGTGCGGGCCAGGTGGAACGCCTCGCGGATAATGCGGCCGATATCCTCGACGTTCTTGACGAGGTAGTTGTGCTTGGTGATCGGGCGGGTCACGCCGGTGACGTCGGCCTCCTGGAAGGCGTCGTTGCCGATGAGGTGGCTTTTGACCTGTCCGGTGATGGCGACCACGGGGATCGAGTCCATGTGGGCAGTCGCCAGGCCGGTCACCAGGTTCAGCGCCCCGGGTCCGGAGGTCGCCAGGCAGACGCCGACCTTGCCGGTCGACCGGGCGTAGCCGTCGGCCATGTGCGCGGC
>CAZYIH010000111.1:0-9809 GCA_964646915.1 uncultured Planctomycetaceae bacterium | reverse complement strand
ACTATAGACGCCCGCCAGCCGACAAGTCGGCCTCGTAGGTCGGGCCCCGGAACCGTCGGGCAGACTGTGAATGTCGCTTGTGGAGTTGGGCATTTGCGGGTATCATGCGTTCTGTTTTCCGGAGGTGTTCCGTATGCAGCAGGGTCAAGCGAATGTCCCCGCCCGGGTTGTGGTGTTGACGCGCCAGAAGGGCATCGCCGAACACGTCCGACGCCAGGTCCGCAACGGGGACGACTGGGTGCTGTCCGCCAGCGCCTACGAAGCCGCCGCCGAAGTGCTCGCCGAGCCGACCGCGGTGCTGGTGATGGATCTGCGCCTGCTGGCCGTGCGGGACGAGCGCCTCGTGGAGGTCGCCCGAAGCTGCGGAACGGCCATGCTGGGCATCGGCGCCTTACCGGCAGGTATGAGCGCAGCCGCCCTGAGCGGCGTGACGCTGGTGGCCGAGCCTCACCTCGACGTGGAAATCGCCCGCGCCCTGCGAAGCCACCGCCCCGTGGACGTTCACGACGCCCCCCTGCGCGAAGACGAACTCGCCGACGTGATCCACGCCGCCGACCCGCACACCGAATCGCCCGACCCCTCCGATGAGGGCGACGCGGATTGGCCGATGCCCGCCGATCAAACCGCCAACCTCGTTGCGCGGGCGAACCCGGTTCCGCCCGAGGAACTCCACCGCGAACGAAATGAAACGATGAACCACCTCGACCCGCCGCAGGCCGACCTGCTGGACGAGTCGCAGTTCATCCCCGAACCATCCGGGGCGCGAGCCACAAACCGGCCGACGCTGCCGGACGCCCTGCTCAGCGACGAGGAGCTCGCCGCCCTGCTGGAGCGGAACTCTTGACCCCCGCCGCCAACACGCTCGTCGTGGGCGCCGGCCCGGGTCGACGCGAGATCGTTCGCCACGCCCCGCGCGGCGCGTACACCGCCATCCCCGACCCCTACAGCGGCGTGCAGGCGATGTCCCAGCGACACTGGGGGGCGGTGGTCATCACCACCGATCGGCAAACGCTGCCCGGCCTGGCGAGGGCGGCGCGGCGCCTTCAGGGCGATGCCCACCTCTTCGCGCTGTGCCCGCCGCGCGAGGAGTCGGCCACCAAATCGCTGGTGGGGGACGTCCTGGACGACTACTTCATCGCCCCGCCCACGCGCGGGGACGTCTCGCGGATTCTCTCGGCCGGGGCCGGTACGTCACTCCAGCCTCACCGCGGGGACCTGAGCATTCCCGCCCAGACGCTCAAGCAACTGCTCTCCTCGGCGCGCGGACTGGCCTCGCTGGAGAAGCAATTGGCCGCCCAGGCCGCCGCTGAGCTGGGCACGATGGTCGAATGGCGGGACCCGTCCGAGGTAACCCCCGAGCAGGTGCTTCTGGAGATGCCCTCGGTCAACGGCAGCGCGGGGCGCGTGCTGGTGACCATCAACGACTCGGTGAAATCAGCCAGTCCCCGTCGCCTCGCGGCGCTGCAGGAGATTCTCCCCCAACTGGCGATGCTCGCCGGGCGGGGCGAGGCGCTGCATCGCCTCGCGGTGACCGACCATCTCACCGGGGCGTACAATCGTCGATACTTCTACCACATCACCGACCAGATTCTCTCCCGCGTGGAGCGGTCCAGTTCCAGGGCGGCTGTGCTGCTGTACGACATCGACGACTTCAAGCGATACAACGACACCTACGGCCACGCCGCCGGAGACGAGGTCCTGCGGGACACAGCCGAGCTGATGCGACAGGTCACCCGCGATCAGGACATCGTCGCGCGGATCGGCGGGGACGAGTTCGCCGTGCTGTTCTGGGACGTGGACTCACCTCGCGTGCAGGGAAGCGAGATGCCCGACACCGCCGAGATGCTCTCGAACCGGTTCCTTCGCGCGGTCCGGCTCCACGAGTTTCGCAGTCTCGGGCCCGAGGCCACCGGCGCGCTGACGGTGTCCGGTGGATTGGCGCGGTTCGCCCAGGATGGAACCACCTGCCGCGAGCTGCTGCGGTCGGCCGACGCCGCCCTCAAACAGGCCAAGGGGTCGGGCAAGGCAACGATTCGCCTGATCGGGGCCGACTCGCACGAGCGAACCTGACGTTTTGTGCAAACCTTCCGGGGAGTTTCACCGTCTGATAGACAGAACAGGGAACACAGCGGACAATCAATCACATCCATCTGCATCGAAAGGACTTCAGACATGACGGATCGGACGCCACCGAAGCACGCCAATGAACCCCACCGACCTTGCTTTCTGCTGACCGCAGGCCTGCTGACCGCCTTGGCGCTGATGCTGGCGGCTGGGCTTGTCGGCCCGTCGGCGGCGAGGGCGGACATCAACCTGCCCAGCGGGTTCCAGAAGTTCGAGACTCGCTACTACATCATGTACACCGACCTTCCGGTGGAGAAGGCCCGCGAGGCGGCCGTCCGCATGACCTGCATGGCCGAGGAGTATCACAGCCGAACCAAGGGCTTTGCCGGGGCGATCAAGCGGAAACTGCCGTTCATGCTGTGTTCCAGCCGCATCGACTATCACAAGCTCGGGGGCATCCCGGGCAGCGCGGGGGTCTACATCCAAGGCCGCGCTCTAATGGCGTTGGGCTCGGGCCCGAGCATGTGGCACGTGGTGCAGCACGAGGGGTTCCACCAGTTCGTTGACATGGTGATCGGCGGGCGCATCCCGATCTGGGTGAACGAAGGTCTTGCGGAGTATTTCGGGTCGGGCGTCTGGACCGGAGACGGGCTGGTGACGGGCGTGGCCGACCCGCGACGCGTGAAACGCGTGCAGGGATACATCAAGGCCAACAAGCTTCTTCCGATGCTCGAGATGCTTAAGATGTCCCACCAGGAATGGAACGCCGCCCTGGCCATGCGAAACTACGACCAGGCGTGGTCGATGGTGCATTTCCTCGTGCACGCCGAGAAGGGCAAGTACCGCAAGGCCTTCGGGCAGTTCATCAACGACATCTCCCGTCGACGCGATTGGGCCAAGGCGTACGTCCGCCGCTTCGGGCGAGATACCAAGGCCTTCGAGAAAAAGTACGCCGAGTACTGGATGAACTGGAAGCGGGACAATTACGAAGACCGCATCTCGCGCGCCGTCGTCGAGACGCTCACCAGCTATCTCGCACGCTCGGAGATACTCAACCAGGACCACCCCGACGCCAACTCGCTCTTCGCCGCCATCGCCAAGGGAGAGGTGCAGGTCGACCCGAAAAAGCAGGCGCAATTGTGGCTGCCAAACTCGCTCGGTCAGCGGACGGTGAAACAGGCGGCCTCGCGCGGAGAATGGACGCTCACTCGCCCCGGGAAGGGCGAGTATGGAAAGGTGAAACTCGCGCTGACGGCCAAGGACGGAACGATCTTCACCGGGACCTACACACTGCGGCGTGGCAAACGGCCCGACATCGACGTGGACATCACCCAGCCCAAGGGCAAGACGGACGACGAGGCGGACTGAGGCGGACCGTCACTCCGCCGGCACGCGCGAGACGATCGCGTCCACCACCGTAGCCAGGCCGCCGAGGAACTGACCTCGCGCTGCCGCGGCCATCCGGGCACGTCGATCGGGCTGATCGAGAAGTTCCACCGTGGTACGGACGATCTCGTCCTGCCCGTGGGCGATGACGGCTGCCCCGACCGATTCGAGATGATCGGCGTTCTCGCCCTCCTGGCCGGGAACCGGGTCCATCAGCACCATCGGCGCGCCGCGTGAGCAGCACTCGGTCACGGTCACGCCGCCGGGCTTGGTCACGAACAGCGCACCGACCTCGGTCAGCTCGTGGATTCGGTCGGTGAAGCCCATCGGACGGATCGTGTCTCCCGCTTCGGGCAGCTTCGAGAGCGACGCCAGCAGGTTCTTGTTCCGCCCGGCCAGGACGATGACGATGGCCGACTCGCAACGGGCCACGATATCGCGTGCGACCTCCACAATCGGTCCGCAGGTGTACTCCGTTCCGCCCGAAAGCAGCACGATGTCCCTGTCGGCCGGCAGCGACCACTCGTTGAGGATCTCCTCGCGGTCCAGCTCGTCGGTCCACTTGGGGTGCAGCGGAATCCCGCTGACGGTGACCCGCTCGGGCGGAATGCCCCACGTATCGAACACCTCCGCGGACGCGGCGGCGGGAACGAACCACCGCTCGATCCCCTCGCAGTACCAGAACCGATGCACGCGGTAATCGGTCACCACCACGAACTGCGGCAGGTCGATCTCACCGAGACGGTTCATGTGGGCGATGTGCGGGGGCGCGAGGAAATGCGTGCTCACCACCAGATCGTAATGCCCCTTGCGGACATGGTCGCGAAGCCGACGGGTGCAGAACGCCTCCATCCACAGCCGAGCGTATTCACCGGCACCCCGGCCGGGGCGATGGGGCTTGTCGGTCATGTGGTAGACCTTGCCGTACAACTCCGGCAGGCGGGTCATGCCCAGCTCGAAGCTACCGGCGTAGTAGGCCCGGAACAGGCGCGAGGTCACCGAGAGGGCGTCGAAGAATTCCGCGTCGATGTGGGGAGCGGCGTGGCGCAGGCCCGCAACGATCGCACGGGCGACCGAGTTGTGGCCTGCCCCCACGGTGGCCGAGGCGATCAGCACGCGAGGCTGACGGGTTGGTCGGTTCGCATCCATGCGGCCGTAGTGTCCCCTCCCTGCCCGTCCGGTGCAAGCGTCAACCGGCTCGCGAGCGAGTGAGCTGTTCGACATCAATTGGAATCGCACTGTCCGGCGGAATGGCGGGAAGCTTCGTGGCATGGGCATCCTGCCCATGTGCTTTTCGTGGCATGGGCTTCCAGCCCATGGAAACACGGGCCCTTCGGCTTCGCTCAGGATTTGCAACTGGAAGCCCGTGCTACGGGGAAGTGGCATGGGCATCCTGCCCATGCAGACACGGGCTGGAAGCCCGTGCTACGTGAAAGTGGAAGGCCCCGGCCGACCCACTCGAACAATGTCGCACACGCGAGCGAGCTATTCCTTCAGGCTTTCCAGTACCTCCAGGCGGCGGGTGGCCACGTCGCGCCACGGATTGACCGGCCCGTCCTGCACGCGGCGGAAGTAGACCTCCGCCGACTCCATGCCCTCGAACATCCGCAGGACCGGTTCGCTCATCGCCAGGATGCCCAGTTCGTAATTGGCCACGATGGCGGCGTCCGGATCGTCGCGCCAATTCTCCGCCACCCCCAGCAGCATGCGGGCCCGTTCGTAAATGTCCGGCTGCGCTTTGGCCACAACGACCGTCCAGTTGCCGCCCATGGGCGTGTCGCGATAGCGCTCGGCCTGGCCTGCTAGCGTGCGGACATCGGGCTTCATCGCGGGGTTGACCTCCAGAAACGCCGCCAGGGCCGCCGCGGCGTTGGGGTCTTCCAGGGCGGCGTTGTTCTCCACCAGCCAGATCAGGCGGCGCGTGGCGAAGAGGGCATCGCGATAGTACTCCGGGGAGGGACGCGAGTCGGGCTTGCGAAGGATCGGGCTGGCGGCGCCGGCCGAGCCTTCCTCGATCTGCTGCACGTGGTCGGCCAGGAGGATCTCGGCCTGGTCCTTGAGTCGTTCGTAGGCATCGAGGGGCTTAGCGGCGCGGAGGTCCAGTTCGCCCAGGCGCCACTGGGCCAGCGCCGCCTGGGCCGAAGCGCCGTACGAGCTGAGTTGCTCCCAGACCGGCCTGGCCGCGGGCAGTACGTGGGCGGCGGAGGGTTTGACCAGTCCCTCCCGCAGGGCCCGACGGTCCACCTGCAGACTCCGCAGTTGCCCCTTCAGCCACAGCAGGTCGGGCTTGCGGTCGCTGGAGGGGTAGCTGGCCAGAAAACGGTTGATCCGCTCGATCAGGCGGTCTCGCGGCTCGCGGATCAGCGCCTGGTCGGTCAGTCCTTCCGTGCCTTGCAGCCGATGCCACGTCCCCACTGCCGCCGGCTCGAAGACCGCATCGCCCGGGGCGACGCCCGCGACGAGTCGACAGTACGCCAGTTCGTCCGCCCCGATCCGCAGGAAGAACAGCCCCGCCGGACCAGCCACCAGCCCGGCCAGCACGAACACCTCTGCCGAGCGGCGGAACCCGGGCACGCCTCCCAGCAGCGCCGAGAAGGCCGAGCCCAGAACCGCCCCCACCACCGCCACCAGCAGCGGCAGCGTGAGCAGCCAGCGCTGCACCGGGAGCATGGCGGCAGAGTCCACAGCCAGCAGACCCGAGAACGCCAGGAACACCGCGGGAGGCAGGATTCCCCCGGCGATGGCGAACACATGGACCTCGCCCACGCGCCGGATCAGCGCAGCCACCACGCAGCCGGCGGCAATCGCCAACGCCAGCGCCAGCGCCTGCCCCGTCAGGAGCATCACCCCGGTAAGCACCAGCCCCCCCGCCACCGACCGCCGCGAGGAGACCGAGATGGGTACGAACACCATGCCCGCCAGCACCCCGCCAAACACGAGAACCATCCACGGATACCGGAAGATGCTCATCGGCCGTTGGAAGAGATTGCCCAGCGGCGTCAGCAGGCTGTCGCGGAACGTGCCCAAGCGAAAGCCCATCCACGTGCCCACCGAGAGGTACTGCCAGAACGAGCAGACCGCCGCGTAGGCGACCAGCAGGAGCACCGCCAGGAACACCGCGGTCAGCACGTGCGTCCACCGCCGAGGGGGCGGACCTTCCGCCAGGAATGCGTCGTGAGACCGGCTGATCATGATCGGATTCCGCCTTGCCCCGCGCCGGCGGCGCGAGTGTTTATTGCGACTGTGGCTGGGCCTGGAGCTCCATCTCCAGCACGCGTCCCATGCGGCGCCAGCGGGAGTAGCGGTGCTTGAGGAGCTTCTCGGGTGGGATTCGCTTCAGCTCGCGGAGCGTTCGGACCACGTGCTGCTGGAGGTTGCGGGCTGCCTCGGTGGGGTTGCGATGGGCCCCGCCAAGGGGTTCGGGTACGATATCGTCGATCACGTCGAGCGATTTGAGGTGGCGGGAGGTGATCTTCATGGCCTCGGCGGCCTGGGGGGCCTGCTCGCCGGTGCGCCACAGGATGGCAGCGCAACCTTCGGGCGAAATCACCGAATAGTAGGCGTATTCCAGCATCGCCATGCGGTCGCCCACACCGATGCCGATCGCCCCGCCGGAACCGCCCTCGCCGATCACCGTGCAGACAATCGGCGTGTTGACGCGGGACATCTCCATCATGTTCACCGCGATCGCCTCGGCCACCCCGCGCTCCTCCGACCCGATGCCCGGATACGCCCCGGCGGTATCCATGAGCGTCACGATCGGCAGGTGGAACTTCTCGGCCAGCTTCATCGCGCGAAGCGCCTTGCGATAGCCCTCCGGATGCGCGCAGCCGAAGTTGCAGGCGATCTTCTCTTTGGTGTCTTTGCCCTTGTGCTGGACGATGAGCATGACCTTCTCAGTGCCCACCTGGGCGAAGCCGCAGCGGATGGCCTTGTCGTCGGCAAAGCGCCGATCGCCGTAGATCTCCACGAAGTTCTTGGCCATCATGTCGATGTAATCGCCCCCCAGAGGCCGCTGGGGATGACGGGCGACCTGCACGGTTTCCCACGGGCTCAGGGACGAATAGGTCTTCTTCAGCAGCGAGACGTACTGCGACCGCAGCTGACGGATTTCGCTGGTGTAGTCGCGCCCCGTCTCTTCCTGCGATTCTTCCAGCTCGGCGATCTGCCTCTGGAGGCGAACGACGGGCTTCTCAAACGGCAGGTGGTGGGCCGGCTCGGGGTTGGCTTTGGCCATCGGATCGTCCTCGTAGTGATAACAGGCCGCGACTCCGTTGAAGGCGTCTCGGCCGAATGACTGCGACGCCTCCATGCGTCCGTAGATTACCCAGTATGATTACGCAACAGCCTACCGCTCAACGGGCAGATACTCAACCCTTATTTTCACCGCCGGTCTTCCGATTCGCAGCCCTCGCGGGGTCATCCGCCGCCGGGTTCCTCCCGGAACGGCGGGGTGTACAACCCGCTGCCGGAAGGTCTTGCCGCCGACCCGCCCTCGGAAAAGCTCGCCGCCTTGCCGGAGAGCCCATCGGCGTCCACCGGTGGGGTGGTGCGCGTGGGCGTCTTCTCGGGGAAGGTCTCCATGTGCAGCGTGCGGGTGGGGAAGGCGAACTCCACGCCCATCTCGTCGGCCAATCGAATGACCTCCAGCAGCACGTTCTGCCGCTCGACAAGCTCGTTGGACCAGTCCGGGACCGACAGGAAGAAGTAGAGCATGATCTTCAGCCCGCTGTCGCCGAAGTCGTTGAACACCACGTGGAAGTAGTCCTTCCGCGTGTTCGGATTGGCCTTGATGATGTTCTTGATGCCCTCAAGGAAGGCTTCGATGGTCTCCGGGGGCGTATCGTAGGTCACGGAGATGGTCGTATAGACCCGGCGATACTCCCGCAGACCCATGTTGTCCACCCCGGCGGTGGCGACCAGGCTGTTGGGCACGGAGATCAGCGAGTTGTAGAAGGTGCGGATCTTCGTGGTCCGGAAACCGATGTCTTCGACCGTTCCCTCGAGATCGTCCACCACGATCCAATGCCCCACCTGGAAAGGCCGATCGAGCATGATCATGATCGACCCGAAGAAGTTCGCCAGCGTGTCCTTCGCCGCCAAAGCAACCGCCAGGCCGCCAATGCCCAACCCCGCCAGGATGCTGAACACCTCGATGCCCAGGTTCTGGGCGGCCAGCAATACGCCGAGGATCACCACGAACGCCTTCAGCGTCGAAGAGATGAGCTTGGCGAGCTGATCGTCCAGCCGCGATGGCGTACGGGCCGTGCGATGACGCAGGTAATCGGAAAAAACGCTGGTGAGCCGATAGAAGAACCAGATCAGCCCGATCGAGAGGATGATCTGCAGACCGATGGTCATTACCGTCAGGGCGGTTCCCCGCAGGCGCAGCAGATGCAGCGATGCGAACCAGATCGCCGTAGCCGCCAGCAGACCCACCGGGCCTTTGAGCGCCTCGATGAGTTTCTCGTCCCACTCGGTCTTCGTGCGGCTGCTGAGCGTCTGAATCAGGTGCCCGACCCAGGCGGCCACCGCCCGCATACCCAACCCGACGAAGATCGCGATCAGAATGCCCAGCCACTGCCACACCGCCAGCCCCCACCAGGGACGAAGCGCCCAGCGGGGCATGTGACGCTGCAGCCAGGGCTCGCGATACCCGCCACCCACGGTTCCCTGCAGGTAGGGCATATGACGGACTTTCTCGAAGAATTCCGCCGCCCGCAAGACGGTGGTGGGGCTGAACAGCCATTCGCCGGCCCGCTCGCCCTCGCCCACCTTGTGAAGCACGATTTCCGTGTCTTTCAGCCGCCATCGCGCCTGGTCGTAGTCCTCGTCGGGAATCTTCGCGTAGTCGATTATGATGACCCGGTCGATGACCTCCTTGAGGTAGATCGCCGCCTCGCGCCCCGTCTCGGTGCGTCCCAGGAGGGAGATGCCCGAAAGGTCCAGGCAACGGACCGCGTCGTCGAGACGGGCAGCCAGGGACGGGTCCTTGCGCTCCAGGCCGCGGACGTAATCGTCCATGGCTTCCATGAACGTCCGCATCGTGTCGCGTGGGCTTTCGGTTTTCAGCGGAGCCAGGGGATTGGACTCCTGGGCCCCCGCCGATGCGGCAGAGAAAACGGCGACACCCAGCAGGATCAGAATGGCGCGGCGTCGGATCATGTCGATTCCCTTGGTAGGATGTGCGAAAATCGGCCAAAGCAGACTATACCCATCCCGCCCGTCTTTGTCACCCCCCTGCCCCGCAGCGATGGGAGCCTTCCCCTTCCGACGGGTAGGGCATTCGCCCAGTCCGGTTGAGCGCGGCGGAATATAGGGCTTGACGGACGGAATCGCCGCGGAGTACCATCATGATG
>CAZYIH010000110.1:0-9994 GCA_964646915.1 uncultured Planctomycetaceae bacterium | reverse complement strand
AACTTCAGGCGACGTGGTCAGTTGCTCTGCACTTCCTCGGTGAGGCGGTCGAGGGACGCCTGGAACTGCACGTCTTTGTCTCGCATGGTTTCGATCGTGCGGTTGGCGTGCATGACGGTGGTGTGGTCCCGCCCGCCGAAGTAGCCGCCGATTTCCTCGAGGCTGTGACGGGTCAGCGTCCGGGCGAGGTACATGCAGATCTGCCGGGGAAGGGCGATGGACCGCGAGCGTTTGCGCGATTGCAGGTCGGCCAGGCGAACGGAGTATCGGCTGGTGACGACTTTGAGGATGTCTTCGATGGTCACTTCGCGCCGGCGGTCGGGGCGGGCACCGCCGAGGGCTTCCTCGGCGATCCGCAGGGAGATGGGCTCGTCGGAGACCTTCGCGAGCATGGCGACTTTCGAGATCGCCCCTTCCAGCTCGCGCGTGTTGGATTCGATCTTCGAGGCGATGAAGCAGGCGACGTCCTCGGGCAGCTCGATCGCCCGGGCGGCGGCCTTCTTGTTCACGATGGCCACCCGCGTTTCGTAGCTGGGGCGATCGATCCGCGCGACCAGGCCCCAGTTGAATCGGCTGATCAGGCGATGTTCGAGGTCCTTCAGTTCGTCGGGCCCGCGGTCGGAGGAGAGGATCAACTGCTTGTGGTCCTGGTAGAGCGTGTTGAACGTGTGGAAGAACTCTTCCTGGGTCTGCTCGTGGTCGGCGAGGAACTGGATGTCGTCGATCACCAGCACATCGGCGTGGCGGTAGCGGTAGCGGAAGTCGTGCAGCTGCCCGTTGCCGACGGCTTCGATGAAGTGGTTCACGAACGTCTCGCAGGACAGAAAGCAGATGTTGGCGCCGGCTTCGCGCTGGGAAATTTCCTGGCTGGTCGCCTGGAGCAGGTGGGTCTTGCCCAGCCCGACGTCGCCGTGGATGAACAGCGGGTTGTACGCCTGCCCGGGCGATTCGCTCACCGCGACGCACGCGGCGTGGGCCAGCCGATTGCACGGACCGGCGACGAAGTTGGTGAAGCTGTAATCGTCCGAGAGGCGGACGGTCTCATCGAGCGGTTTGGGGTTGTCGGACGCCTGGTAGCTGCCCGCTTCCTCCTCCGCCTGGGCCTGGGTGAGAAAGCAGACGCCCACGAGTCGCCCGGTGGCGGCCTGGGCGGCTTCGGTGAACAGGCGCGTGGCGTGGCGCGAGCAGTAGTCCTGCTCCTCGGCCCCGGGCACCTGGATCTCCAACAGGCCATGCTCCAGCGTGAGCGGTTCGAGCTGGGTGAACCACGGACGGATGGTGTTGCCTCCGTCCGAGATGACCCGCTGAATTATCCGCTGCCAGAGCGTCCTGTCTACGATCGCCATGGGCGTGGTCCCTTCAAGCGCACGTCGTGCGCAGCATGGTTCACAAAATCGAACGAACGAAGCCAACAGACGTGACCGACCGGCGGGTCACCTTCCCTGGTGATGTCCCTTCCCTGGGGTTCGCTGCTTTCGGCACGTAAGGGCAATCTACTCGCCCGCGAGAAAGTTGTCAAAGGCAAAACCATCGCACCACTCGGGCCTGCGTCTTTCGGGCCATCGGCCGCCGGAATACCACAGGCTCCGGCGGGTCCTGCAGTTAACGCCGGACTCATCAAGGCCTAGTTGAACCTCGTCACCGCCTCGGAGGCGGGGCCCTTCTGCCCGCCGGCGCGTTGGTTGGGGGTCCAGTTGCTCCGTCGCGATGGGCTGTGATTGGTCGGAACCCGTCCGGTCAGCGAGAGATACTCCTGCCCGCCGAGGACCTCCTCGAGGGCGTTGAGCGTCTCGCGGGACGGGGCAACGAACCACGAGCGATCCACCTGCACCTTCGCCCTCACGTCCACTCGGCTGGCGGGGCTGACCTCCACGTACACCGGGCAGTTGCCCCGGTGGGCGGTGATGGCGGCCTGGACGTCCTTGAGCAGCCCGTTGCCCTTGCCCGCCGGAAGGCGAAGCGTCACGCCGCCGGTGAATTTCACGATCGCCTCATCGATGGGAATCACCTCGTCGATGATGATGCTCGGACGCTCGCGCTTGCGGTCCAGGCTGCCCTGCAGGAAGACCATCGAATCGGGCACCAGCAGCTCGACGACGTCCTCGTAGGTCTTGGGGAACACCACCGCGTCGCACTTGCCCGAGACGTCCTCGACGGTGAGCATCGCCATCTTGCGGTTGTTCTTCTTGGTGACGGTCGGGCGGACCTGCGAGATCATGCAACCCACCAGCGTCGGCGTACCGTCCGGATAGCGCTCGGCCTCGGCGAGCGTGAACCCCGTCGGCTGCGAGAGGCTCTTGAGCTCGCGGGCGTACTTCACCAGCGGGTGGGAGGTCACGTAGAAGCCCAGCGTGTCCTTCTCAGCCACAAGCAGTTGAGACTCCGACCACGGCTCGACGTCCGGGAAGCGGGGTCTCTCTGCCGGCTCGCCGGCGACAGGGCCGAACATGCTCATCTGCCCGCTTTTGCGATCGGCGGCGGCGGACTGACCCAACTGAATGGCGCCGTCCAGGGCGGCGATCATCGCCGCGCGCGACGCGCCAAGGGCGTCGAACGCGCCGCATTTCACCAGCGTTTCGATCGTCGAGCGGTTGACGGCCCGCAGGTCCACGTACTCGCAGAAGTGGTACAGGTCGGTGAACGTGCCAACTTCCTTCCGCGCTTCGACGATGGCGTCGACGGCCTTGTGGCCGACGCCTTTGACCGCAGCCAGCCCGAAGCGGACCGAGTCTTCGTCGATGGCGAAGTCCGCCCCGCAAGTGTTCACGTCCGGCGGGAGGATCTGCACGCCCATGCGCGACGCCTCGGCCATGTATTGCACGACCTTGTCGGTGTCGCCCGCTTCGAAGGTGAGCGTCGCGGCGAGAAACTCGCGCGGGTAATGCGCCTTCATGTAGGCCGTCTTGTAGGCGAGGATGGCGTACTGCGTGGAGTGCGACTTGTTGAAGCCGTACCCCGCGAATTTCAGGATCAGCTCGAACAGCTCCCGGGCCTCAGCCTCGGCGATGCCGTGGGAGACACACCCCTCGATGAAGTTGGGCTTCTCGGCGGCGATCACCTTCTCCTTCTTCTTGGAGATCGCCTTAATCAGCGTCAGCGCCCTTGCCAGCGGGATCTTGCCCAGGCGGTTGACCACCTGCATGACCTGCTCCTGGTAGGCCATGATCCCGTAGGTCTCCGCCAGCAGGTCGTCCACCAGGGCGTGGACCGAGGGGACCTCCTCCTGGCCGAACTTGCGGGCGCAGTAGGTGGGAATCAGCTCCATCGGACCGGGGCGGTACATCGCGTTGGCGGCGATGAGTTCCTCGATCCGCTGGGGCTTCATCTGCATCAGAATGTTCTTCATCCCGTCGGACTCGAACTGGAACACGCCGTCGGTATGGCCGTTCTGGAACAGCTCGAAGACGCTCGCGTCGTCCAAGGGGAAGGTGTCGGAGTTCACGGTTTGGCCGGTACTCTCGGCGGCCAGGTCGCACGCACGCTGCAGAATGGTCAGCGTCCGCAGCCCCAGGAAGTCCATCTTCATCAGGCCGACGTCGTCGCAGGTCGGCCCGTCCCACTGGGTGACCGCGTCGTCGCTGTCGGAGGAGCGGCACAGCGGGATGAAGTTCTCCAGCGGCTCATCGGCGATGATGACACCGGCGGCGTGAATGCCGCTGTGGCGGGCGAGCCCTTCGAGCTTGGAGGCGTTCTCGATCACCCGGGCCACCAGCGGATCCGAATTCACCATCCGCTTCAGTTCAGGCTCGGCCTCCATCGCCTTGGCGAGGGTCACCTTCGGACCTTCGGGCACGAGCTTGGCGATTTCGTCGACCTTGGGCAGCGGAACGTCCAGCACGCGCCCGACATCGCGGATCGCCGCCCGGGCCTTGAGCGTCCCGTAGGTGATGATCTGCGCCACGTGGCCGTACTTCTCGCGAACGTAGCGAATGACCTTGCCGCGACCTTCCTGGCAGATGTCGATGTCCAGGTCCGGCGCTTCCTGACGGGCCGGGTCGGTGAACCGCTCGAAGAGCAACCCGTACTGAAGCGGGTCCACCTCCTGAAGCCGAAGCGAGTAGCCCAGAAGCGTCCCCACGCCGCTGCCACGCGGAGCAGAGGGAATCCCGTTGTCCCGGGCGTATGTCACGAAGTCGTTGACGATCAGGAAGTACGAGCTGTAGCCCTTCTCGCGGATGACCTCCAGCTCCCGCTCCAGACGAGCGCGGTACTCCTCGGGCATCTCATCCTTGCCCTGCTCGGCCATCCGTTCGTTCAGGCCGGCCCAAGCGAGCTTGGCGAGATAGTCGTCGTCGCTGTGACCCTCGGGCACGGGGAACACCGGCAGGTGCTCTTCGGTGAAGTTCAGCGAGACGCCGTCTTCGCACATCTCGGCGATCTTGAGCGTGTTGTCGCACGCCTCGGGCCAATGCTTCAGGGCGGTGCGCATCTCCTCGGGCGTCTTGAGATACAGCTCCGGCGGGTAGGCCATCTTCCCTTCGTCGCTGAGCACGCGCCCCGTGGAAATACACGTGAGCACCTCGTGGGCGGGCTTGTCGTCGCGGGTGAGGAAGTGCACGTCGTTGGTGCCCACGATGCCCACGCCCAGGTCCCTGGCCAGCTCGATCAGGGCGGGGTTCACGCGGTCCTGGTCGGCCAGGCCCTGCTTTTGAATCTCGATGAAGAACCGCTCGGGCCCGAAGATGTCGCGATACTCCCCGGCGATGCGCCGGGCGTCGTCGTCTCGGCCTTCCATCAGCGCCTGGGGCACCTCCCCGCCCAGACACGCGGTGGTGCAGATGAGCCCGTCGCTGAACTCCGCAAGCAACTCACGGTCAAGTCGGGGCTTGTAGTAGAACCCCTCGAGGAAAGCCCGGGAGGAGAGCTTCATCAGATTGCCCCAGCCGGTCTGGTTCTGCGCCAGCAGCAGCAGGTGGTAGGCAGCGGTTTTCTGGTTGCCCATCGAGCGGTCGTCGCGGGTCGTGGGCGAGATGTACGCCTCCAGCCCGAGAATCGGCTTGATCCCCGCAGCCGTCGCGGCCCGGTAGAAATCCACCGCCCCGAAGAGGTTGCCGTGATCGGTCAGCGCCAGGTGCGTCATGCCGCTCGCGGCTGCCCGGGAGACCAGGTCCTCGATGCGATTCCCGCCATCCAGCAGCGAGTAGTGCGAGTGAACGTGAAGGTGCGTGAAGTTGTCCATGATGCGTCCGTGCAGGTTGGAACCCGTTGGCGGGGCAACTCCCGTCGCCCGAATTGCGCCCCGACGAGCACGTATCGTATCAGCCCCGTCGCGCGGGGTGAAACCATTTCGCTCAGGCGAGGCGAATCTTGCCGATCGGACCCTCCGCAAGTGCCCACGCCGGCTGGGATTCGCCCCCAGCAGAAAAAAGGGGATAATTCCCTATCGTTTTGGTGCCCTTTGCCGGAGGCGGCGCGCCTACAATTCACCGAAGTCGCCGCAAGAGCGATTTCACCCTTTGCCTTCTATCAAGGCTTCGCGCGTTGCGAAGCCCATATGCGGATTCGGTGGTAAAGACACCACCGACAAGACCAGCAGCAAGCGGGCGATCCCGACGGGGATCGCCCGCTTGCGATTGGGGCCAGTGCGGGGATTATGGTTGAACCTCACCGGCCTTGTCTCCATCATAGGGGGCCCATCGGCCGACCCCTCGGCCGGGGACCTTCGAGCTTCTGCAGGATGATTCCATGCCACAGAAAACCTGTCTCCACGCACTCCATGAACGACTCGGCGGCAAGCTGGTGGACTTCCACGGCTGGTCGCTGCCGGTGCAGTACGAGGGCATCCTCGCCGAGCATCGTCATACCCGCTCGGCTGCGAGCCTGTTCGACACCTGCCACATGGGGCAGTTTGTCCTTCGCGGTGAGCACGTCGGCGAGACGCTGGACCGCATTCTCGTGCAACCGACCGCCGCGATGAAGGTCGGGCGGTGCAAGTACGGCTTTCTGCTCAACGAGGCCGGCGGCATCCTGGACGACACGATCATCATGCGGCTGGGCGACGAGGAATTCTTCCTGGTGGTCAACGCAGGCCCGCGGGAGAGCGACTTCGCCTGGCTTCGGGAGAAACTCCCCGGCGCGATCGAACTGGTCGAACAGAGCGCCTGGGGCAAGCTGGACATCCAGGGCCCGCTGGCAGCGGAGGTGCTCACCCCGCACACCGAAGCCGACCTGACGGGGCTGAAGTACTTCGGCGTGACGCGCACCAGCATCCTCGGCCGAGAGTGCATTCTCTCGCGCACCGGATACACCGGTGAGCTGGGCTACGAAATTTTCTATCCCACCGATGGCATGGTGGAGCTGTTCGAGGCGCTCCTGGCCCACGAGCACGTCAAACCGGCCGGTCTGGGCGCCCGCGACAGCCTGCGGCTGGAGATGTGCTATCCGCTGTATGGGCAGGATATTACCCAGCAGACCACGCCCATCGAGGCGGACATGGCCTTCTTCTGCCCGCTGGGCGACGAGTTCATCGGCGCCGACGCCCTGCGGGCCCAGCGCGATGAAGGCGTTCCGCGGAGGCTGGTGGCATTTCAGGCCGATACCCGTCGACGGGCCAATACCGGCGATAGGATTCTACGCGACGGCGACCCGGTCGGCGAGGTCACCAGCGGGGCGTTCTCGCCCATGCTGGAGACCTCCATCGGTCTGGGATACGTCCAGGCCGACTGCTCGGCGGCGGGGTCGACCATCGTGATCGACACCGGACGGGCGCAGCTGGAGGCGACCATCGCGAAAAAGCCCCTCTACACCAAGGGCACCTGCCGAACGACACTCGGATAACGACGCAACCCCGCTTGAAAGGAACCGCAGAATGGTACCGGACGATCTGTTGTATACAGAGCAGCACGAATGGATCCGCATGGATGGCGACGTCGGAACGGTGGGAATCACCGACCACGCCCAGGAGCAACTGGGCGACCTGACGTTCGTCGAACTGCCCCCCACGGGCACGAAGCTTACCGCCGGCGACGAAGCCCTCTCGCTGGAAAGCTGCAAGGCCGCCGCCAGCGTGTACGCGCCGGCCGACGGCGAAATCACCGAGGTCAACGAAGCCCTGGAAGACGATCCCGGCGCGGTGAATGAGGACCCGTACAACGCCGGCTGGCTGTATAAGCTCAACATTACCGACCCGGCCGGTCTGGAAAAACTCATGAAGCCGGCCGACTACGAAAAGGTTCTCGCCGCCCAGGAATAACCCTCGCAGGAACATCCCATGCCCTTCATCGCCAATACGGACGAGCAGCGGAAACAGATGCTCGAAGAGATCGGACTGTCCGCCGATGATCTCTTCGGGGACATCCCGCCGCAGCTGCGCTGCAAGCCTCTCGATCTGCCCCCATGGTCCAGCGAGCAGCAGGTCGCCAGCCATCTGCGCATGCTGGCCGAGCGCAACAGCGGGCACCTCGTGAGCTTTCTGGGCGGGGGGTTCTACGACCACTACATCCCCGCCGCCGTCGACGCCCTGGTCGGGCGGAGCGAGTTCTACACCGCCTATACGCCCTATCAGCCCGAGATGTCCCAGGGCACGCTGCAGGCGATCTACGAGTTCCAGTCGGCCATCGCCAGGCTCACGGACATGGAAGTGTCCAACGCCTCGCTCTACGACGGCGGGACCGCCCTGTACGAAGCGGTGATGATGGCGATGCGCGTCACGCGGCGGAACCGCGTGATCGTCAATGAAACGGTCAGCCCCATCTACCGCACGATGATCCGCTCGTACACCTCGAACCTCGGGATCGAACTGGCGGAGACCGGCTCGACGCTCGGGCTGGCGGACCGCGACGCGATCGGCAAGCAGCTCAACGACCAGACGGCCGCTGTGGTGGTGCAGAACCCCAACTTTTTCGGCTGTCTGGACGACTTCACCGACCTGGCTGAGATGGTCCACGCAGCCGGGGCGCTGCTGATTGTCTCGTGCTACCCGATCTCGCTGGGGCTGGTCAAGACGCCCGGTGCGATGGGGGCGGACATTGTCACCGGCGAAGGACAATCGCTGGGGTTGCCGTTGAGTTTCGGCGGGCCGTACCTGGGCTTCATGGCCACCCGCGAGAAGTACATGCGGAAAATGCCCGGCCGCATTGCCGGCAAGACCGTCGACGCCGATGGCAGGGAAGGCTACGTCCTGACCCTCCAGGCCCGCGAGCAGCACATTCGTCGCGAGAAGGCCATGAGCAATATCTGCACCAACCAGGGGCTCTGTGCCCTCACCGCGGTGGTGTATCTCTCGCTGCTGGGCAAGGAAGGCCTGGTCGAACTGGCCAAGTACTGCGCGGAGAAGGCCTCCTACGCCCGCGAGCGGCTGTTGGGGATCCCGGGCTGCGAGATGTGGTTCGGTAAGCGCCACTTCTTCAACGAGTTCGTGCTGCGCATGCCCAACCGCTCCGACCGCGTCATCCGCAGGCTGTTGGAGAAGGGCATCTCGGCGGGCTTCCCGCTGGGACGCTACTATCCCGAAATGGAAGACGCCCTGCTGCTGGCGGTTACCGAGAAACGCACCAAGGAAGAGATCGACCTGCTGGCACACACGCTCGAAACGAGCCTCTAGGACAAACCATGGACCTGATCTTCGACAAATCCGTACCGGGCCGACGCGGCGTTCGCCCCGCGCCGATTGACGTAGCCGACACGGTGTACATCAACGACTCGCTCCTTCGCGACCGGCCGGCGGCGCTGCCCGAACTCAGCGAGCTGGACGTGGTACGACACTTCACCGAGCTGTCCAACCGCAATTTCGGCGTGGATACGGGCTTCTATCCGCTCGGTTCGTGCACGATGAAGTACAACCCCAAAATGGCGGAAATGGTCGGCCATGACCGCGGCTTCGCCGAGCTGCACCCCCTGCTGCCCCAGCTGCCCACCGGCGAACAACAGGTCCAGGGCGCCCTGGAAGTGCTCTATCGCACCGACTGCTGGCTGAGCGAGATCTGCGGGATGGCTGCCTTCACGATGCAGCCGCTGGCCGGAGCACACGGCGAGCTGACCGGCGCGATGATTATCGCCGCCTACCACAAGGACCGCGGCAACGAGAAAACCACCATCCTCATCCCCGACAGCGCGCATGGGACCAATCCCGCATCGGCTGCCATCGCCGGGTATGACGTGGTGACCATCCCCTCCGACGAAAACGGCGTGATGGACCTCGCTGCCACACGAGACGCCATCAACGAGCAGACCGCCGGGGTCATGCTCACCTGCCCGAACACCCTCGGCCTGTTCAACCCGCACGTCGCTGAGATCTGCGAGATGATCCACGAGGTCGACGGACTGGTCTACTACGACGGGGCGAATCTCAACGCCCTGCTCGGCCAGGCCAAACCCGGCGAGCTGGGGTTCGACATCGTCCACGTGAACCTGCACAAGACCTTCGCCACGCCTCACGGCGGCGGAGGCCCGGGGGCCGGGCCCGTCGGCGTGGTGGAGCGACTTACGCCCTACCTGCCGATTTCGGTCGTGAAAGAGACCGAAGACGGTACCTACTACCTGGACTACGACCGCCCCAAGAGCATCGGGTTCATCGCCCCGTTCTACGGGAACTTCGGGATCGTCCTGCGGGCGTACGCCTACATGCTGATGCTCGGGCGCGAGGGGCTCGAGCGCGTCAGCGAGAACGCCGTGCTCAACGCCAACTACATCAAGGAGAAGCTCAAGGACTACTACGAGCTGCCCTTCGACCAGGTCTGCAAGCACGAGTGCGTCTTCTCGGCCTCCAGGCAGGCGGAAAAGGGCGTGCACGCCAAAGACATCGCCAAGGCGCTGATCGACCGGGGCATCCACCCGATGACGGTGTACTTCCCGCTGACGGTGCCCGAGGCGATGATGATCGAGCCGACCGAGACCGAGAGCAAGGAAACACTCGATGAGTTCATCGCGGTGATGATCGAACTGGCTCAACTGGCGGAGACCGACCCCGGCGCCTTCGCCTCCAAGCCGGAAACCACGCCCGTGACGCGCCTGGACGAGACCCTCGCCGCCCGCAAGCCGGACGTCGCCTCGCTGG
>CAZYIH010000109.1:0-10006 GCA_964646915.1 uncultured Planctomycetaceae bacterium | reverse complement strand
CGTGCCGTTCAACGACGAGATCGACCAGATCATGCAGCGGATGGGCAAGATCAACGCCGAGGACGAGCTCAACTGCGGCGCCTGCGGCTACGAGACCTGCCGTGAGCACGCCATCGCGATTTTCAAGGGCCTGGCCGAGACGGAAATGTGCCTGCCCAACACCATCGAGCAGCTGCGCAGCACGGTCAAGGAGTTGGCCTCCAGCAACGACCAACTCGCCAGCACACAGGAGCAGTTGATGCACTCGGAGCGCCTGGCGAGCATGGGTCAGCTGGCGGCGGGCATCGCTCACGAGGTGAACAACCCCCTGGGCGTGGTGCTGATGTACGCCCATCTGCTGCTGGACGAGGCGGACCGGAGATCCGAGATGCACGAGGATCTCTCGATGATCGCCGAGCAGGCCGACCGCTGTAAGAAGATCGTGGCGGGGTTGCTGAACTTCGCCCGCCAGAACAAGGTCATGCTCGAGCCGACCAGCATTCTGGACGTGGTCGACCGCACGCTGCGGACCGTTCCCCGCCCGGACGGGGTGACGGTGAACCTGGAGCACGAGGTGGACGACCCCGTTGCCGATCTGGACGCCGATCAGATCGTGCAGGTGCTCTCCAACCTCGTGAGCAACGCCTACGCAGCCATGGACGGTTCGGGCGAGCTGAGCATTCGCACGCTGGGTGACGGCGAGCAGGTCAAGGTGGTCGTCGGCGACACCGGCAGCGGGATCAGCGACGAGAACCTCAAGAAGATTTTCGAGCCGTTCTTCACCACCAAGCAGATCGGGAAGGGAACCGGTCTGGGGCTGGCGGTGACATATGGCATCGTGAAAATGCACCACGGGGACATTACAGTAGAGTCCAACGACGACCCGGCCAACGGGCCGACCGGTACGACGTTCACCGTGACGCTGCCCCGCAAGGGACGGCAGGAAGCCGCGTAAACCCACACCGCGGGGAGACCCAGATGGCTACCATTTTGCTGGTCGACGACGACGTCGACCTGGTTGAGCAGAACCGCCTCGTACTGGAAGCGAGAGGGCTGGAGGTGCAGGTTGCCTATTCGGGCAGCGAGGCCCGGGCCGCCCTGGACGCTGCCCGTCCCGACGCGGCGGTGCTGGATGTGATGATGGAATCGCCCACCGCGGGGCTGGAGCTGGCGCGGTGGGTTCACGAGAAGTACCCCGAGCTGCCGATGATCATGCTCTCGGGCGTTCACGAAGCCACGGGCAGCCCGTTCCGGTTCGAGCCGGACGAAGTCTGGCTGCCGGTGCTCAAGTTTCTGGACAAGCCCGTCGCGCCGGGCCAATTGGCCGACGAAGTGGCGTCCCTGACGGGCGAGAGGTCCCCTACAACGGATGAGGACGATGAGTAAGACGATTCTGCTGGCAGACGACGATATTGACTTCCGCACGCAACTGGAGTTGCAGCTCACCGCGGCCGGCTTTGAGGTGGTGTCCGCCGCCGGGCAGGCCGAGGCAGAGCAACTTCTCCAGACCGTCACCCCGGACCTGGCGATTCTGGATCTGATGATGGAAAACCAGGACGGCGGGTTCGCCCTGTGCTACCACATCAAGCGGAAGGACGCCGGGATCCCCGTGATTCTCGTCACCGCGGTGGCCAACGAGACGGGCCTGGAATTCGACGCCGCCACCGACGAGGAGCGTTCGTGGATCAAGGCCGACGCGATGCTCGCCAAGCCCATCCGCTTCGAGCAGCTTCGCAAGGAGATGGACCGCCTCATGACGGCCGAGAAGGCCTGACCGTCGCCGGCGAAAGGATCCCATGGCTGAGCGATTGCGAATTCTGGTGTGCGACGACGAGCCGGGAATGCGTCTGGGCGTGGTTCGCGCGCTGCGCAACTTCACCGCCCACCTGACCGACATCGACGAGGACGTGCACTTCGACGTGGACCAGGCCGAGACCGGCGAGGAAGCACTGGAGAAGATCAACGCCCAGGCGCCGGATATTCTCCTGCTGGACTACAAACTGCCCGGAATGAACGGGCTGGACGTGCTGGAGAAGGTCGAGATCGACCCGGCCGAGATGCTCACGGTGATGATCACCGCCTACGCCTCGCTCGAAACAGCCATCACCGCCACCAAACGCGGTGCGTACGACTTCCTGCCCAAGCCCTTCACGCCCGATGAGCTGAAGAACACCGTCCGCAAGACGGCCGGCCGACTGGTACTGGCGCGCCAGGCGAAGAAGCTCGCCGAGGAGAAGCGGCAGGTTCGCTTCCAGTTCATCTCGGTGCTCGCCCACGAGCTGAAGGCACCGATCGCGGCGATCATGGGGTACCTGCGCATCCTGCAGGACAAAAGCGCCGGCGACGATCCGAAAGTGTACGAGCAGATGGTCGAGCGCTGCGTGGTTCGCCTGGACGGGATGCAGAAGCTCATTTACGACCTGCTGGACCTGACCCGCATCGAGAGCGGCCAGAAGAAGCGCGAGGTCTCGGAGGTGGACGTGGTCGAGGTGGCAAGGCGTTCCATCGAGACCGTCACGCCCGACGCCCAGGCGCGGGACATCGACGTGAACCTCCACGCCCCCGAGACACTCCCCATGACGGGCGATTCGGGCGAGTTGGAGATTATCTTCAACAACCTCACCTCCAACGCGGTGAAGTACAACCGCGACGGCGGACGGGTGGATGTCACGCTGACCGCCACCGACGAGGAGGTCACCATCTCGGTGTCCGATACGGGTATCGGGATGAGCCCCGAGGACGTCGAGCGTCTCTTCGGCGAGTTTGTCCGCATCAAAAACGCCCGCACGCGAAACATACTCGGCAGCGGGCTGGGGTTGTCGATCCTCAAGAAACTCATTCATCTCTACGGCGGCGAGGTCCGCGTGGAAAGCGAGCTGGACCAGGGCACGACGTTCCACGTGACGCTCAAACGCCACCACGAATACGTCCCCGACGACGTCGAGGCCGAAGCAGGCCTGGGCGCCTGAGCGGTTCTTCCGCCGGGGCGGCGGGCATCTTCACACAAAGGCCGCGCCGTATTTGCGCGCGCTTCATGCAATCTTTGGGTTCAACAGCGATGCTGGAGCGTATTGGCATCGGTCGTCCGACACGAATCTCGCCGGCTTGGCCGCTGCCTGTCTGCACAATCACGGACGCGCTGCAGATTGGGTGCCCGTCGGCTTCCGGTCCCCTGCTGATTCGTCAGCGAGGCCCACGACCTCCCGTTCCGATGCCAGTTGGGCCTCGACGGGTACCCACTCTGTGGCGCGTCTTTCCATGCGCTCAACAGCCCGGGAGATTCCTGCAGCGACGGCCCCCCACGAGCCACTTCGGCTCGACCCCGCTTGACAAGGCCTGCCCCGCCAACGACGATAATCGCTGCATGGCCCGGTGGCGGAACTGGCATACGCTGGGGACTTAAAATCCCCTGCCCCTCGGGGCTTGTGGGTTCGAATCCCACCCGGGCTAATGTCGTTTCGCGATGGAGCAGGTGAGCAGCGGGACCTGGAGCAGGAGAAAGTACGACAGCGCCCGTCGCTCCACCGCTTGCCTGACATTTGAGCCAACCGCGTGTCTCACGTCGTATCGGAGGTGGACCATGAAACGCATCCTCACACTGACTCTTGTTCTGGCAGGTATCCTCGCCGGGCCGGCCGGGCTGACCGCAGACGAGCCCAACGGCGTATCCATCGCCGTCGAGAAGCGCACCTTCCCGGTGGTCAACAAGAACCGGCGTAAGCCCAATCGCTCGCCCGAGCAGGCCGCAAAGCTCATCGGCAAGAGCGAATACACCACCGACGTGCTCGTGCTGCAGAACCGCTACCTCCTGTTGGAGATCGTCCCGGAGTTCGGCGGCAGGGTCATCCGGGCCCAACGCAAGGGGCCCGACGGGAACGTCACCGAGCTGCTCTGGCAGAACGACAAACTCATCAACGCCTGCAGCTGGTCGATGGGCGGGTTGAAGTGGTCCTTCCCGCACTGGGAGCATGGCCGAAAGCTCAGCGAGTCGGCTGGGTACGTCATCCTGAAGGACTCGCTCAACGACCGGATCACCGTGGCGATGGACATGCGGTTCGACGAGTTTCTCACACCGGCCGAGACCAAACGCTATGGCCTGGCGACGACGCTGCGACTCGCCCAGACGGTGACGCTCGGGGCCGACGATGCCGCCTTCGACTGGTCGGCCCGGGTGACCAACCCCATGCCCATCCGCTGCGGATTCAAGCTGTGGTACCTGGTTCGCCCGGCGATGCGGGACATCCATTCGCTGGTGTTTCCCGCCACCAGCGGGGTCGGGCACAACGCTCCGAGCCTGATGACGTGGAACCCCGACGAGGTCGTCGGCAAACGGAACCTGGTGTTCTTCGCCGCCGGTCTGCGTCAGCCCTTCGCCGGGTGGTACTACCCCGAGCCCGACTACAACCTCATGGTCATCGCCAACCGTCGCACCGCCCCGGGCGGCAAGCAGGTGCTCTACACCGGCGACCGATACATCGAGCTGTGGGGTGGCAATCACGAGGTGTTCGAGGAAGCCGGGCGAATGCTGCCCCCGCTGGGCGCGTTCGAGATGCACACGCGGATTTACCCGGCGACGGGGATCGGCAAGGTTCACTACGCCAACCGGCACGTCGCGCTGGGGCTTGGGAAGGCCGGCACCGGCGCGGAGATCCGCCTGGTCACCACCAAGCCGCGGACCGTCGAGGTCGCCTGGAAGACCGCCGACGGCAAGAAGGGCACTGTGATGGGTCCCGTGGGCCCGCGCAAGCCGATGCGATTGAGCATGCCCTCAGACAAGGTGAGTCTGCGCATCACCGACGGCAAGGTGGAACTGGCGGACATCGAGTTGCCCATCGCCCGCCCGCCGAAGCTGACCGACGAGCAGTTCCGCGCCCTGCAGCTCCGCGTTCATGGCGAAGATCGTAAAACCGGCGCGAAAATGCCCGGCGGCAAGGGCATGCTCGCCGAACTGACCGACCTGACAGCCGAGCATCACTACAGCCTCGTGCGGGCGCGGGGGCACTTCAAGAGCGTGCTGGAGACCTCGACCGATCGCGTCGCGCTGCTTGATGCCGCCCGTCGACTGATGCGCGTGAGCGACGATTTCGCCGCCGTCACCAAGGGTCTTGAGAAGGTTCTCAGGAAGCACCCCAACGACCCCCACGCCAACCTCTACATGGGCATGGCGCTCTGGGAGACCGGCAAAGCCGAGCAGGCCCTTCCACACCTGATCAAGGCCAAGGGCCTCCCCGGCGGGCGATACCTGCTGGCGATGTTCATGAAGAATCGCGGCAAGGTGACCGAGGCCCTCGAGCACGCCCAGGCGGCGATCCGTCTGGGCGGGCAACCCCAAGCGCACTACTACGGCAAGAGCGACCCTGCCTGGAGGTTCCACCAGCCCGGCGCTACGCTGCCGGCGACCCCCGCCAGGCTGCTTTCGATCCTCTGTCTCCGTGAAATCGGCGGAGCGACGAACCTCAAACAGGCCGCCAAAGAGCTGGCAACGCTGCAGGAGATGGACCCGTCGCTGATGGAAGGCTGGCTGCTGCGGGGCGAGATGGACCGCATCCGCGCCCTGCAGGAACGCAACCCGCGCGGGGTCAAGCAGGCCCGGAACGTGCTCGACAACCTGCGGAAAGGCCAATGGCCCGGGATCGGCAGACCGATCAAGAGCAAAAGCGGGAAGACATCGCCCGAGTGACCGCCGAGTGGCCGGGCGATTTGTGGCGTATTCGCCGTCTTGTGCGGTGGGCAAGGTGTGGTAGAATACGATCATCAGATGGTCGGTCGACGGGAGGAGGTTCTGTCGATTGGCTGAGGGATCTGACATTGCCCTGGTCGGCGCTCACCGGCTGGGGCGGCTTTTTTGTGTGCTTGTCGGGTCCAGGGCAGGGGCGTTAGGATGGGTCCATGCGAATGCGACGAGGCGACAGGACGGCTGCGGGTTTCCTGGTTGCCGTGCTGACGATGTCGGCCGGCGTGGTCCTGGCCTCCGACGGCAACGAGCCCGCACCCAAGCGCGAGTGGGGAAACGTCACCGCCGGGCTGCGGGTGTCGATCCAACCGGGCGAGTCCGTTCGCGTCGGCGGGAAGCTTCCGGTGGACCTGGTCGTCGAGAACATCGGGTCGGCTGCGGTTCCACTCGGTGAGAGGCCCGAGGCGATCGGCTGGGCGTTTGTCATGCTCGGTGCCGGCCAGACCCGGGCCGCCTACTACACCGACCCGATCAAACTCCCCGCCAAAACAACCTGGCCGAAGGCGTTGGGCCCCAAAGGACGACTCGATTGGCCGACGGTGGACCTGGCAAAAGTGAAGGTGCACCCATACGTCCGGGGCGTGAAGATCGTCGATGGCTATCCCCGCCGGGGCGAGAAGGCGTCGGAATCGCCCGGAACGCTGGGCGATGTTCTGCGGGCCGACTCGCTGGTGATGCGTGTGGTGGCGGTTCTCCCCCGACCCGGGGGCAGGTCGGCTGTTCTCACCTCCAACACAACGAAAACGGACGTCGATCCGCCGGCGTGGAAGGACCTCTCCCAGACCCAGCAGGCCGCCTACACCAGGGAACTGCTCAAGCGGTTCGACAAGGACGCATGGAGCGGCCAGCAGGCCCACCACGCCGCGGTCAAGATCGGCCCGCCGCTGGTGCCCGCGCTGATCGAAGCGGCCAGGGAGACCAAACGCCCCGCGCACAGCCGAATGTGGCTGACGACTGCACTGGCGGACATCCGCGAAAAGCGGGCCGCCGAGGCGCTTGCCCACCTGCTGACCGACAAGGCTGCCGGCGTGCGGTACGTGGTGGCCTATCACGGGCCCAAACAGCGGAGCAAACCACTCGACGCCGCCATCCTCAAGGCCGCCGGCGCAGAGAAGGCCGAGGTCAGGTTCCAGTCGTTTGCCCTGTTGGGGTTCCTCGTGCATCGCGGGACGGTGCCCGAGAAGCTGGTCGCGGCGAGCCTGGAAAGCAGCGATCCGAAGGTCCGGGCGACGGCGGCCCGGGCGCTGTCCAAGCGGGCCAGCGAAACAAATTTGCGTCGAGTGGCGACGCTGCTGCGGGACGACAACGCCCGGGTGGCTGTGACGGCTGCCAAGGTGCTCGGGGCGATGGGTTCGCGACGGCGCGACGTGATCGCCGGGATGATCGGCGCCCTGGACAAGGCCCCGGATTCGGTGCGCGAGGCGATCTGCGCATCATTGGTGGAACTCCTGGGTCGCGGGAAGAGGTACGACGCCTCCGCCTCCGACGCCGAGAAGAAGGCCGTGGTGAAGCATTGGCGGGACTTCGCCGAGGGGGCGGGATTGGATACGGGCGGGTGAGGCTTTGCACCGTAGCGGTGGACCAACCCGTAGCACGGCCTTCCAGGCCGTGGATACATGGGCTGGAAGCCCATGCCACGAACAGCGCACCGTAGCACGGCCTTCCGGGCCGTGGATGCAAGGGCCCTTCGGCTTCGCTCAGGATTTCCAACTGGAAGCTCATGCCACGAACAGCGCACCGTAGCACGGCCCAGCCTTCACTTGATTGAGGGTTGCGCCTTGATTGACAGCTTTTCCGGGCGGCTGTAGAATTGCCCGCTCACCGGCCCGGCCCGCGGGTTGGCGCAGGCAGGCAGAGACAGAGGTCGGCGGGGTTTACCTCGCGGGCCCGCAACGCAAACGAGGACACGTCATGAACGAAACGAAGATCATCCTGGAAGAGAACGAGATTCCGCGCCAGTGGTACAACCTGGCGGCAGACCTGCCCACGCCGATGCTGCCCCCGCTGGGTCCGGACGGCCAACCCGTCAAGCCCGAGATGCTCGCGCCGGTGTTCCCGATGAACATCATCGAGCAGGAGGTCTCGCAGGAGCGGTGGATCGACATTCCCGAGGAGGTCCTCGAACTGCTGACGCTCTGGCGGCCTGCTCCGATGTATCGGGCCAAGCGCCTGGAGAAGGCGCTGGGCACCCCGGCGCGGATCTATTACAAGCACGAGGGGTTCTCGCCGGCCGGCAGCCATAAGCCCAACACCGCGATTCCCCAGGCGTGGTACAACAAGCAGTTCGGCATCGAGCGTCTGACCACGGAGACCGGCGCCGGGCAGTGGGGCAGCGCCCTTTCGTTCGCGTGCTCGCTGGTGGGCCTGGAGTGCAAGGTGTTCATGGTGCGGATCAGCTTCGAGCAGAAGCCCTTCCGTAAACTGATGATGCAGGCGTGGGGCGGCAACTGCGTGGCCAGCCCGTCCGAGGAGACCCAAGCCGGCAGAGATGTTCTGGCCAGGATGCCCGATACGCCCGGCTCGCTGGGGATCGCGATTTCCGAGGCCATCGAGCAGGCCGTCGCCGACGAAACCGGCAAGACGCGCTATTCGCTGGGCAGCGTGCTGAACCACGTGATGCTCCACCAGACCATCATCGGCCTGGAGGCCAAGAAGCAGCTCGCCAAGGCCGGCGAGAGCAAGCCCGACGTCGTCATCGGCTGTGCCGGGGGCGGGTCGAACTTCGCGGGGCTGGCATTCCCGTTCGTCGCCGACAAGATCAACGGCGCGGATATCGAGATTTACCCCGTCGAGCCGGCGGCCTGCCCGACGCTGACGCGGGCCCCCTTCGCCTACGACCATGGCGACACGGCCGGTATGACGCCGCTGCTTCCGATGCACTCACTGGGTCACGCCTTCGTCCCGCCGCCCATCCACGCCGGCGGGCTGCGATACCACGGAATGGCCCCATTGGTCAGCCAGGCTGTGGTCGAAGGACTGCTCACGCCGAAATCTTTCCACCAGACCGAGTGCTACCAGGCCGCCGTCCAGTGGGCCCGCACCGAGGGGTTCATCCCCGCTCCCGAGACGTCCCACGCCCTGGCGTGCACCGTCGACGAGGCCCTCAAAGCCAAGGAAGAGGGCAAGGAAAAGGTCATCCTGCTGAACTGGTCCGGCCACGGCCTGATGGACCTGACGGCCTATCAGAACTACTTCGAGGGTCACCTGGAAGACATCGCCCTGCCGCAGGAAGAACTGGACAAGGCCGAGGAGATTTTCGCGGCCTATCCGCCGGCAGAGAAACACAAGACCGGCAAGTGGTAGTCGGCGGACATTCGAGCGGTACGGCGGCGGCTGGGACGTGTTGTACCTCATAGCGTCCTGTTTCCGTGCTATAGTTCAGTGAGATGACCGATCGAATGAGCGACCAGAACCGAACCCATTCAAAGCGCCGCGGATGGCTTGCGCTGCTGGCGGCGGTGTTGCTGCTGGCGGTGGCCGGCGGGGCAGTTCGTGGCTGCGGGGGTGGCGAAGAGCTCGTCGCCCCGACCACCCAGCCGGCGGACTCCGACCAGCCTGTGGACCCCTTGATGGGTCGATGGACGGGCAAGTGGACCTCGGACGGCATTCACGGCAGCGGCGAGCTGATCTCGGTGATCGACAAGCAGGGCGAGGGGGAGTATCTCGCCACGTTCCGCGCGAAGTTCGGCGGCGGGTTGTTCTCCATGACCCAGCGCGACGTGACGCTGGTGGTTACCGGCAGGGCGGGCAAGCGGGTGACCTTCAAGGGCGAAAAGGACCTGGGGTTCATGAACGGGGGGGTGTATACCTACGTCGGCCATGCCGAGGATGGGGCGTTCGAGGCGAGGTACGATTCGAGCTTCGACAGCGGGGTGTTCAACATGGAACGACAGCCCCCCGAGGACGACCCGAACGCGGGGAGCTGACGTCTCCCGATCGTCCTGATACAAAGACCCGGGCGCGCCCATATCTGGGCACGCCCGGGTTGACAACGGGGAATCTGACATCGATCTCGGAATCGGTCAGAAGTCGGCCAGTTCCGTTTCGTTGTCCATGGGAATCGTCTCGTTGTCCGAGGTGTTCGGCTTGGGCGTGACCTTTCGGGCGGGCTTGTTGGCCTTGGCGGAGGTGTTCCGGTCGGCCTTGAAGGCGTCCTTCGGAGCCGCATCGGCCGACGATCCGCCCACCACGCCACGGAGCTGCTGAACCATGAAGTTCAGTTCCTCGGCCTGCGAGCTGAGTTCCTCGCTGGCGCTGGCAGACTCTTCGGCGTTGGCGGCGTTGGACTGCGTC
>CAZYIH010000108.1:0-10115 GCA_964646915.1 uncultured Planctomycetaceae bacterium | reverse complement strand
GGGTTCTCAGCGGCCGACGGTGAGATGTCGCCATGGTGGCTTGGCGCTCTTTACGGGCGACTTGGCAGGGCATGGCGGAATCGCTAGAATACAGGTTTGCCGCCCGGCGCCGGTTCGGCGGGGCGGATGGAAGGCACCCTTGATGCGTTTTTCTCGGACATGTTATTTCCTGATGGTTCTGGCGGTGTGTCTGGTGGTTATCGGCGGCTGCACGCCCGGGCAGTATGCCCAACAGGCCGACCGCGACGCCGGACGTGTGATCGATGGCGGTCAGCGGGTCGCCTTCGGGCGAACCAGGCCGTTCGACCTGGCGTACGAACCCATAGGCGCCGGCGAGGCCGGTGCGGTCTCGGTGAACGGCAAACCCATTCGGCTGCGTGGTGACGTCGTCGAGCTCACTCTGGACGACTGCCTGCAACTGGCGATGCGATCCAGCCGACGCTACCAGACCCGCAAGGAAGAGCTGTACCGACGGGCCCTGGCGGTGGCCAACACCCGACGCGGCTGGGACTGGGCGCTGGTGGGCGGTGAGCTTACCGGCGATTTCGACCATGAGCGCATCGGCGACGGCGGCAACGATACGACCACCGGGACGGCTGCGGTGGGCCCGACGCTGACCCAGCGGTTCGTCCATGGCGGGGTGTTGACGCTGGGGGCGACGCTGGACCTCGCCACGGACTTCATGGGCGGGTCGGACACCACGATCGGCTCGCTGTTGAGCTCGAATTTCTCCCAGCCGTTGCTGCGGGGGGCGTGGCGCGGGTTGGCGTACGAGGACCAGTACCGTCGCGAGCGGGACCTGGTCTTTGCCGTGTTCGATTACCAGCGATTCACACACACCTTCGCCACGGACATCGTGAGCGAGTACTACACCGTCATCCGTCGGCAGAACGAACTGGTCAACGAGCAGCGCGTCATCGAGCGTCTCAAGCAGGCGTTGAAGCTCACCAGCGTGCTGGTGGCCAACGGCGAGGCGACGGTGGTGGACCAGGACCAGGCGGTCCGGCGGCTTCTCTCGGCGCAACTGCGGTTTCAGGCGTCGCGGCAGGACTACCTCGACGCGCTGGACCGCTTCAAGATCACCCTCGGCCTGCCGGCTGGGGCGCGGATCGAGCTGGACTACGAAAACGCGATGAAGCAGCTGGCGCTGATGGAGCCCAAGGAGCTTCCGCTGGAAGAAGACCGGGCTGTGAGCATCGCGCTGTCGGCGCGGCCGGACGTGCTGGTCGAGCGGGCGAAGGTACGCGACGCCCAGCGCGACGTGGAAATCGCAGCCGACAGGTTTTTGCCCCAGTTGGACCTTGCGGTGGGCATCGAAGCGCCGGGCACGGAGCGCCGGGAGTTCTGGCGGACGCGATTCAAGGAGCACACCCGCTCGGCGAAGCTCACATTGCAGTACGACCTGGACCAGACGGACAACCGCGACAACTACCGCCTGTCGATGATCGATCGGAACAAGGCACGGCGGGACCTGACGGAGTTTCACGACCAGGTTCGCGTGGACGTGCGGCGGGAGTTTCGCACGTTGCGACGGTCCAGGCAGAGCTACGCCGTGCAGAGGGAACGCGTGCGGGTGGCGAAGCGGTCGCGGAAGCTGGCGCTGTTCAAGCAGCGCGAGGGGCAGGCGTCCACGCGTGACGTGCTGGACGCCGAGGAAGAGTACCGATCGGCGATGATCGGTTTGACGCAGGAGATCGTACGATACGAGACGACCCGTCTTCGGTTCCTGGCGACGCTGGGGCTGTTGCGGGTCGACGAGAAGGGCCAGATCCATGAGCGAAACGAACCCGTCCAATTCGACCGAATCATCCGGAGGTATCCCTATGTCGGGCGATAGCACACCGCGTTCGTCGAGGTCTGCCCGCGGCCGTCGCCGCCATGGGTGGGTGTGGGTGGTGGTGCTGGTGGCCCTGGTGGCCGGCGGCTCGGCGGCAACGTATCTGGTGGTGGGCGCGTCCGAAGAGGAGATCGAGACCGGTCCGACGGCGACGGTCACGCGCGGCGAGATGG
Source organism: uncultured Planctomycetaceae bacterium (assembly GCA_964646915.1). Taxonomy (GTDB): domain Bacteria; phylum Planctomycetota; class Phycisphaerae; order SM23-33; family SM23-33; genus CAZFPT01. The sequence continues at coordinate 8,105 of CAZYIH010000108.1, read as the reverse complement.
TGGTCAAGCTCGTGGAAACCGGCGAGATCGAGGCTGAGAATCGCAAGATCATCCGCAACGAGCTGCCGTGGACGGCGATCATCACGCGCATCGTCGAGGACGGCTCGATCGTGGAGGCCAACCAGGTGATCATCGAGTTCGACTGCAAGGAACTCGACGACGCCCTCAAGCAGCAGGAGATTAAGGTGTCCTCGGCCCGCAACGAATATACCCGGGCCAGCAAGAACCTCGAACTCAAACGCGAGGAGATGGACAACAAGGTCCGCAAGGCCAGGGACGGTGTGGTCGACGCCAACGACGCGCTGCAGCGGTACGTCGAGAGCGACTACGCCATTCAGTTGCAGGACCTCGAAACCGAGATCGACCAGGCGAAGCGCAACCTCGCCGTCGCGCGCGACCAGTTGGAGTTGAAAATCAAGGTCAACAAGGACCCCGAGCTGAAGGGCCTTTACAGCGAGAAGGTCATGGAAGCGGCCCGGTTCGACGTGGGCAAGTACGAGGCGGCCGTCGACAAGGCAAAGGCGAAGCTGGCGATGTTCAAGAAGTTCGACCATCCCAAGGAGCTTCGCAAGCTGGAGACGGCCCTGCGGGACGGGAAGCTCTCGCTGAAGCGTGCCCAGTTGGAAGCCCGCAACGAGGTCGCCAAGGCCGAGGCGGATCTGCAGGCCAAGGAGATCCAGAAGAAGATGCAGGAACAGGAGTTGGAGGAGCTCGAAGAGCACCGGGACGAGAACCTTCTCCGTCAGGCCGACGACCGGGGGCTGGTGATTTACGACACGGCAAGGCGCCACTGGCAGAGCCCGATTCAGGTGGCGGTGGGCGAGAAGATCGACCGGCGCCAGCAGTTGCTGATCGTTCCGGACATGACGTCGCTGCAGGTGAAGACCAAGGTCCTCGAAGCCGTCTCACGTCAGGTGACTCCGGGGCTCAGAGCGTACATTCGTCTGGACGCCTTCCCGGATCGCGTGTGGAAGGGGCAGGTCCGGAAGATTGCCCCCCAGGCCAGTGCCCAGCACTGGTTCGACCCGACGGTGAAGGTGCACGACGTGGTGGTGGAGTTCGACGAATACCCCGTGGACATCAAGCCCAAGATGACCGGCAAGGTCGAGATCATCGTCGCCAAGCTGCCCGACGCATTGCAGGTTCCGATGGCGGCGGTCTTCAGCGAGCAGCGCCGGACATACGTCTGGCGGCTGGGCGAGGACGGACAGCCCCGTCGCGTGGAAGTGGAAGTCGGCAGAAGCAACGAGACCAAGGTGGAGATCCTCTCGGGGCTGTCGGAAGGGGACGAGGTTCTGCTGGTGCCCGAGGACGGCGTGGAACCGGACGCCGGCGACGCCAACGCACCGCCGTCCATGCCCGGCGGAGGCATGCCCGCGTGAGCGAAACGCTGGTTCAGTTCGCCGACGTGTGGAAGGTCTACGACGTGGGGCCCGAGGGCGTCCCCGCGCTGCGCGGAATCTCCCTGGACATCCGGGCCGGCGAGTACATCGCCATCATGGGCCACAGCGGCTCGGGGAAAAGCACGCTGCTGAACCTGCTGGGCTGCCTCGATCGACCCACCAGCGGCGAATATTGGCTGGGCGACGAGGAAGTCTCCACGCTGAGCGACGACGAGCTTTCCGAGGTGCGCAACCGGCGGATCGGGTTCATCTTTCAGAGCTTCAATCTCATTCAGGGCATCAACGTGCTGGAGAACATCGAGGTGCCCATGTTTTACCAGGGCATTCCGCGTTCCAGTCGAACGCCGCGCAGCACGGAACTGGGTCGACTGGTGGGCCTGGGCGACCGACTGAAGCATCGGCCCCGGGAGCTGTCGGGCGGCCAACAACAGCGCGTCGCCATTGCCCGGGCGATGGCCAATGACCCGTTGATTCTGCTGGCCGACGAGCCGACCGGCAACCTGGACTCCGCCACCACCGGCGAGATTCTCGTGCTGTTCGATCGTCTTCACGAGCAGGGCAGAACCGTTCTGATGGTGACCCACGAGGACGACGTCGCCGCCCACGCCGAGCGGGTCGTTTGGCTGCGGGACGGGGAAGTGCTCTCCGACGAGCCCAACCGCGAAAGGATGCGCGCCCGGTGATTGCCGTCCATAAGCTCTGGGATGTCGTCCGCCTCGGGCTTCACAGCCTGCGGGTGCACAAGGTGCGTTCGATCCTCTCGGCGTTGGGCATCATCTTCGCGGTCTGGGGCGTGATCGCGATGCTCGGGATGAACGAAGGCGCCTCGCGCCAGTCCCAGAAGCTGCTGCGCGAGCTGGGCAGCAACAACATTATCATCAACTCACGCAAGCCGGTGCGCCAGTCCTCCAGTGCCACCAGCGGCGAGGGCCGCGTGCTGTCGTACGGGCTGAAGTACGTCGACGTCGACCGCCTGCGGGAGAATATTCCCGGCGTGACCGAATGCGTCACCGTCCACAAGACCGCCAAGAACGCCTACCACCGCGGCAAGAAGGTGAGCGTGGACGTGCTGGCGACCGAGCCGCACTACCTGCGCGTGGCGCGGGTGAACCTGCGGGCCGGGCGGTTCATCTCGCACGCCGACATGTTGCGCAATCGGGCATATTGTGTGGTCACCGCGTCGCTGGCGCGCAAGCTGTTCGGCTACAAGTCTCCGCTGGGACGCAGCTTCCGTCTGCAGGGCGAGCCCTTCCGTGTGGTGGGTGTTCTGGGGAAGCTCCCTCAGACACTCCAGGGACAGGCCGGCGACAACTCGGTACTGATTCCGCAAACCACAGATCTCTATCGCCTCGGCAAACTGAACGTGATGTGGGAGCAGGGATCGCGCACCTTCGAGCGGGTCGAGGTCAGCCAGGTGATCCTCTCGCTGGCGAACGAGGCCGCTGTGGTCGACGCCGCCGCCGTGGCTGGCAGCCTGCTGAGTCGCACCCACGAGGATGACGATTACGAAATCCGCGTGCCGCTGGAACTCATCCGCCAGCAGGAAGCCCAGCAACGTCTCTGGAGCCTGGTGCTGATCGGCATCGCGTCGGTCTCGCTGGTGGTGGGGGGGATCGGCATCATGAACATCATGCTGGCTGCCGTCACCGAGCGAACGCGGGAGATCGGCATCCGCCGGGCCCTGGGCGCCAAGCGGGCGGACATCACCGTGCAGTTTCTCGTGGAGGCCGTCGCGCTGACCACCGTGGGCGGACTGGCGGGCATTCTCATCGGAGGCCTCGCTGTCCCGCCGGTGGTGAGCTGGCTTGGATTGGGCTTCGAGGCGATCATTTCCGGCTGGGCGCTGCTGCTGCCGTTTCTGATGGCCGTCGCGGTGGGGCTCATCAGCGGCGTCTACCCGGCCATCCGCGCCGCCCGGTTGGACCCCATCGTCGCCCTGCGACACGAATAGTTCGCCTCCTGCAGGCATCCTGTCCGGGTATGTCGCTTCGGCCTGAGCGCTCGCCCCGAGTTCGCCGATGGCAGCACGCTCACCGCGTCCGCTTCGTCCGTTCGGCTTCCTTCTCAATTTCGTGTACCGGGGCCGACCGGATGCGCGTTCGGCGGTCGGGCCATCGGACGGCCTTGCCGGTGGTGCGGTCGTAGGGGGCGAGCTTGAGGAGCACCTCGGAGGTCTCCATGGGTGCCCCGCCGGGCGAGAACACGCTCATGGCCCATCGCGACGTGCCGGGCGTGAGCTTCACGCTGTAGGGCTTGGCGCCCTGGGATTTGTGCGTCACGTCGATATCCCAGCCGTTGGGATCGTCCCCGCCGGCCAGGCCGTCCCGCCCATCGCGCTCCAGGCGAAAGCGCCAGCCGCCGTCTTCGGCGATGTCAAACTGCATCAGCGGATGCGTCACACCGGGACGAAGTGCATTGTCTCCGGTGAAGTACGGCTGGAGGTCATACAGAATCCGCGCGTCCAGCTTCCCGGGATTGGCGAAGTATCCGTAGCGGATCATCTCCCGCGGGCGGAACTGGATAATGCACGGCGACTGGGCGGAATAGGTCGTGTTGGCGTGGTAGATGCCCTGGTCGAGGCGGTCGTGCTCGCCGGCGGGGTGGGCGTGACGGATGGGCATGAACACCAGCAGCCTCGGCGTGTTGGCCAGGTGGGCCAGGTCGCAGTTGTCGCCATTGAGGAAGCGGAAGCTCTCGCCCACATACCCGAAGATAATCTTGAGATTGTGCGCCCCGGGCGTATTCAGCAGCAGGTGCTTGGGCTGCACCGTGAACGCCAGCCCCTTCGAGCGGGCGATGAGGTTGTTCCGCGCGTGAATGGGTTTCTCCAGGCCCTTGTGGCGCCTGCGGGCGTACTGGAACAACCAGAGATGGTCGCCGTCGTGTACCGGTCGGCCGTTGGGGTCGGCAAAGCGTGCGTCCTCGCCGAGGTCCATCGCCCGACCCCAGTAGAACGGGCCCAGCAGTCCGCACTGTCCTTCTGAGAAGTCGGGCAGGTTTCGCCGATCCCGCTCGTAGGCAGAGGCCTGTTTCTGGTCGCCCCCGTGAGAGAGGGCGGCCCAGCCGGCGGCGACAATGGCCCCGATCAGGGCAGAGAAGACAAACAGTTTTCCGCGTTTCATCGTAAATGCTCCCGTTGAGGTGTTTCGCTGCGGGAGCAATTGTATCACGGATTTCCGGATTGCGGGGGCGACTCCTGCCGAATCGTGAGGTCCTCGGGGCGGTAGTGGACGCATACCATTGTCAGTCCGTCGGGGACGGCCGTCGGACCGGCGAGGTGGCGATCGCGCCCGGCGAGGATGTCCTCGATACGCTCGGGCGGCCAATACCCTCGCCCGACGTCCATCAGCGTTCCCACGATGATGCGCACCATGTTGTACAGGAACCCGCTGCCCTGGACGGTGACGTGGATCTCGTCGCCGGCCTCGGCGACGTCGCAGCGGAAGACGGTCCGGACGGTGTTCTCACGGTTCTCGGCGGAGGTGGCGAATGAGCGGAAATCGTGCGTGCCGATCAGCCGACGGGCGGCATCTCGCATGCGGGATGCGTCGAGCGGTTTGAAATATCGATAGACCCGCCCATCGCGGTGGATCGGCTTGCGCGGCGAGACGTGGATGCGGTAGCGGTAGGTCTTGCCGATTGCGGAGATCGAGGCCTGGAATTCGTCGGGCACGATGGCGGCTGATCGTACGGCGATGTCGCCGGGCAGGCGGGAGTTCATCGCCCGGCGCAGACCGGTGAGTGGAACGGCCAGGTCCGTGGTCCGCAGGTTGGCGACCTGTCCGTCGGCATGCACGCCGGCGTCGGTTCGGCCGGCACCGTGCACCGTCACCCGGTGGCGCAGCACGGTCGATGCGGCATTCTCGATGCGTTCCTGCACCGTGTCGATCCCGGGTGCCTGCCTCTGCCAGCCGTGATAGGCCTGTCCGTCGTAGGCGATCACCAGCTTGATGTTCCGCCGGGGTGTTTCGGTTGTGTCGGTGTCCATGGTGCGATGGTCGTCCGCCCGGTCGGCCGCGTCAAGCATCGGCGGACGCAGCAGTTCTTCCACGAGACTGGTTCGGTCTCTCACGCGTTTTGCTGTTGTTCCAGACGGAGCGTTACCGGACGCGTCGTGCCGGATTCACCTTTCGCCCGTCAGAGCATCTCCGCGATCTGAACGGCGTTGAGGGCGGCGCCTTTGCGGATCTGATCGCCGGCGACGAACAGGTCGATCCCCCGGCCGTCGGGCTGGGAGATGTCCTGGCGGATGCGTCCGACGAGGATCGGGTCCAGTCCCGAGGCGTCCTTGGGCATGGGGAAGTAGCTGTTGGGCCGATCGTCCACGATCTTGATGCCCGGCGCGTCGGCGAGGGCGTCGCGGACCTGCTGTTCGGTAATGGGCCGATCGAACGTGAGATTGATGGACTCGCTGTGGGCCCGCAGCACCGGAACGCGCACGCAGGTGGCGGTGATGTTGATCGCCTCGTCGTGGAAGATCTTCCGCGTCTCGAGGAGCATCTTCATCTCCTCGACGTTGTAGCCGTTCTCGCCGACATCCGAGTCGTGGCTGAAGACATTGAACGCAGCCGGGTGCGGCAGGACCTTCGGGACGAACTCCTTACCGTCGAGAATCGCCCGGGCGCCTTCCTCCAGCTCGGCCATCGCGGCTGCCCCGGCACCGCTGGCTGCCTGGTAGGTGCTCACCACGACGCGCCGCACGGGGTTGATCTTGTGCAGAGGCCAGACCGGCACGTTCATGATGATCGTCGAGCAGTTGGGGTTGGCGATGATGCCCTTGTGCTTCCCGATGTCCTCGGGGTTCACCTCGGGGATCACCAGCGGCGTGTCCGGGTCCATGCGGAAGGCGGATGTATTGTCCACCACCACCGCACCGGCCTTGACCGCTGCGGGGGCGAACTTCTTGGAAATCCCCCCGCCGGCCGACGAAAGCACCAGCTCCACGCCGTCGAAGCTCTCTTCGGTAAGCTCCTCGACGGTGATGTCTTCGCCCTTGAACTGCAGCTTCTTGCCGGCCGACCGGCTCGACGCCAGGAGCTTGAGGCTCTTGAGGGGGAAATCGCGCTCTTCCAACAGCCGAAGAAACTCGCCGCCCACCGCGCCGGTTGCGCCCATAATCGCCGTATGCCAAGCCATCGTTCTAGTCCTCGTCTCACTTCAGGGTTCGTTTGGGGATCATCGCCCGAGAGGGGCAATCGAGCCAAGAATACTATCACAAACCTTCGCGTCAGGCAAGCGAATGGACGCACAGTTTCGGGCGCGTCGCCCTCCGGGTCTGCGTGGGGGCTATAATGCATCAACCGTTGCCCTGAAAGGAATTCCGTATGACTGGTATCGCTCGGGTGTTCGCTTTGGCTGCAGTTGGGGTGCTTGCTGTCTGCGTGGTCGGTTGTGGGATGATCGAATCGCCGTCGGCCCGCGTGACCGGCGTTTCGCTGGACAGCATCGATCTCGAATCCGTCACGCTGCAGTTCGCGGTGGACGTGACGAATCCCTACCCGGCCGCCTTGCCGCTGGCGAACCTGGACTACACGCTCGCCTCGAAGGGCGCAACATTCCTGGATGGCAACGCCCCGTTGCAGGGCAGCGTGCCGGCCGGTTCGACCAAGACCGTAACCCTACCGGCCCGCGTGACCTATCGCAGCCTTCTGGCGACGCTCTCGGGCGTGCGTCCCGGGCAGGTCGTGCCCTATGAGGCAGCGATGGGGCTGTCGGTGGATGCGCCGGTGGTGGGGGCCATGCGCCTGCCGCTGAGCAAATCCGGCGAGATGCCCGTCCCGGCGGCCCCGGGTGTGACGTTGCGCGATGTGCGGTGGGACGAGCTTTCGCTCTCACGGGCAGCCGGCGTTGTGGAACTCTCGGTGACCAACCGCAACACGTTCCCGGTGAATCTCCAGACGATGAAATACGCCCTGTCGGTGGGCGGGACGGAGGTCGCCGACAGCCGGGTGAGCAAGTCGGTGCGGTTTGATCCGGACCAGACGCGGACGGTAGAGATTCCCGTTTCCTTCGCCCTCTCGAAGCTCGGGCTGGGCGCGCTGAGCGTGCTTCGGGGAAGCGGGACGCTCTACGGCATCGATGGGTCGGCCGACTTCGACACGCGGTTTGGCCCGCTCTCGCTGCCGGTTTCGGTGAAGGGTCGCGCCGATTGAGCCTTGGCAGGGGCTCGCTGGGCGCGCAAACACGGCGGTCTGGGGAGGTCCCCGGACCGCCGCGGAATGTACGCCCGGCTGAGTGGGCTGTAAGCCGAGTTCTGTACCGCCTCGTGGTGGGCACCCACGGGGGCGGCGAAGGTCATTTCTCTGGACCCGCCGTCGCCGACGGGCTCTGCCCCGAAGGGCAAGCGACCTACCCGCGGTGGATCGACCCAGGCCGGGTCATCACCGCTGCTTGGCCTTGCACCCGGTGGGGTTTACCATGCCGGACGCCTCACGACGTCCGCGGTGCGCTCTTACCGCACCCTTTCACCCTTACCGGCCCGGGCTTATTGACGGGGGCTCACGGGCCGGCGGTTTGCTTTCTGTGGCACTGTCCCTGACGCGCCGGTCGCCCGGCGTGCCGGTGGGCGTTACCCACCACCGTAGCCTGGTGGTGCTCGGACTTTCCTCCCCCCGCACGAGGCGGGGAGCGACCTTCCGCACACTCAGCCGTTGGCATTGTACCGGATTCGGCGCCGAAGTGTTCGCTCGAAGCACTCTAAAG
>CAZYIH010000107.1:0-10124 GCA_964646915.1 uncultured Planctomycetaceae bacterium | reverse complement strand
TGGAAGGCCGTGCTACGGGGTGTGTTCGATCCCCCACCAATGAAACGGCCCGGCAAGGGCGAACTTACCGGGCCGATAGGGTTGTTTTCTCAGGCGGGGGGTTACTTCTCGTCTCTGTTCTGCTCGGCCGCCAGGGCTTCGAGGGCGGAGATCGGGTCGATGTCCTCGTCGCTCACGACGTCTTCCTCGCCGCTGTCCTGGGCGGTGACGTCGGCTTCGAGGTCCACCACTTCGTCCATGCCGGGCTCGCCGGCCTCGGCGAGTCGCTGCCCGCGCGTCTTGACGGGTTTGACCTCTTCGGGTTGTCCGTCGATCTGCACGGTGAACACGATCGGGCCGATCACCAGTCGGTCGCCCGCCTGGAGGATCTGCTCATTGACCCGTTCGTTGTTCACGTACGTCCCGTTGGACGAGCCGAGGTCCTTGACCACGAGGTCGCCGTTCTCGGCAGTGATATGCGTGTGGTGCCGCGAAACGCTCATGATCGGCACGCGGAGGTCACAATCCTCACCGCGACCGATGATCGTCTTCGGCGTCTTTACCGAGAAATCCTTACGCTGACCGTTCGCCTTGAACATCACCAGTTTTGCGTTCATAATCCGATCCCTGCCTGAATACGCCCCGAGGGGCCGAACAAACCCCAGCCCGGGGTTCACCACGCGGGTGTTCCGCATCAGGCCGGTCCAGACCTATTCTAGAATCCTGAATATGCGCTGCAAGCAAAATCACGACGAACTTGAGACAGCCTCCGCTGAGGCGCTGTACGTCCACGTGCCCTTCTGCCGGGCGAAGTGCGCGTACTGCGACTTCTGCTCCGTGCCTCTCGACGAGAACTTCGCTCGCCGCGTGACCGCCGCCACGCGCGATGAGTTGATCGGCGGCGGGCCCCTGCTGACCGATCCGCCGGGGAGCATCTTCGTGGGGGGCGGTACGCCCACCGCCCTGCCGGCTTCGCTGCTGGGAGAGTTGCTGGGCGACCTGGCGAAACTGACCGGAGCCGAGACGGAATTCAGCGTCGAGGCGAACCCGGGAACGCTGGATGCGGCGACGATCGCCCGGCTAGCCGGCGCCGGCGTAAATCGCGTGAGCCTGGGCGTCCAGAGCTTCCATGCCGACGAGCTGGCGATGCTCGAGCGCATCCACACCCCCTCCCAGGCGAGGCTGGCAGCAGAGAATCTGCGTCGGGCGGGGTTCGAGAACATCGGCGTGGACCTCATGTACGCCCTGCCGGGCCAATCGGCCGACAGTTGGCGGGTCAGCCTGCTGGAGGCCATCGAACTGGGGGTGGATCACGTCAGCTGTTACGCCCTGAGTTTCGAGGAGGGAACGAAGTTCGCCTCGCGACGGTCGGCCGGCGAGTTGAGGGAGATGGACGACGACCTCCAGGCCGAGCTGTATCACCAGGCGCGGGAAACGCTCGAGGCCGCGGGGTTGAGGCAGTACGAGATCTCGAATTTCGCCCGCCCCGGGTTCGAGTGCAGGCACAACATCGTGTATTGGCGGAACGAGCCGTACCTGGGCGTCGGGCCGGCCGCTGCCAGCTACACCGGCGGTGAGCGTCGGGTGAACTCCCGCTCGCTGGAGGAATATATCCGGCGGATCGAGACGGAGGGATCCGCCACGGCAGAATCCGAGTCGATCCGAGGGGCAAAACGCCTCGCCGAGACGCTTCTGCTGGGTCTGAGGCTGACCGATGGCGTAAATCGCCGGGCTTTTCTGAGGCGTTTCGGGACGGATCCGGTGGCGATTTTCCCGAAAACCTTCCACGATTGCGCAAAACAGGGGTTGATTTCCATTTCCGAGTCTCACGTCCAACTCAACGATGAGGCGTTGTTTATCTGCAACGCGATTTTCGCCGATCTGCTGGAGGAGGCCGAGGCGATCGACGGACGGGAACCGGGTGAATCGCTTAGTTAACCTGCCGCTCTGATCTCCCGATACACAATGCAGAGACCGGACCCATGCGGAGGAGCCCGCGTGGCTGGAGCTCGGACTGTAACGTACTTTACAAGATGGAGAAGGTGTGTCGTAACGGAGGAGGCGCGCCGCGGCAGCGAGGCTGCTGGGCCGATTGGATCTCGCCAGGGAACGGCGAATCGTCGACCCGCCGTAACCAGCCCCGCCTTGCAGGACGCGAAACGGAGAAGTCTATCCCTGCCCCGGGAATCGACAGGAACGCCACCATGCCCGACAAGTCACAGAATCCCGACGCGCTTCCCATTGGCGTGGATTTCGGCAGCAGCTCGGTGAAGCTGGCCCAGGTCCGCCCCGCCGAGCCCGCCGGATACGACCTCGTGGCGACTGCCGTCGCCGACGTCCCCGCTCCCTGCCGACACAAACCGGCCATGCGCCGCCGCTTCCTCTCCGAAACGCTTCGCGACCTGGTCGATACCCAGGGATTTACCGGGACCGAGTGCATTCTTTCGCTGCCTGCCGGTGAGACGTTCGTCCAGCCGATCCGCCTGCCCAAATCCGCGTCGGCCGACATGGACGGCGCGATCCGTGCCGAAATCGCCGACCAGGTTCCCTTCTCCATCGACAGCGCCATCGTCCGCCACATCCTCGCCGAGGAAGTCTACGAAGCCGGCGAAGCCAAGCAGGAAGTCATCGTCGTAGCCGCCTCGGAAGCGACGGTGCATGAATATCTCTCGGTCGTCCGCAAAGCCAAGCTCGAACCGGTCGGCGTGGACGTCGAGCCGCTGGCGATCGTGGAATGTTTCGCCCGCCTGTTCGAGGGCGAGGGCGGCGGGCAGACCGTGCTGTTCGTGGACATCGGCGAGGACACCACGCAGGTGGTCCTGGCGCGGGGGACGAAGGTCTTTTTCATCCGCAACCTGCCCACCGGTGGACGTCAGTTGGTCCAGGCGGTGGCGGCGGCCAAGAATATCTCGCCCGGCCAGGCGTGGGAGATGCGTCTGGCAGCGCTTCGCGCGGGCAGTTCGCCTGCCAACGACGCCGAAACGGAACAAATGCTCGCCGGGCCGATCTCGGCGTTGTCCAGCGAGTTGACCCAGTGCCTTCGGTACTGCGAGTCGGTCTTCAAGAACGAAAACGTCGAGCGGGCGGTCTTCCTGGGAGGCCAGGCCTACGACCGCACGCTCTGCCAGAGCATTGCCCGACGAATGAACCTGCCGGCCCAGATCGGCGATCCGCTTCTGCATATCCGTCGGGACAGCGAGGTCCAGACGCCCCCCGAGCCCCGACTGGCGGTGGCGGTCGGATTGAGTCTCGGTGCCCAGGTGGTCGTGGCGTAGCAAGCGAGGAACACCATGCCAATTGTCAATCTGCTTCCCGAAGACTACCGCAAGCGACGCGCCCAGCAGCGCGCCAACGTGCTGTGCATCGCGCTGTTCGCGGTGGTGATGGCCGGCGTGATGGGCGCTGCCCTCGTCTCGGAACAGTCCGCCGAGCACACCCGCGAGGTCCGTCAGAAGGTGGACTCCGAGTTCAACCGGGCCGCCAAGCTGATCAATCAGCTCCAGACGCTCGAATCGCAGCGCAGCGTGCTGCTGGACAAGGCATCCAGCACGGCCGCCCTGATGGAACGCGTCCCGCGCAGCTACCTGCTGGGGTTCATCACCAACGCGCGTCCCGAGGGCGTGTGGATCGACACGCTTCGCATGGACACGGCTGTGGATGTCGGTCGAACCGCGCCTCCCAAGCGGGCCAAGGCAAAGGCGATGCACCAGAAGAGCTTCAGCCCCACCAGCCCGGTCAGTTCGGTGAGCATCGTCATTACCGGCGGCGCGTTCACGGACATGGAAGTGGCGCGATTCATCGCCCGGTTGAGACTGAATCCGCTGGTGGAGTCGGTGGAGCTCGGTCACAGCCGAGAGCAGAAGAACAATGATGACGTGGTCCGTTCGTTCGTGTTGGTGCTGCAGACCTACCCGGGCAGCGACGCGATGGAAGCCATGGAACAGAATGCCCCCGCCGAGACGGCTGAGCAGGTCGCCCGGGGCGATGTGACAGGAGGCCTGGAATAATGAAATTCGGACTCCGCGAAATGGTATTCATCGTGCTGCTGATGGCGATCCCCCTCAGCGCGTGGTGGTTCGTATTCAAACCGCGTGACGCGCACAACGTCGAGGCGGCCCGACAGATCGAGGCCAAGCGCGCCAAGCTCCGCCAGTTGAACCGCGCCACGGCCACCCTGGGCGACCTCAAGGGCGAGATCACCGACCTGGAAGAGGCGATCGGTTATTTCCGCTCGAAACTCCCCCACGAGAAGGAAATCGAGAAGGTCCTCCGCGAGATCTGGACGCTGGCCCAGGCGAACGACATGCAGGCCACCAGCATCAAACCGTCGCCGAACGAGGGCAATACGTTCGGCGGGGAGGGCAAGTACTCCGAGCAACTGATCGCGGTGCAACTGAAGGGCAGTTTCATGGGTCTCTACGCGTTTCTGCAGGACCTGGAGAACCAGCCCCGGATCACGCGGATTCTGGACATGACGATCAGCCGAGTCCGCGGCAACGACTCGGACAACCCGGTCGTCACGGCCAAGTTCACCATGACCGTATTCTTCGAGAAGGCGAAATAGCATGATGACCGAACTCGACGACAACCAGGGCGATCCGTTCGCGCCGTCCACCGACCAGGCCGACCGGCCGGCGACGCCGGTATCGCCACCCGGACCGCTGGACCCGTACGTCAAGCTCGCCCGCAAGCACGGGGCGAACCTCATTCTCGCGGGCCTCTTTGCGTCCGGGCTGGCGACGGTCTATCTGCTCAGCCTTCGCGGCGGTCCGGAGAAAAACGTCGGAGCCCTGACCCCCCAGGAGCTTCGGGTCAGCAGCGCGTTGGAGAAATTCGGCGGTCCGCAGGAGCAGACCACCAAGGCCAAGAACATCATCAAGTCGTTCTACTTCGACTCGAAGCAACGGCAGATCGCCCGCAACGAACTCAGCGGCGATCCGTTCGTCGTCCAGGAGATCGCGCCCGAAGAGCCCGAGCAGATTGTCCCCAGGACGGTCGCACCCAAGGTGGACACCGCCAAGGTCGCCGCCTTCTCGGCGGTCAAGGAACTCAAGCTCCAGTCGATCCTCTCGGGCCGGGGCGGACAGATCGCGATGATCGCAAATGATCTGCTCCGCAAAGGCGACAAGGTCGTCGGGTGGACCATCACGAGCATCGAGCCAACCCGCGTCGTGCTGCAGTGGCGCGACCAGCAGCACGTGCTGTACATCCAGGAATAGACACCGCCCCCCACCGGGGGGCATGAAAAGGAAGGAACCCGGCGTGGCGAAATCTTCCGCCAAAGCCAAACAGAATACCCCGACGGATCGGCCCGCCCAGGCGCCGGCCGCCGGCGCGCGCACCCAGTTCGCCGACCTGTGGCGCCCCGATCAACAGGGACACGCCGCGCTGCGCGGGCCCGAGCGCGTGCTCATCGAGGCAGGAAGCATCACACCCCAGCAGCTCGAAAGCGCCATCGCCCTGCAGAAGAGCAAGCCGCATCTCAGCGTCCTCCAGGCATTGGTGGAAGACAACGCCATCGATGAGCTGATCGCGCTGCAGGCAACCGCGACGTTCTTCGACCTGCCCTTCCAGCGACTCGCGCACGACGACGTCGACCCGGACGTATTCGCCCTGATCCCCATGCAGTATGTTCGGGACAAGAGCGTTATTCCCATCCGTCGCAGCGAGAAGGGCATCGTCCTGGGCGTCTCGGACCCGGCCGACATTTTCCTGGTGGAGAACGTCGGACGCCAGATCCGCAAGCCACTGCAACTGGTCGTGGTTCCGCCAACGGATATCGCCGCGATCTGCGAAGAGATGGCCGTCTCGCCGTCCGATCAGGTGGACGATTTCATCAAGGACATCTCCGAGGACTCCGTCGAGGTCGTCGACGAGAAGGAAGAGGAAGTCGCCGACCTGGAGAAGATCGCCGGGGAAAGCCCCGTCATCCGGTACGTGAACTTCATGATCTCCTCTGCCGTCAAGGACGAGGTCAGCGATATCCACATCGAACCCTGCGAGAACAAGCTGCGCGTCCGCTGCCGAATCGACGGAATCCTCTTCGAGCAGCACGCCCCGCCCCTGCAGATGCACGCGGCGATCATCTCGCGATTGAAGATCATGGCGAACCTGGACATCGCCGAGCGCCGCCTGCCGCAGGACGGGAAAATCCGTGCCACCGTCCATGGACGCACCGTGGACCTCCGCGTCAGCACACTGCCGACCACCCAGGGCGAAAAGTGCGTCATCCGAATCCTGGACCAGCGGTCCATCAGCGTCGGCCTGGAGAATCTGGGTATGCGTCGCGAGGTGCTGGAAGGCTTCCGCGAGCAGATCCTCCAGCCGCACGGCGTGGTGGTGGTCACCGGCCCGACCGGCTCGGGCAAGAGCACCACGCTGTACTCGGGGCTGGCGATCATGGACTCTGCCGTGCTGAACATCTCGACCGTCGAAGACCCGGTGGAGTACGAGGTGGGATACGCCAACCAGATCCAGGTGCACGACAGCATCGGGATGAGCTTCGCGGCGGCATTGCGATCTCTGCTGCGTCAGGACCCGGACGTCATCATGGTCGGCGAGATCCGCGACGAAGAGACCGGGCGCATCGCGATTCAGGCGGCGCTGACCGGCCACATGGTGCTCTCCACACTGCACACCAACGATGCACCGTCCAGCGTGACGCGAATGATCAACATCGGCGTCGAGCCGTTCCTGATCTCGGCGGCGGTCAATGGCATCCTCGCCCAGCGCCTGATTCGGCGGATCTGCCCGAACTGCAAAGAAGCCGTCAAGGACGTCCCGAAGAAGTGGTCGGCCGCCCTGGAAGCCTGCAACCTCTCAGCCGACGAGCTCTATCACGGCGTCGGCTGCGATAAGTGCCGCGACACCGGCTACAAGGGACGAATGGGCATCCACGAGCTGTTGATTATCGACGAGACCATGCGCGGGATCATCGCCGGAAACCCGGACCTGACCCAACTGAGGAAGGCCGCCCGCGAGAGCGGAATGACGTCGCTCCGCCAGGACGGAATGATCAAGGCGATGGACGGACACACCACGGTAGAGGAAGTTCTCCGCGTCGCGGAGGCGTAAGCACGGGAGCTGAGCATGAGCGCGTTTCTGGACAAACTGCTGACCAAGGCCATCGAGAGCGGCGTTTCCGACGTGCACGTCGTGGCGGGCATGCCCCCGCTGTTTCGCCTGCACACCGTGCTCGAACCGGTCGAGGGTGCGCCGGTGATTCCGCCCGACAAGGCCGAGGAGTTCGTGCTGGACATGGTCGGCGAGAAGCGCTTCCAGACGTTCAAGGAGCAGCGCGACCTGGACTTTTCCACCCAGGTGCCCGACGTGGGGCGATTCCGTGTGAACGCCCACTGGCAGCGGAACACCGTGGCCATCGCGTTTCGATCCATCACCACCGACGTTCCAAAACTCGAAACGCTGAACCTCCCGCCGGCGATCGCCCAGTTGGTGTCGCTGCCGCGGGGGTTGGTGATCGTCACCGGGCAGACCGGCTCGGGCAAGAGCACCACGCTGGCGTCGATGATCAACGAGATGAACCACCGCTTCCAACGTCACGTGCTGACGCTCGAAGACCCGGTGGAATACGAGCTGGTCTCCGACAAGTGCGTCATCGAGCAGCGAGAACTGGGAAGCGACGTGCCCACCTTTGCCAGCGGGCTCAAGCACGCCCTGCGGCAGGACCCGGACATCATCCTCGTGGGCGAAATGCGAGACCTCGATACCACCTCGGCCGCCATCAGTGCCGCCGAGACCGGCCACCTGGTGCTCTCGACGTTGCACACCCAGTCGGCCGCCCAGACGATCGAACGAATCATCGATATTTATCCCGCCGGGCAGCAGAACCAGATCCGCGCGATGCTCTCCAACACCCTGCAGGCGGTCGTCTCGCAGGTGCTGTTCAAACGCATCGACCGTCGGGGCATGGTGCCCGCCTGCGAGGTCATGCTCTGCTCGTCGGCCGTCCGGAACTGTGTCCGCGAGAACCGCATCCACGAAATTCCAAACATCATCGAGACCAGTCGATCGGTCGGCATGTGCACGCTGAACGACTCGATCAAGGAACTGGTCCTCAGCGGGAAAATCAATATCGACCAGGCGCTGGCGCAATCCAACCAGCCCGGGCATCTCAAGCAGGTGCTCAACGTTGAGTAAGAGGTCCAGCCATGGCTGAATTCCAATACACCATCCGCGCCGCCAACGGAAAGAACACCACGGGAAAACTCTCGGCGAGCAACCTCGCCGAGGCGACCTCGAAGGCCCGCAACAAGGGCGGAACCGTCCTGGACGTGGCCCCTGCCAAACAGGGCCTCATGGAGAAGCTCAACAGCATCTCCGTGGAATTCGGGCCCGGCCTGAAGGACATCCTGACCTTCACCTCGCAACTGACGGTGATGATCGGGGCGGGCATCAACATCCGCTCGGCCATCGGCTCGATCGCCGATCAGGTCGAGAACAAGAAGTTCCAGGCCGTGCTCTACGAGATCAAGGACGACGTGGAAAGCGGCGAGACCTTCTCCGACGCCCTGGCCAAGCACACCAAGGTCTTCCCAACGATGTACATCAACATGGTCCGAGCGTCGGAACTTTCGGGCAACCTCGGGCACATGCTCAAACGCATCCAGGCCTATCTCACCCAGCAGATGGAAACCCGGCGCATGGTGATCGGGGCGATGTGCTATCCGATGATTATTTTCACCCTGGCGATTTCGACCGTCGTGTTCATGCTCGCCTGGGTGCTGCCGAAATTCACCGGGCTCTTTGCCGGCAAGGAGCACCTCCTGCCCGCCCCGACGGTAGCGCTGATGGCGACCTCAGAGTTCCTTCGCAACGATTGGCCGATCCTGGTCGGCGGAATCATCCTGGTCGGCGGCACGCTGACGGTGCTGGTCAAGAAGACCGAGAAGGGCGCCGTGGTGATGGACGCCTTCAAGCTGAAGATTCCGCTGATGAAGAGCATGTTCCGCGCGCTGTATATCTCGCGTGGGCTCAACACCATGGGCGAGCTGATCCAGGCGGGCGTGCCAATGCTCGACACGCTCAAGATCACCGCCGATGTCAGCGGCAACCGACTCTACGAGAGCATGTGGCTGCGCGTGCACGACGGGGTCAAGCAGGGCAGCAAGATCGTCGATCCCCTCTCGGGGCAGACGCTCCTGCCTCCCAACGTGGTGCAGATGATCGCGGCCGGGGAGGAGTCCGGTAACCTCGGGGAAGTCCTCGGCGACGTCTCGGACTACTACCAGGACGAGCTGAAGGCCACCATCAAGGCCGTCACGAGCATGATCGAACCGTTGATGATCGTCTTCATGGGTGCCGTCGTCGGGTTTATCGCGATGGCCGTCATGCTGCCGATCTTCCAGATCTCCAATATGGCCAAAGAGGGTTGACGCGGATCGACCCGACACCAAACCAGGTGACCTGACAACCCGGCACGGACGCCATACCGCAACCCCGGGAGGGACCCATGAAACCAAGGAAACGACAACCAAACCGGAGCGGATTCACGCTGCTTGAAGTCGCCATCGCCACGCTGATCGTGGCGATCGGGATCACCGCGCTGCTGACGGCGTCGGCCTCGTGTACGAAGACCAACGCCGCCGGCCAGGAACTGACCAACGCCGCCTTCCTCGCCCAGGAAATGCGCGAGTACTGCGCAGGACTCAACCCGAGCGACCTGAGCCTGGCAAGCGAGTATTCGCCACCGGTCGACGCGTCGCTGTCCACGATCTCGGGCATGTCCAACTGGAAGCAGGTCATCACGCTTCAGTGGAAGGACCCCAACGGCCTGGCCGACAGCGCCACCGAGACCGACATCCGCTATGTCCGCGTGACCGTCCAGCACTACGACGCCAACGTGCTGTCCACCAGTTGGCTGGTCACCAAGGCGCCCTAGCGGACACCTGCCGCATGAAACAGCACAGCCGTAACGGCCGTTCCGCCCGGACCACACCGAACCCGGGCGGGCGAAAGGATGTTCACATGAAAACGTACAACAGACATCGCGGGTTCACGATCGCCGAGCTGCTTGTCGGCCTGGCGATCATGGCCATCCTGCTGGCCGCCCTGGCGACGGCATTTGACGTGACCTTCATGAACCACGAGGAAAACCGCAAAATCGCCGAGGCCATGCAGGTCAGCCG
>CAZYIH010000106.1:0-10215 GCA_964646915.1 uncultured Planctomycetaceae bacterium | reverse complement strand
TGGCCACCCAGAACCCCATCGAGCAGGAAGGGACTTACCCGCTGCCCGAGGCGCAACTGGACCGGTTCATGTTCATGGTGATGGTCGATTACCCCTCCCTCGAGGAGGAACGGCTGATCGCGCGGACCACCACCGCGCTGCACGAGGAAACGCCCCAGCCGGTGCTCAGCGGGGAGGACATTCTCGCCCTGCAGCGCGTGGTCCGGAAAATTCCGGTCTCTCAGCACGTGGTGGACTACGCGGTGAACCTCGCCCGCGCCACCCGTCCGCAGGATGGCAGCGCGCCGGCCTTCGTGAAAGAGTATCTCACCTGGGGCGCCGGCCCCCGGGCTGCCCAGTACCTGCTGCTGGGCGCCAAAAGCCGAGCCCTGCTCAACGGGCGGTTCCAAGTGGCCTGCGACGACGTCCGCGCCGTGGCCAAGCCGGTGCTGCGACACCGGATGTTCACCAATTTCAATGCCGACGCCGAAGGACTTACCTGCGACGACATCATCGACCAGCTCATCGACGCCGTCTCCGAACCCAACGTGGACGACTACCGCGATCAGCCGGCCGGCAGCGAGGCGTAAGCTGGGACGCCGACGCCCACGATCCTGGCGATATCATCGATTCGCCGATTGGCTGGACTCACCGCGCGGAGGTCCGTAGGATACATCGTTCCTCGGTCGACGGGTCGGCCGACATGCTGAACGCACCGATGCCCCCAGCGGGCCAGGAGATTCCCATTGCGACCAAATGCCCGCATCGCCCTTTCGCTGGTGGCTGCCCTGTGGACCGTCAACGGGCTTCTCGGACCGGCCCGCGCGCCCGGCCAGCAGCCCAAAACCTGCGACGCGGTGGGCTATCTCTCCACCTGCCTCAAAGACCCTAAACGCGTCATGATCGCCTTGGCCACGCTGAAATCCGCCGGCGAGGACGAGGCGCTGCCCATCTTCCAGCGGGGTCTGCAAAGCGCCCACGAGCCGGTCCGCATCTATTGCCTCGACGCCGTCGCGGATATCCTGGAGAACAAGGCGGCCGGGCTGCTGACGGGCTCGCTGAAGAGCGACGATTCCGCGAACGTCCGGGCGGCTGCCCTTTCGAGACTGATGGAACTCGACGCAGCCAAGCCCGAAATGCTCACCGGTCTGCTGAACCACAAGAACGAGAAACTCCGCTGCCTCACCGCCTGCGCACTGGTTCGGCTGGGCGAAGGCGCTGCCAACGGCCTGCGGACGACGCTGGAAGGATTGACCGAGTCCACCAACCCGGCCACGGAGATCATGGCCCGCGTGAGCCTGGTGAAGCTGGGCGACACCACGCAGTTGGCTGCCATCCGCCGAAAGATATCCGACCCCCGCCTCCCGGAAGTGGTCATCGCCCTGATGTGCGAGCAGATCAGCGACCAGAACGTCACCGCAGCCACTGGGTTACTGACCGACTTGGCCGACTCCCGAAGATCCATGGGCACCCGGGCGCGGGCACTGGACGCCCTGGCGGAGATCTCGCCGGCAGCGCCGGGGGTCCTGCTCAAGGCGATCACCGAGGCGAAGAACCCCGTCTACGCAGCCCGTCTGGTGAAACTGCTGGCCGACCAGGACGACGCCACCAAGCAGCTTCTGACCATCGCCCGGGCGGACGGACCGATGGCGCCCCTGGCCCGGTTCGAGCTGGCCCGCAAGAACGATCATCGGGCGCTGGCCGGTGTGACCCGCCGTGCCATCGCGGGCGACAGCCTCCTGCCGGCGGCGTACATCATCGCCCGGGCCGAGCAGGACGCCAACAGCCGAACGCTCGCCCCGGCGTACGTGCCGGCCCTGTCGCAGTGGTTGACGTCCCTGGACGGACGCAGCAAGACCTTCAAGCCGGAACACCTCCACGCCGCCAAAGCCACCACCGTGCTGGTGGACATCGGCCTGGGCGAGGGGCTGCGGACGGTGCACTCGCTGCTCAATTCGCGATACAGCGCACGCACGCAAGCCGTCGCGATGGGTCTGGTCAAGGCCGAGAATTCCAAGGCGATCGCCCTGGCCGGTCCGCTGCTGCAAAGCGCCTATCCCAAGCTGGTACGGTCGGCAGCGATGACGCTCGGACGGTTCGGCAGGGAGAGCGGACGAGAGGAGCTGGTGCGCATCGCCACCGCCCCCCAACGCGAGGGCGTGCCCACCGCCTGCCTGGCGAACTGGTACATCCTCAAGATCGACGGCGAAACCAAAGTCGCCGCCAGAACACTCGCCGGCGTCCTGCCATAACCGACGGATCGAGTGGCGGGCCCCTCCTGCCGGACGGCAGTCAGGTCTTCAGGTCGTACATGTCGGGCGAGATGGTGTGTTTCAGAGGCCCACCGGCGGCGTAGGCCCGGAGATTCTCGATGCAGTGTTCGGGAATCGGCAGCGGTGGCAGCTCCGCGCGGGGGTGCCTCACACCCATGCCTACCCGGTGCCGCGTGAGAACCGCCCCATCCAGCCCCGCCAGCGGCGAGCCGGGCCAGTTGCCCTCCTCCCGGACCACGTCGCACCCGGCGAGAATTCGACCGGCGGAGACAAGCTCAGCCAGGGCGTCTTCGTCCACGATCTCTCCGCGGGCGGTGTTGATGAGCACGCCGCCCTGGGGCAACCGCTCCAGCAGGTCGCGGGTGACGGAGTTGCGGGTATGCTCGTTGAGCCCACACATCACGCAGACGGCAGGCACGAAGCTGAAGAGTTCTTCGAGCGTCGAACAGACCTTCACATCGCCGGGCGGAGGCGAATCCATGTACGGATCGTAGATCGCCAGCTTCGCGCCCAGGGCCACGAGCATGCCCGCCAGTTGCCGACCGATCGGCCCGCAGCCATAGAGGCCGACGCGCATCCCGCGCAGCTCCACGTTGTAGGATTGCGGGATGCACTCATCGAGCTCGTCGGTGCAGCTGTATCGGTTCAGGCCGGGAATCTGGCGCATCTGGCACATCAGCAGGGCGAGCGTTCCCTCGGCGACGGGGCGGATCGTATTGCCCCAGTTGCTCAGGGTGATGCCCGCCTCGATGTGTTCGCGCCGCAGAAGGTGTCGCACCGTACCGTAGAGGTGGCAGACCCACTTCAATCGGCCTGGGTTCTCGATGAGCTCCTCGGGCAGCCTGGGCGAGCTTCGCCCGGTGACGATTACCTCCGCCTCGCGGCAGGCGGCCAGCAGTTTTCCGTGACTCCAGTCGCGCCAATTGCGTCCGTCACGGACGTCGTAGCCGGCGGGGATGGCCTGGAGGTTCGACGAATCGTGGATGTTGTCTTCGGCCGTCAGAAGAAGTAAGGTGATCATGGTATTTTTCGTCAGTTTTCTGCATGAACCCATATTGCATAGGCAGTTAGGGCGCGATACAATTCGTGATATTCGTAACACTTACGGTATATTTTGACGCGTTTCGCATCGGGCGACCGGGCCGGAGCGTCCGTCTTGTCGCCGGATAGCTGCTGGGTTGTACTGTATTGAGTATTGGGAGAAAGTTCCATGGCTGGTTCCTGTTTCTGCACGATCGCATTCCAGAGCGACAAATGGGGCTCGAATCGCGTCGTCGAAACGCCCATCGACGAGATCTGGCCGCTGCTGTCGGAGGCTGGGTACGACGCCGTCGAGTTGTGGTGGCCGCACGTGGAACACCTCAGCGACGACGGGCTGATCGATCTGGGGCGTCGGTTGGCCGAGGCCGGTCTGGCTGTGGCGATGCTCTCGCCGTACTTTGATTTCACCACCGACGAGGGATCGGCGCGGAACAGCATTCAGCTGGGTCGGCGGGTTCTCTCGGCGGCCCGGCTGTTGGGGTCGCGCGGGGTTCGCGTGTTCACCGGCAAGGTCGGTTCTGCCGACGCCGACGACGAGCAGTGGGACCGGGCGACAGAAAGCATTCAGCAACTCGCCGATGATGCCCGCGACCTCATCTGGGCGCTGGAGACCCACCCGCGGAACCTGATGGACACCGTCCCGGCGACGGGCAAGCTGCTCGAGCGGATCGACCGGCGCAACGTGGGGCTGATCTTCCAGCCCAGCACGTTCGCGCCGGACGAGTTGGCTGCCGCCGACGCCCTGGGAGCCGCCACCCGCCACGTGCATGCAACCAACCGGAACGATGCCGGTAAGTGCCTCCTCGCCGAAGGCTCGATCGACTACCCAGCCATCCTCGAACGGCTGGAATCGCTGGGGTTTGACGGATTCGTGTCCGTCGAGTGGATGGGAGAGAACCCCGAGGAGGTCGCACGCCGCGAAGCGTGGTACCTCCGGAACCTGCTGGCCTGAGGACCGGAACGACTACTCCCCCGAGGCGGCCGATCCGCCCGTGCCCGGCTGACCGACCTGCGCGAGGAGTCGGCTCAGCTCGTCCAGTTGGAACGGCTTGGCCAGGAAGCCGGTGGCCCCCGCCTGCGTCAGACGATCCACCGCGACATTCCGTGCGTACCCCGAGGCGATCAAGACCGGCACGTCCGGGTCGATCTGCTTGAGCCGGTGGTACGTTTCCTCGCCGCCGAGGCGGGGCATGACCATGTCCAGGATCACCACGTCGATCTCCTCATGGGCGCGGGTGAACGTCTCGATTCCGTCCGGCCCGTCAACGGCGGTGAGCACCTCGTAGCCCAACTCGCCCACTGCCTTGGCGAGCATCTTCCGGACCACCTCCTCGTCGTCGATGATCAGCACGGTTCCCTCGCCCCGGACCACGCCCTCGCCCCGGCGACGGGGCAGATGCCTGTCTCGACTGATCGATGCGGGCAACAGCAGGCGGAAGGTGGCCCCCTCACCCGGGTCGGATTCGACGCGAATGGCCCCGCTGTGACTCTGCACGCAGCCGTAGACGCCGGCCAACCCCAGCCCGGTTCCCTCGCCCTCGGGCTTGGTGGTGAAGAACGGCTCGAAGATGCGAGTCTGCAGGGCTTCGTCCATGCCCACGCCGGTATCGCGCACCTCAACCTGCACGTATTCGCCGGGGGCGAGGTCCTCGGGCCAATGCTCCAGCTCCTCGCGAGAAAGGGTCACGTTGTGGGTGGCCAGGGTGAGCGTTCCGCCCTGGGGCATCGCGTCGCGGGCATTGACGCAGAGGTTCAGCAGCGCGTTCTGCAGTTGCGTCGGGTCGCCGTGCACGATCGGATGATCGGCTTGAAGGTCGCAGACAATCTCGATCCGCCGATCGATGCTCCGCGCAATCAGCCGATGGACTTCGCCCACCATCTCGTGAAGGTCCACCGAGGTGCTCTGCATCCGCCCTTTCCGGGAGAACGCCAGCAGTTGCTTGGTCAGGTCGGCAGCCCGTCCGGAGGCCAATGTGATCTGCTCGACGAGTCCGGCTTCCTCGTGGTCCTCTCCCAGCCGCATCGCCAGCAGGGCTGCACTGCCCATAATCGCGGTCAGCAGGTTGTTGAAATCGTGGGCTACGCCCCCGGCGAGTTGCCCGACGGCCTCCATCTTCTGGGCGTGACGGAGCTGCTCCTGCAGTTGCACTTCCTCGCTGATATCCTGGAAGACCACCACCTCACCGAGTTGGTTGCCCGGCTCGTCTACAATCGGCGACTCGCTGGCAGCAACCCGGCGCCGCGTTCCATCGCGAGCGATCAGCCAGACTTCTTCGTCGAAGGCGGCCGCCTTGTCGTTGTCGGGGTCTCCCAGCTGCAACCGATAGACCTCCTCCACGTCGCGTCCCTCTGCTTCCCCGTGCGACCAGCCGGTCAGTTGCTCGGCGACGGGATTCATCTGCGTCACCCGTCCCTGGGCGTCGGTGGCGATCACGCCGTCGGCAATGGAGTTGAGCGTGATGCGGAGGTTCTGCTCGTTGCGCTGCAGCGCCCGCTGGGCCTGCTCGCGCTGGGCGATTCCCTCGCGAAGCCGACGGCGCATATCGTCCAGCGCACGGATCAGCCGTCCGATCTCGTCGTCGGGAATGTCGCCCAATCCGTCCGTCTGTCCGAATGGCTCGTCGAGACGGTTGAGGTCCACCCGGTGCAGCACCTTCACAGTGGACTGGAGCGAATGCACGATGGACCGCCCCAGCCGCCACCCGATCAGCAGGGTTGGCAGGAGGAACGCCGCCCCGACGATCAGGCTGAGCATCATCACATGATCGTGCGTTTGGCGGCTTTGACGTTGGATGGCGACCGACTCCTCACGATTCAGCCCGAACAACTCACGCCCCAGCGGCGTGAGACTGGCCAGTTGCGTATCCCGCCGGGCCCGGTCGGCCTCGATGGTCAGGTGGATCTTATGCAACTCTTCGACCCGCTCATGCAGCTTTCCGGCGGCCGAGAGGAGCTTCTCGTCCTCGATGGCCACCAGGAAATACCGGATCTTCTCCAGCTCTTTTTGAATCGTCCCGCGGATCTGATTGCGGTGTCCCATGTACGTCGCCTTCGGCCGACTGAGGAACCACTTCGCGATGTTCAGTTCCGTCCGGTTTATCTGCTCGATGATGACCGAGGCGGAGTTGGCCAGGGCATTGTGCGTCACGTTCACCGGTCGATCGGCCATCATGTCGCGCACGTCGAGCATCCGGGTGCGATCGATGATCCTGCTGCGGATGTCCTCCATCAGTCGGGAACTCGCGCCCTGGAACCGCGACAGGTCGCTCTGCAGTTGCAGGGACAGGCCGATAACCCGCGCCAGCCGGGGGCGATACTCATCGATCAGTTCCTCCTGGCGTCGCAACCCGCCGAACCGTTCTCGGGCCCGTTGGATTCGCACTTCGAGACGATCCAGCGCCGTGACGGTGCGCTGGGCGTGGTCCTGGCTGGGGCTCCGCAGAAAACGCTCTTGGTTGGCACGAAGGCGTTCCGAGCCACGGGCAATCTCACCGGCGCTGGAGGCCTCCCCCAGCAGCGAACTCGTGCGGTGCAGGGCGTAGCCGATCACACCGGCCATCCCGACGATTCCAAGAATGCCCAGCAGAAGCAACACCAGAACGCGCTGGCGGATCGTGAGCTTGCGCCGAGCGATCATGGCCCCGCCTCCTGATTGGGATCGCGCATCGCGTGGCGCACCCGGTCTGCGGAGAGGTCTGCATACAGCCCCGCCCCCACCAGCCAGGTTCGGCCGGGCACACGTTTGATGAAGCATACCTTCTGGGTCGACTCGTCGCTGCCGGGCGGGTTCCAGTAGTAGTCGCACCACCCCTGGTAACCGTTGGCCTTGTCGGTGGCGATCCGGGCGAACTCGATCGCGAAGTTGTCGCCTTGCGTGTCGGTCAGCCCCATGAGGTTCCTGCCGACCAGGTTGCGGTTGTTCGAGTGGGCGATGCAGACTCCCTGAATTGTCCAGACGAACACGTACGGGTCTTGGCCCCATTGGCTGTTCGGATCGTCGAACTCGCCCAGGGCGTCCCTGCCGTGCTCGGCGAGATAGTGCGCCGCACGGAATACTTTCTCCTTGAGGGCCTGCAGCCGGGCCATCTGCGCAGCGGGGATCGGCCGATGATCCACCCTGGGCGACGAGACGGCATTGCCGTCGTCTGGGAGGGCGTTCGCCTCCAGCTCCTCCCGGCGGGGTGGGTTATACGCCTCCTTCGACCACGCGGGGCGGTTCGGTTCGCTCTGGCGACGGTCGTCGCGGCAGCCACCGGCAAGGGCAAGGGCAGCCAGCCCCAACAGCAACACACGCTGAATTCGCCGATTGCGATGCATACTCTCTCCATCGACCGGTGAGACAGAGACCGGCATGAACTGCGCGAAGCACGAAACTCTCTGCGTTATTTACATCGGCAGGCGAAGGGCAGACGCTTTTGGCCGATCCGCCCCGGGCTCGTGGCGGACCATTCACATCATACTGTCGGCGCAGCGACCAATCGACATCCCAAAATCCGAAAACTTGCGCGGCCGAACTGTTTGATCTTCACACTTATTGGAGGTACGCTTTACGTCCCTTTTGCCTTTCCTATTCTACAAGGTCACTGCCAAAGCAGAAACCGGGCAATGAATTTCGCTGCCGGCTGCGGGGAAGCGGGCCTTGTCGAATTGGAGGGAATGTTGTACGATATGCGTAGGATAATTGTGCTTTTTTTGACTTTTCCTTGTCCCTGAAAGGAATGCCCGGAATGCTCAGCATCACAAAGAAGGCTGGTTACGGACTGGTTGCGATGACGCATCTGGCGACGCTGGAGGACGGACAAGTCGCCAGCGCACGAGAGATTGCGGAACTTTTTGGTGTTCCGTCCTCGTTGTTGATGAATGTACTGAAGGAGTTGTCGGCGGCCGGTTTCGTGCAGAGCACACGCGGTGCCCACGGCGGGTATCGTCTCTCGTACGACCCGACCGAGATCACGATGGCCGACATCGTAATCGCCCTGGAAGGACCCATTCGTTTCGCCGATTGCACAGGAATGGAACCGAAAGAGTGTAGAATGGTGGAGAAGTGCCCGATCGCCGATCCGGTGCGGAAAGTCAACGAGCGAATTTACGAGGTGCTCCAGGAGGTTCACCTGCAGGACATGCTCGACGACCCGACCCCGCCGGAGCAGAACTGAAACGAGGTTGGACCGATGGCTGTCAAGACGCCCATCTACATGGACTACAACGCCACCACTCCGGTCGACCCGGGGGTGCTGGATACGATGCTTCCCTACCTGCGCGAGCAGTTCGGCAATGCCGCCAGCGAACTGCACACCTTCGGGCAACAGGCCCGTCAGGGAGTCGAGGACGCGCGCGAGCAGATCGCCGAGTTGATCAACGCAGATCCCCGCGAGATCGTCTTCACCTCCGGGGCCACCGAAAGCGACAACCTCGCGATCAAGGGCGTCTTCGAGAACTACCGCGAGAAGGGCAATCACATCGTCACCTCGCGGACCGAACACAAAGCCGTCATCGACGTGTGCGGGTATCTCGAAACCCAGGGCGCCGAGGTCACCTGGCTGACCCCCGACTCGGCCGGGGTCATCTCGGCAGACCAGGTCGCCGACGCCATCACCGACCGCACCATCCTGGTCTCCGTCATGTCGGCCAACAACGAAACCGGCACGCTCAACCCCGTTGCCCGCATCGGGGCCGTCGCGAAGGAACGGGGCGTGCTGTTTCACTGCGACGCCACCCAGAGCGTCGGAAAGCTGCCCACCGACGTCGACTCGATGGGCATCGATCTGCTGAGCATCTCGGCCCACAAAATCTACGGGCCCAAGGGCGTCGGCTGCCTGTACGTCCGGCGCAAAGACCCCGCCGTCCGCCTGGCGATTCAGATGCATGGCGGAGGACACGAGCGGAACCGTCGATCCGGCACGTTGAACGTTCCGGGAATCGTCGGGTTCGGCGCCGCCTGTGACATCGCCGCCGACCAGATGCAGGATGAAGCCGCCCGCCTGGCGGGCCTGCGCGACCGACTCCACAGCGGAATCGTCGCCGAGGTCGAGGACGTCCACCTCAACGGCCATCCCGACGCACGCCTGCCCAACACACTGAACCTCTCCTTCCAGTACATCGAAGCCGAGGCACTCATCACCCGCCTGCGCGACCTGGCCGTCGCGACCGGGTCGGCCTGCACGACCGCGTCGCACGAGTCCAGCCACGTGCTCGAAGCGATGGGGTTCGACCACCGACGGGCCCAGGGAAGCATCCGCTTTTCGATCGGTCGATTCACCACCGAGGAGGAGATTGACCACGCCGTATCGCTCATCGCCAAACCCGTGCACCTGCTGCGGGAGCTCAGCCCGTTTTACGAAGAGGCCCGGTCCCAGCAGTGCGGGCCGGAGGGTTGCTCCGCGGAATAAGTCCGCTACAATCAAGCTCGCCCGTCCCAATTCCGGGTCGGCCAACGAGGACGTGCCATGCAGTTCAGCGAAAAGATGATGGACCATTTTGAGAACCCCCGCAACGTGGGCTCTCTGAACGAAAGCGACCCCAGCGTCGGACTGGCCAACGTGACGGCCGGCCAGTGCGGAGACGTGACCAAGCTCTGGTTGAAAATCTCCGACGACGGTATCATCGAAGACGTCCGCTTCAAGACGTTCGGCTGCGGGGCGGCGATCGCTTCCGGCTCGCTCGCCACCGAATGGCTGATGGGCAAGAGCATCGAAGAGGCCGTCTCCATCAAGGACGCCCACATCGCCGAAGAGCTCGACCTGCCCGCCCCCAAGGTGCACTGCTCCGTGCTCACCGAAGACGCCGTCCGCGCCGCCATCGACGACTGGAAACGCAAGAACAACAGAGACTGACGCCGGCCGTAGCACGGCCTTCCAGGCCGGCAGTACATGGGCTGGAAGCCCATGCCACAAAGCAGGCAGGCCCGCAACTTGTTGCCGGT
>CAZYIH010000105.1:0-10271 GCA_964646915.1 uncultured Planctomycetaceae bacterium | reverse complement strand
GATTGACCGCACAGGCGTTCGGAGACGCCTGTGGCACCCGGAATACCGGACAATGCACCGGCGTAGGCCTCACAACTTGTTCTTATCAGGGTATTCTGCAGGAGCAACAGACCATGCGACGACGCGCCTGGACATACGGGCCGATCCCCTTGGCGTTGGCGATGCTCACCGGCGGGTGCACCGTGGATCACTACGCCCGGGCGATGGTCCACCAGAACACCCTCAACGGGCGGGTGCGTCTCTGGTTGCTGGGCTCGGGCGAGACGATGCTCCGCCAGGGACGCATCGACGCCCATCGGCGAATCGCCGGCTTCGACGGAACGGAAATCGACACATGGGTCATCCGCGACCGGCGGGCCGACCGAGCGCGACGCCACGGCCAAACGCCGGTCCCGCCGACCCGCGGCACGGCTGTCCTGCTTCACGGCCTGTTGGACAGCAAAGCCCGCTTCTTCGGTCTGGGACAGCGACTGGCCAATCGCGGCTTCCACGTCGTGCTGCCGGACCATCGCCTCCACGGGCGCAGCGGCGGAGAATGCGTCACCTACGGCGCCAAGGAAAAGCGCGACGTCCGGGCCGTCGTCGATGCCCTGTTGGCCGACGAAACGGTGGCTGAGCCGATCTACGTCTTCGGGTTCTCAATGGGGGCTGCGGTGGCGGTGGAGTACGCGGCCATCGACGATCGCGTGCGCGGCGTGATGTCCTGCGCGCCCTACGCCGACCTGCGTTCCATGACGCGCCGCGTGGGGTGGTGGCTGGGTGCGGACAAACGCCGCGAGATGCTCGCCCGGGCCGGCGAAATCGCGGGGTTCGACCCGGCGGAGGTCTCGCCCGAAGCAGCGGCAGCCCGCCTGTCGGTGCCCCTGCTGGTGGTCCACGGGACGTGGGACCCGATCGTGCCCTACAAGGAGGGGCTTGCCGTCTACCAGGCGGCGAGCGGCCCGAAGCGGATGATCACAATTCCGCGGATGGGTCACGTGAGTCTGCTGCTGGGGCGGGAGGCGTGGTTTGCCGACCGGTTCGCGGAGATCGTCGCCTGGTCGCATCGGGAAGACCGATCGGGTGTGAAGGATCGATAAAGACTACCGATGCGCCCTCGCCCACGCCGATAGGATTGTATGATGTCGTGAGTCATTCACCGTAGAAGGAGAATCGTACATGAAACGTCATGCATGGATGGGCGTGTTGGTGGTAGCGGCGATGTCCGCCGGCTGCGGGGCGAACTACCACGTCAACGAGTTGATCAAGCCGGACACCCGCTTCGGCAAGAGCGTGTTGCTGATCGGCTCGACCGAGTCGCTGCTGAAAAGCGGACAGATCGACGTCGCCCGGACCATGGAGATGTCCGACGGTACGCCGATCGCCTCCTGGGTCATCAAGAGCAAGACCGATTCCTCCCGCGGCACGTACGTGTTGCTCCACGGGCTGCGAAGCTCCAAGGCGAATCATCTCGGGGCGGGCAAGCACCTGGCGCTGAAAGGCTACGAC
This sequence comes from uncultured Planctomycetaceae bacterium, assembly GCA_964646915.1. Classification (GTDB taxonomy): domain Bacteria; phylum Planctomycetota; class Phycisphaerae; order SM23-33; family SM23-33; genus CAZFPT01. Next base: position 8,783 of record CAZYIH010000105.1, on the reverse strand, counting down.
GTGGTGCTCATCGACCTGCGAACCCACGGCGAGAGTGGCGGCCAATACGTCACGTACGGCTACAAGGAGAAGAACGACGTCAAGACCGTCATGGACCGCCTGCGGGCCGACGACGTGGTGGGCACGCCGTTTTACGTGTTCGGGGAAACGCTCGGGGCGACCACGGCCATCCAGTGGGCGGCGATGGATTCCCGAGTGAAGGCCGTCGCTGTCGACGCACCGTACAAAAACTTCGTCACGCACGCGGCCAGAACGCACCTGCTGATGAGCAAGCAGGACCTCCAGAAGGTCATCGAGAAGGCCGAGAAGCTGGCCGACTTCCAGGCGGAAGAAGCGTCGTCCGTCAAGGCGGCCGCGGAGCTGACCGTGCCGCTGCTGGTGATGAACGGGTTCTTCAACGCATCCGTGCCCGTCGAGCATGCCAAGGCGGTGTACGAAGCTGCCGGCGGGCCGGCTGAACTTCGCGTGAAATTCATGGACCGCACCTCCGGGTGGTTGGCGTCTGAGCTGGACGAGCTCGCCCGGGAAGGCGTGGACCCGGATGATGACGATGAACCCGACGAGGACTGACCGCCGGCGCCACAGAACTGTGTAACCGGGGGAGATGAATCCGAAGGATTCAGAGCGGGCTCGCGCTGTCGGCGAACTTGTAGCAAGGCCTTCCAGTAGCACGGGCTTCCAGGCCGTGTCCGCATGGGCTGGAAGCCCATGCCACTTTCACGTAGCACGGCCTTCCAAGCCGTGTCCGCATGGGCAGGAGCCCATGCCACTTTCACGTAGCACGGGCTTCCAGGCCGTGTCCGCATGGGCTGGAAGCCCATGCCACTTTCACGTAGCACGGCCTTCCAGGCCGTGTCTGCATGGGCCCTTCGGCTTCGCTCAGGATTTCCAACTGGAAGCCCATGCCACGAAAGCGTCAGTCCAGCCCGCCCTTGAGGGGGCGCTTGCGTTTCTTGCCCTCCTCGGCCCTGCCGCCGTAATTGCGTTCCACGTCCACCTGGCCGGCTTCGGTCATCTGTTTGATCGACAGGCCGATGCGGCGGGCGTCCTCGTCCACGCTGACCACGCGGGCTTCGACGTGCTCGCCTTCCTTCACCACGTCCCGCACGCTCTGGACGTGCATGGGGCTCAGCTCGGAGATGTGAACCAGCCCTTCCACGCCCGGTGCGATCTGCACGAACGCCCCGAACTCGGCGATGCGGGTGACGTTGCCCTCGACCGTGCTGTTGACCGGCCAACGGGCCTCGGCCCCCATCCACGGGTCGCCCTCGACCTGCTTGATCGACAGGCTGATGCGTTTGCGCTTCGGCTCGACGCGCAGGACCTTCACGCGGATCGTGTCGCCTTCCTTCAGTTCGTCCGAAGGATGCTTGATGTGCCGCTCGTAGGTGATCTCGCCGATGGGGATCAGCCCCTCGACGCCGTCTTCGAGCTCCACGAACGCCCCGAAATCCACCAGCCGCGTCACTCTGCCGGTGACGATGCTGTCCACCGGATACTTGTTCTCGACGCCCTCCCACGGGTCGGCCAGCGTCTCCTTCAGCGACAGGGCGATTTTGTTCTCATCGCGATCGATGGAAATCACCGCGACCTTGATCTGCTGGCCTTCCTTGACGACGTCGGTGACTTTGTCCACGTGGCCGTGGGCCATCTCGCGGATGTGCAGCAGCCCGTCCACTCCGCCGATGTCCACAAACGCCCCGTATGGCTTGATGGTCTTGACCGTGCCATCCACCACGCTGCCCTCCTCGATCTGCTCGAGGGTCTGCTCGGCCTGTTCAGCCGCCTGGCGTTCGAGCACCGCACGATGGGAGAGAAGCACACGGTTCTCAGACCGCTTGACCTCCCGCACTTCGCACAGGAGTTTGCGGTTGAGGTACGGGGTGAAGTCTTCGACGTGGTGCATCTCGACCATACTGAAAGGCATGAACGCCTTGATGCCGCTGACGCTCAGCTCCAACCCGCCCTTGTTCAACCCGGTCACGCGCCCTTCGACAATGTTGCCGCGCTTGAGGTTTTCCCAACTGGCCGCCAGAACCGCACCCTTGCGAGAGAGCATGACCAGCCCCTCGCTCTGGTCGTACCCCTCGACGGTGAACTCCACCACGTCGCCCTCTTCGGGCAGGGGGTCGTCCTGGTATTGGCTGGCCGGCAGGAGGCCTTGTGATTTGCCCCCGAGGTCCACGAAGATGTCGTCGCCCTGGACGGCCACCACCTCCCCGCGCCGCACGCCGTCGGGGTCCACCCGAAGACGACTTGCCGTGGGCGCCTGGTCGCCTTTGTCCTCGGATCCGGAGCCCTTATCCGCGGCGGCCTGGGAAGCGGGCGTCTCGGCCGTCGCTTCCTCCATGATGTCCATCAGGCTGTCCGAATCGCCCAAGGCCTCGTCGAGTTCCTTCTGCAGGTCGTCGTCGAGGTTCGCCTCGGGGCGGAACTTCCTGTCGTCGTCAAACCGTTCCAGAGCGCTCATAGACTGCGTCTCGTGCATTGCGTGGCTGAAGGGGTCTTCCGCCCGGCCACGTCGTTTCGGGCGCGGGTCCGAGGAGGTGGAACCGGCGATCAATGCGCCTCCACACCCAAACCAACCCGGATCAATAAGCATAGGTCGCCCCGCCGGACACGTCAACCTTCACTCGCGGGCTTCGGGGCGATTGAACTTGACTTTCACATTCGCCGGAGCGTAGGCTCCGGCGCTGTCATCGGAACCTTATCGTCCGCTCTTGCAAGGATTACCGATTCGATGCGCGTCGCGATCGTCCACGAATGGCTGACGGTGTACGCCGGGTCCGAGAAGGTCCTCGCCCAGATGCTCGAAGTCTTCCCCGACGCCGACCTCTTTGCCGTGGTCGATTTCCTGCCCGACGAGCAACGCCGCCTGCTGCAGGGCAAACGTGCGGAAACCACCTTCATCCAGCGCCTCCCCCGCGCACGGACGCGCTACCGCAGCTACCTGCCGCTGATGCCGCTGGCCATCGAACAGCTCGACGTGACCAGCTACGACGTGGTGATTTCCAACAATCACGCGGTGGCCAAGGGCGTGCGGACCGCCCCCGACCAGTTGCACCTCTGCCTGTGCCACTCGCCCATGCGATACGCCTGGGACCTCCAGGAGCAGGTTCTTCGCGGGGCCGGACTGGACACCGGCCTGACCGGCTGCCTGGCGCGGATCATGCTCCACCGCCTGCGCAACTGGGATCGTGCGTCGGCCGCCGGGGTGGACCGCTTCATCGCAATCTCGCACTTCATCGCCGGACGCATCGCCAAGGCCTACCGACGCGAGTCGACGGTGCTGCATTCGCCCATCGACGCCGGGGCGTTCCCCCTGCAGACCGACAAGAGCGACGCCTACCTCACCGCCTCCCGCATGGTGCCCTACAAACGGATGGACCTCATCGTACGAGCCTTCCGCGAAATGCCGGACCGTCGGCTGATCGTGATCGGCGACGGGCCCGGCGAGAAGCAGATCCGCCGCGCCGCCGGTGGCGCGGGCAACATCGAATTCCTCAGCCGGGTGCGCGACGCGGAGTTGGCCGACCGCATGGGACGGGCCCGGGCGTTCGTCTTCGCTGCCCTGGAAGACCTCGGGCTGATGCCCATCGAGGCGATGGCCTGCGGGACGCCGGTGATCGCCCTGAACCGCGGCGGAACCGCTGAAACTGTTCGCGACGGGGAAACGGGCGTGCTGTTCGCCGAGCAGACCGTCGAAAGCATCCGGGCTGCCGTGGAACGCTTCGAGCAGATCGACAACTGGAACGCCGCCGCCATCCGCGCCCACGCCGAGACGTTTGACCAGTCCCACTGGCGCCAACGCTTCGACGAGATCGTGCACCGGGCGTGGGATGAGTTCGCCTTCAAACGCCCCGCTGGGAATGGTTAGAGACGTGAACAGAACCCGAGGTTCCCGACGAGGGGATCTTCTACAGCCTCAACTCCGGATGGAGTTCAGCCACCGCAAGCACAAACGCCTCGGCCTTGGCAGCCGCTGATTCGGCACTGTCGGGCGAAACCCGCATCACCCCGCCATAGTCCCCCGTTTCACGCAGGTCCATCAGGAAGTCGAAATCGCGGCCGCGTTCGCGGTCCAAAACTCCTGTCTTGACCAGATCGCGGTGGAGGGCTGCACGGAGAGCGGAGTGCTTCTTGAACACCTCACCCCGCAGCGCGAACAGCGCCGTGAGCGCATGAAAGGCGGCGTAATAGGCTCGTGAGGCAGCCGAATCCGGGTCACTCGGGCAAAGCTGCCGGGCGGTTCGCAGGGCCGTCCGCGCACGATCCCACTCCGTGGCGACGAACTCCTTCACGCGGCGATCCCCTCTTGATGGGCTTCGCGATAGAGGGGGCAATCGACGGTCTCGTACTCGCGGGCCGAGACGGGTTTGGCGCTGATCCGTCGGTCAAGTTCCAGCGACAGTGGATACAGTGCGTCGAGATTTTTCTCCAGGTCTCGGCCATACGACACCGGATCATCCAGCAGGACCAGCACGTCGATATCGCTGCCGGAGGTCGCCTGCCCACGTGCCTGCGAGCCATACAGAACCACGCCCCGCAGACGCTCTCCGTGGACGCGGGCAAGACGTTCGCGAATTGTCTTCAGCAACTCCTCGGTTCCCATCGGATTCTCCTGCCAATATCCGTACTCTTCATCGTACTCCGCGCCCGAACGATGGGCAACCCAAACACCCGACCGCGGGGGTCGGCAGGTCCGGCCGATCCGCCTACTCCCTCTTGGGCACGGGGTCGTAGCCGCCGCTGGCGAGGGGGTGACATCGGCAGATGCGCCACAGGCCCATCGCCCCGCCGCGGAGCAGCCCGAACCGCTCGACGGCTTCGATGAAGTAATTGCTGCAGGTCGGCAGATAGCGACACTGTCTGCCGATGATGGGCGAGAGCGTCACCTGGTAGAGCTTCACCAGGAGAATCGCCCCCCGCGCGGGGAGGCGCACCAGCCAGCGGACGATGTCAGCCATCGTGGCCATCATCACCCTCCGGAGTCAGCTTTCGGCCGAGCCGCTCAGCCAGGCAGAGCAGGCTCCGGCGGATCCCCTCGTCGGTCAGTTCGCGTCCCGCGCGAGGCAGCAGCACCAGGTCCAGCCCCCTCGGCAGCTGTGATCGCACGTGCCGGAATGCCTCTCTGCCGATGCGTTTGAGGCGATTGCGTTTCACCGCATTGCCGTGCCGTTTCGAGACCGCCACCGCCAGCCGAGTGTGTCCCAGGCTGTTGCGGACCCCCTGCAGCGAGATTCGCGGATCCACCACGCGCGTTCCCTCATCGAAAGCGCGCGAGATATCCGCCCGCGCACTCAATCGGGCTGCGCGGGGCAGCGTCTTGGGCGAGTTGTCTGCCATCTCGGCCATGGGGGCATTGTACGTCGGCGGCGGCGAGATCGCATGGGAAACGTCAATGACTTGACCCCGCCGCTGTCGATAGGTACATAACACAGGCAGGAATTCACCGAGCAGGGAGACGATCGTATGTCATACCGAGTATGGGCAGGTGCGTGGCTGGCGCTGGTGTGCGTGGCTGGGACGGGTTGCGACATGCGCACGACCCGCATGCCTGCGCACAATACCGACGCCGCCGTTGAGCACTACGTCCAGGCCAAGCTCCACAGCCAGCAGGGGCAGAGCGACGCTGCCCTGGCGTCGCTGCGCGAGGCGATCTCGGCGGATCCACGGCTGGCGATTGCCCACGAGACCATGGGCGACATCCACCGCCAGAGACAGGCCTACCACCTGGCCGCCCGCAACTATGAGCAGGCCTGCTCGATCAACCCCTACGGCTTCCGGAACCACTACAACCTCGGGGTGACCTACACCTTCCTGGCCAACGCGGCCGACAGCGTCCAGCAGGCCAAGGAGTATGTCCGCAAGGCCGTCGGGGTGTACCTCCGGGCGATCACCATCGACAAGGACGACTACGACGCGAACCTGAACCTCTCGTCCTGCTACTACCGGCTGGGGCGACACGAGCAGGCGGAGTACTACTGCAAGCAGGCCATCCGCATCCGCCCTGACAGCGGCGGAGCCTACAGCAACCTCGGCGCGATCTACGACGCCCAGGACCGCCCGTACAAGGCGATCAGCGCGTACAAGCACGCCATCGAGCGCGACCCGGACCTGCCGAGGCTTCGACTGAACCTCGGCCAAACGTACCTGCGACAGGGCACGAAGAGTTCCCTGCAGGCGGCGGCCGACCTGTTCGCCGAGTCGGCCAAGCGGAACCCCTACGACTCCGAACCCCTCCAACTGCTGGGCCTGGCGCGGTTCTACCTGGAAGACCTCGACGCCAGCCGATCCGCCTACGATGCCGCCCTCAAGCTCAATAAAGACTCAGCCCCCGCCTGGCGAGGACTCGGGGCGGTGCTCATGAGGATGTACCTCAAGACCAAGGACACCGCACTGCAGGACCGCGCCATCGACGCCTGGCAGCGGTCGCTGGAGATCGACGACCGCCAACCCCGCCTCCGCAAGCTCCTGCGCGAGTTCTCACCCCGCATCGAAGGGCCGACGCTGGGCAAGTAACCACCCAGGTGCGATGTCGGGAGCGAATCCCGTTTCGTCGCGAGGCCGGCGTCGGCTACAATGGGCCTTTGACCCTACGGAGCCACGAGCGGACATGATCGGCATTACCTCGCTGTACTGCGGAAGAACCCACAGCGGCGACGCCCTGCGCTATCGCCATCGCCGCCGGTCCGCTCCCCGCCGACCCATCGTCGTCTGGAACGCCACCCGCCGCTGCAATCTCCGCTGCCGACACTGCTACGCCGCCAGCGACGATGCCCGATCCGCCGACGAACTCACCACGGCCCGGGCGAAATCGATGATCGACGATTTGGCCGATTTCGGCGTGCCGGTGCTGTTGTTCTCCGGGGGCGAGCCCCTGTTGCGGGCCGACCTGCTGGAGTTGATATACCATGCGAAGCAGGCGGGCCTGCGGGCTGTGATTTCTTCCAATGGCACGCTCATCGACGCGGCGATGGCAGAGCACCTCGCCGAGGCGGGCCTGGCGTACGCGGGCATCTCGCTGGACGGGCTGAAGGACGTCAACGACGCGTTTCGCGGGCAAGCGGGCGCGTTCGAGCGGACACTGGAGGGCATCCGTCACTGCCGGGCCGCCGGCGTGAAGACCGGCCTGCGTCTGACGATCAACCGCCGGAACGTCGACGAGATCCCGGGGGTTTTCGATCTCATCGAAGCCGAGCGGATCCCGCGTGTGTGCTTCTATCACCTCGTGCCCGCCGGCAGGGCCGGCGACCTCGACGATGCCCAACTCTCCCACGCCCGGACACGCGACGTGATGGACCTCATCATGAACCGCTCAGCCGACCTCGCGAGAACCGACCCCAACGCCGAAGTCCTCACCGTCGCCAACCATGCCGACGGCCCGTACGTGGCCCTTCGTCTGCAGCGGGAGAACCCCGCCCGTGCAGCCGAGGCGATGAAACTGCTTCGCGCCAACAGCGGAAATGCAAGCGGCGAGGGAATCGCCTGCATCCGCTGGGACGGGACGGTCCTGCCGGACCAGTTCTGGCCCGCCCAGCCGCTGGGCAACGTGACGGATCGTCCGTTTTCGGAGATCTGGTCCGACGAAACAGGGCTGCTGGGTGAGCTTCGCAACCGGCGCGAGCATCTGCACTGCCGCTGTGTCGATTGCCGGTTCCTGGATGTGTGCAACGGCAATATGCGGGCCCGGGCCGCCGGCGCCGGCGACCTGTGGGGCGAGGACCCCGCCTGCTACCTGACCGACGAGGAGATCGCCCCCGAGTGAGCCGATCCGCCGAGCCATCCCCCGCCCCGCCGCGACTGGTGTTCTGGGAGTCGACGGCGCGATGCAATCTCGCGTGCGTCCACTGCCGACGCCTCGACGCGGGCGGAAATCGTGACGTGGACCTCACCGCCGACCAGATCACCGCGACGATGGACTCGGTCCGCACGCTGGGTCAGCCGATCTTCGTCTTCTCCGGCGGCGAGCCGCTCATGCGCGACGACTGGCGCGAGTTGGCGGCCCATGCCCGCACGATCGGCCTGCCGGCTGCCCTGGCCACGAACGGCACGCTGATTGACGAGTCCGTTGCGCGCGACATCGCCGAGGCGGGCCTGCGCCGGGTATCGATCAGTCTCGACGGAGCCGACGCGGCCACGCACGACGCATTCCGCAGCCAGCGCGGCGCGTTCGACGCCGCCTGCCGGGGCGCTGCCCTCGTGAGGCAGGCGGGCGTACCCATCCAGATCAACGCGACAATCGCCGCGCACAACGACGACCAACTCGACGCACTGGCTCGGCTGGCCGATCGGCTCGGGGCCGTCGCGTTGCACCTGTTCCTGCTGGTCCCGGTCGGGTGCGGCGCTCAGATAGGCCCGTCGCACCAGCTCTCGCCCGACCGCTACGAACGCGTGCTGAAATGGATCGTCGACCACCAGGACAGCCGCATGGAGATCCGCGCGACGTGCGGGCCTCACTACTACCGCGTTGCCGCCCAGCGGGGGCAGACCGTCAGCCATGGAAAGGGCTGTCTGTGCGGTCAATCGGTGGCGTTCATCAACCATCGCGGGCGGGTCTACCCCTGCGGATACCTGCCGATCGACTGCGGATCGGTCATCGACACGCCGCTGGCCGAAATCTGGCGGACCTCCGAGACGTTCGCCGCCCTTCGCGACCCGGACCGCCTGGGCGGAAAGTGTGGCCGATGCGAATATCGCCGAATCTGTGGCGGCTGCCGGGCCCGCGCCTTCGCCGCCACCGGCGATTTCCTGGCTGAGGAACCCTCCTGCCGATATCAGCC
>CAZYIH010000104.1:0-10307 GCA_964646915.1 uncultured Planctomycetaceae bacterium | reverse complement strand
TCGTACAAAGGCGTCGCCGATTGATCCCTCCCGCGGGCGAGACTACACTGCACGCATGGCCAACGACAATGTCTATCTCAACGGGCAGATCCTCCCGTCCCGCTCTGCCGCCGTCTCCGTGCACGACGCCGGGCTGCTGCTGGGCGCCTCGACGTTCACCACCATGCTCGCGCGAAATGGTCGGGTCTTCCGCATCGATCAGCACACCGATCGCCTGTTCGAGACGGTCGACCTGCTGGGCCTGGCGACCGACGCGACGCCGGAACTCATCGCCGAGGAAACCCATTCGCTGCTGCGGGTCAACGAACTCACCGACGCCCGCTGCCGCGTGACCCTCACCCCGGGCGCAGCCGAGCGGAATCAGCCCACCACGCTCATCACCGCGGAGCCCCTCCCGGCGTTTCCCTCCGAGTGGTACACCGAGGGCATCATGGCGGTCGTGTCGTCGTTCAAGCAGATCCCCGGCCATCCCACGTTCGGCCACAAGACGGGCAACTATCTCACGCGCCAGCTTGCTCTTCGCGAGGCGCTGGAAAAAGGCGGGCAGGACGCCCTGTGGTACACGCCCGACGGCCGACTTGCCGAAGGCTGCACGTCGAACGTGTTCCTCGTGCTCGATGGCAAGGTGCGCACGCCGCCGCGGGACACGCCCGTCCTGCCCGGCGTGGTGCGACAGGCCGTCCTGGAGCTCTGTAACGAGTTGGGGATCCCGACGGATGTCGAAACCCCGCTGACCGTGCACGAGATGCTCTCGGCCGAGGAGATCTTCCTGACCAGTTCCATCAAGGGCATCCGTCCGGTGACGAAGGTCGAGGCGCATTGCGTGGGCGACGCTGCACCGGGGCCGATCACCCGACGCATCATGCAGGCGTACACCGAACTGCTGGCGGGCGAGTGTCCGCCGCTCGACAGGGAGGACGGAGAATGAAGGTCCGCGACGTCACTGAAATCGTCGAGCAGATCGCCTCTCCGCGCTGGGCGGCCGAGTGGGACAACGTCGGGCTGCTCGTCGGCGACGCATCCGCCGAGGTGACCAACGTCCTGCTCTGCGTGGACGTCACCGCCGCGGTTCTGGAAGAGGCCAGAACGCTCGGGGCCGAGTTGATCGTCGCGCACCATCCGATCGTCTTCAAGCCCGCCGCCGCGATCACCGCCCAGCGGACGCCGATCGTCCACGAGGCGATCCGCGCGGGAATCTCGCTGTACGCGGCACATACGAACTTCGACGCCGCCCCGGGCGGGACCAACGACGTCATCATGTCCGCCGCGGGGGTGACCTCCGCCCGGCCGATCCAGCCAGCCCGTCTGGTGGGGGCGAGCAAAATCGTCGTGTTCACGCCCGCCTCCGATTTCGATGCTGTACGGTCGGCCGCCTGGGCCGCCGGTGCCGGGCGCATCGGGGGAGGCTACGACCACTGCAGCTTCGCCGTCGAGGGGGAGGGAACATTCCGCCCGCTGGAAGGCAGCAATCCGACCCTCGGCGAGCAAGGCCACCACGAGCATGCCCGGGAGCATCGCCTGGAACTCATCGCGCCGTCGTCGTGCGTACCGGCGGTCCTGGCTGCCGTCCGCGAGGCCCACAGCTACGAAGAGCCCGCCATCGACGTGTTCTCCCTGGAAGACGTTCCCGCCGGCGTGGGCGATGGGCGAATCGGCGAACTCACCCAGCCCACCATCGGCCGGGCGGTTGTCGAGGCTGTGAAGGAAGCCTTCGGCGTCGATGCCGTACGCCTCAGCGGGCCGGGACTCGAACGCACGGTCACTCGCGTTGCCTGCTGCGCGGGCGCCGGGCGGAGCCTGCTGTCGGCAGCGGCCCGAGCGGGGGCGGAGCTGTTCATCACCGGCGAAATCGGCCATCACGACGCGATCGACGCGCCGGGGCAAATGACCATCGCCTGCCTCGGCCACGGCGCGAGCGAACGCCCCGCCATGGCGACACTGCGCGACACCCTGACCGGCAAGACATCCGCGGTGCGATTTCACTTGGCCGGCTCGCCGGCAGAGCCGTTCCGCACGGGTTGACCGGCGTCAGTCTTCCACGTCCAGATCGAACAGCCGTTCCAGGGCGGCCGCGTCCGCACGGGCGGTTTCGCGTCCGGGCGGGTTCCGCAACGAGTCCGCAACGGGGTGCAGCGTGCGGCGGATCACCCGGTGGATCGCCTCCCGGACCACCTCGGACGGGACGGCGGCAGAGTCGGTGAGCTTCTTCTGGGCCCGGCGGAGTTCCTCGCTGCCGATGGTCTCGACGTTGCGATACAGCGCGTCGATCACCGGGGCGATGGTCCGCAGGTGCAGGTCGCGCAGAAGCCCGGTGACGTGCTCTTCGAGGATGTCGGAAGCGTCGTCCCGCGCCGAGCGGCGGGTGTGGATGGTGGTGCGGACCACGTGTTCGAGATCGTCAATGTTGAACAGGTGCACGCCGGGCAGTTCGCCCGCGCCGGGGTCGATATCGCGCGGCACGGCGATGTCCACCAGCACCATCTCCGCGCCGTCACGCTGGTCCATCGCCCGCCGGACGGCCGACCGCGAGAGCACCGGCGCGGATGATCCCGTCGAGGTGACCACCACGTCGAACCCCGCCAGACGGTCGGCAATGGCATCGAAGGCGACCACCGCTGCTTCGTGCTCAGCCGCCAGGGCGTCGGCCTTGTCCCGCGAGCGGTTCGCCACCGCCAGCGACCCGACGCCGGCCGACCGGAACAATTCGAGCATCCGCCGGTTCATCTCGCCGGCCCCGATGCTGAGAACCGCCGCCGAGGACAGCTCGCCTGTGGCCCGGCGGGCACAGTCCACCGCGACCGACGCGACCGATACCTTGCCCTCGCTGACGGTCGTCTCGGAGCGGATGTGCTTGGCCGTGTGCAGGGCGGTGGCGAAGAGGTCGTTCATCGCGCCGCCGGCCGACCCGCTTTCTCTGGCCAGGGCGTGCGCCTGTTTGACCTGCTGAACGATCTCCGCCTCGCCTGGGACGAGGCTGTCCAGCCCGGCGGTCACCAGGAAGAGGTGCTCTGCTGCTTCGGCGTCGGCGAGCGTGTAAAGGCTTCCCTCCAGCGACTCGGACGGAACGCCGCGGGACCGCCCCAGCCAGCGGGTCAGCTCGTCGCTTCGCGGATGCCCGTGCACCGGGCGGATGTTGTAGATCTCCGTGCGATTGCACGTGGAGAGCAGGGCGAACTCCGCGCCTGGCCACCGGCGACGGAGCCGACGCAGCGCGTCATCGGCGGAGGCATCGTCGAACGCCAGACGTTCGCGAAGCTCGACGCCCGCGGTCTTGTAGCTCGCGCCGAGACAGAGAATGCGCATCAGCCTGCCTCCATGGTTCGCCGGACGGCCTTGTGAAGGCCCGCCAGGCCGCTCCGGATGAACAGTTCGTACCCGGCCGGGGTACACAGCGGACGGATGGCCGAGATGCGTTTGGCCTCGTCGGGACAGGTCTCCCGCAGTTGGTCGCGCAATGTGCCCAGTGCGTCGGCGAATTCGTCGAGGCGATCCGGCAGGGCGGCGGCGATGAGGTCCCGCAGCATCCCCGAAAGACCCGGCGCCCGGCCGCCGGTTCCCACGGCGATGCGGATCGGGCCCTTATCGAGCGTGGCGGGCATGTAGAAGTCGCAGTCGTCGGGTTGGTCGGCCACGTTCACCAGCAGGCTGTCGCGGCGGGCGTCATCGGCGATCCGGGCGTTGAGGGCTGCGTCGTGTGTGCATGCGAAGACCACCGAAACCCCGGCCAGGTGGGTCGGCTCGTACGGTTCGGCGAGAATCTCGACGTCCCGCAGCGTCTCGATGTCCGCTGCTCCCTCCGGGGCGACGAGGCGCACCCGAGCGCCGGCTGCGACGGCCGACCTCGCGCGGCGCAACCCGACCGGCCCGGCACCGACCACCAGCACCGTCTTGCCCTTGACCACCAGCATGATCGGAAACGTGTCCATGGGTCTCTCAGCGTTCGGGACAGGCTGTGGGTTTGGCCGAGGCGACGGCCTCCAGCAGGGCCCGGGCCTTGTCGAGCGTTTCATTGTACTCCGCCTCGGGCGTGCTGTCGGCGACGATACCACCGCCCACCTGCAGCGACGCCTGCCCCCCGGCGTAGACCACCGTGCGGATTGTGATGTTCCATTCGGCCCGCCCGTCGGCGCCGACGATTCCGACCGACCCGGTGTAAGGCCCGCGGGCGGTGGGTTCCAGCTCGTCGATGATCTCCATCGCCCGCACCTTCGGCGCGCCGGTGATGGATCCGCCCGGGAACGTCGCCCGCAGCAACGCCGCCGCCCCGACGCCCTCCCGCAGCCGACCGTCCACCGTCGCCACGAGGTGGTATACCGTCGGGTGCGTTTCCAGCTCGGCCCGGTCGCGGACCCGCACGCTGCCGTAGGTGCACACGCGCCCGAGATCGTTGCGGAGCAGGTCCACGATCATCGCCAGTTCGGCGTTGTCCTTGGCACTGACGACGAGATCGTCCCGGGCGGCGCGGTCGGCGATTTCGTCTCCGGTACGGGGGCGGGTGCCCTTGATCGGACGCGTGATCACCTCGCTGCCGCGGACGCGCAGGAACAGTTCCGGCGAGGCGGAGACGATGGCGCAGGGCTCGCCGGCCGAGGGAAATTCCAGCCAGGCGCCGTACGTCGACGGGTTCCGTCGGCGCAGTTGGTGGTACAGCTCCAGCGGTGCCGGTGCGTCGGGCAGGACGATGCGATGCGAGAGGTTCACCTGGAAGATATCACCGGCGGCGATGTAGTCGAGGCAGCGTTCCACCGCCCGGAGGTACGCCTCGCGCGAGACATCCGGGCGGTGCTCGCCGAGAGTGCGGGCAGCCGGCGTGTCGTCGGCCGACCCGCCGCTGGCGGCAGGGCGGTTTCGGGCATCATCCCAGACCGCCCGCATGGTGGCGATCGCCTCGGCCGTTCCGGAAGGCGGATCGTCGTAGTCCAACCAAGTCAGCGACCAGGAACCTTCGGCGTGGTCTCGCACCAGCAGGGCGGGGTACATCGCCAGGTGAAGATCCGGCAGGGCGGTGTCGCGTCGGGCGTTGCCGGGCAGACGTTCCACCCGTCGACCGATCTCATAGCCGACGAATCCGATCCACCCGGGGGCATAGGGGGCTTCGGCCGCCGCTTCGGCCATCGGCGCGATCGCCCGTTCCAGGGCGTCCCAGAATGTCTCGTCGGGGCGATCCGGTGCGTCGGCGAGCCACTCGTCGTCGTTCCGCAGAAGTCGCCCGTCACGAACGGTGAGCGTGGTGGTGGGCTCGCAGGCGTACAGACTGAATCGCCCGAGGGGCTGGTGCGTCTGGGAGGACTCCAAGGCAGCCGGGCATCGCCGGGCGCGCATCGCCTCCAGCACCGCAGCCGGGTCGATGTCGCCCTCGAGCGGTTCGGTGCGGACGCGGGCCCGCGGGCCGGGTTGAATGCTCTCAGCCATGGTCGTCTGCCCACACCCACACCGGCGGGCGCTATTCCACCTCGATCGCGTCAAGTCGCCGGAATTCGGTAATCGGGAAATCGGTGGCCGACTGGGCTGCGGTGCGGATGTACGGGTCGTCGCTCTTGGTGTACTTGTCCAGCAGCTCGGCGATGAGCTCCAGGTCGGGTTCGTGTCCCTGGGTGTACTTCAGAACGCCGAGAAAGAGGATCGCCTCGGCCCGCCAGGCGCGGTCTTCGTCGTTCTGGGCGATATTGAACACGTCCCCGGCGTACTTGCGGGGCTGGGCCTTCCAGATGAATTTGAGCTTCATGCGGTAGAAGTCCGAAAGGGCGTCCATCTGGTCGGCGTATTTCTGCAGCGTGTCGAGCTTGGCCTGGTCGCCGGCATCCTTCGCAATGGTCGCCAGTCCGCGGATGGCCTCTCGCTGGTTGCCCACGCCGGAGGTCACCATGTGGTAGCGGCTTCGCTCGTTAATCATATGCCAGCCCAGCAGGAAGTAGTCCTCGTACACCTCGCGGGCCTTGTTCATCTTGCCCGTGGCGATGTAGTACTGCCCGAGTTTGTTGAGGGCTGTGCCCACACGCTGGAGGCGCAACGCCCCGAGCAACTGGTGGGTCATAAGGAACGTCTTGTCGTTATGAACGGCCGTGAACCGCATGTCCTTCTTCCGCGCACCGCGCGAGACGTTCTCGTGGATGCTCTCGAGGATGTTCACGCCCTCGGCAGGCAGGTTGGCGATGTTGCCGTTTGCCTCGCTCAAGGCGCTGAGCAGTTCCTCTTTTCGCTTTTCGTACAGCGTGGCCGCCTCGGCATAGTCGTCCCCGGCGTTGCCGGATTGGCTTGGAACCTGGTCCACGATCTTGCTGATGGGCACGTCGATGGTCTTCTTGTCCAGCCGACCGGGCATGGTGGTCGCGCGGGTGGGGGGAGTAGGGCCTTCGGGCCAAAGCACGAGCGTGACGATCAGAATGACAAACACACTCAACATGGCTCCGGCGATGATCCAACCCAGTTTATTGCCCACGTCTGGTCTCCTTCATAGGGGTGTTCTCGTCGTCCGCGTCTGGATAGTAACGGCCGCTATGGGACGTACAGCGTTCCGAGGTTCAGCGGACTGTAGTAGTATCGTTTGCACTCGGCCCAGTTGGAGGCCTCTCGCGAGGCCGGGCGAAACCGGGCCACGTTCAGCCCCCAGATCTCCGAGTTTCCGTCGGCTCCGAACGCCGAGCGGGGAATGCTCATTTCGATGACCCAACTGTCCGGACCACTCTCGACGGCGACCCGTGCCCCGGACGACCAAGGCGTGACCTTGCCCAGGGGCGGGGTGCTGCGGACGCCGCGCGTCGCCGAGATCACGCCGTTGGGCTTGATGACCATATGATAGAGGTCCGACGCCTTGCGCCCGCGTCGGCCCGGGTCCAGAACGATCTCGACGAGGTCTTCCCCGCACGCCAGGAGCTGTTGGTAACGGACGAAGTTCGTCCGCCGGGTCACCATGGATGCGGCGTTGGGCTCCTCGCAGCGGATCGCAATGTAGAGCGTCTCGTCGTCGGCCAATACGAACGCCTGACTCTGCCGGGTGGCGTGGGGCCGGTCGGATCGGCCTGGCTTGCCGATCAGTCGGAAGCCCCCGGCCACGTTGCCCGTACGGATCGGCCAATCGCGGAGGTTCCCGTCGACCGTCAATCGCTTCGACGCCGCCCCGGCCCGGATGATCGGCAACTGAACCGTGTACTGTCGCCCAGGTCGGCCGCTCGATGCGATCTCGAATCGCACGGGCACCTTGCCGGTCTTGCTGAGGGGGACGGTGCTGCCCTCCATCAACAGCGTGATCTCGCCGCGAGAGTAAGGCGCCAGTCGCACGCTCACCTCCTCGTCCGGCAGCTCCCAGCCGGCGGGCAGGGCGAGGGGGCGGACGATGCAGTCCACCTCCTTGCCGAGTTCGTTGTACACTTCGAGATAGATCGTCGCGCCGAATCGCCGGTCGATCGTGCCGTCCTCGCGCCGCGCGAGCACCGGACGAACGAACGTCCTCGCCCGCTCCAGGCGGATGCGTCGATTCGTTCGGAGGAACTCATCCCAGCGCCCCTGCATGCGGACCATGTCGGCCGACGTCGCAGCCGTGGGGCTGACGACGGACTGGATCTCCTCGGCGAGCATCTCCCTGGCGATCTGCCAGGCCTCGGGGTTCCGGGCCCAGCCGTCCAGGCGCGCGTCGAGGTAGTGGTCGCCCGAGGCGCCCTGGCCGCCGTAGTGGGTGAGGGCATCGGTGATGGCCCGGACCACCGCCCGCCGGTTCCGCTGACGGAGGATCCAGAAGTACGCCAGGTCCTGCAGGCCTCGCCGTAAACGCTTCAGACGCACCGAGGGCAGAACCACGTCCTCGCCGATGATCGTGCCCGGGTAGAACAGCTTGGCATGGGCACCGGCCGGTGCGGCGAAGGGGTCGTCCGACCAGTCCAGCACCTCCGGCAGGAACAGTCCGGTGGTGCGGTATTTCTCCACGAACCACGCCAGCGCTCGCGGATCGGCCCCGCCGGCCAACACGCCCAGACTCGGAAAATACGGGGGCTGACCCGGTGAGATCCACCCGCCCGAAAGCGGGTTGGCGGGCGAGCGTTTCACCGCGGCCACACCGGGCAGGAACCAGCGTCCCGGGGCGGCGTGGATGTCCGTCAACTCGTCCATTCCGTCGGGAACCGCCCAGCCGGTGGCCTGCGGCGGGTTGGTCGGGAGCTGGGAGAGAATGGGCAGTTCGCGCCGCGTCCGGCGAAGCAGGTCAGCCATCCGGAACTGGTCGTCGTACGCGCGCTGGCGGACGCTGCCGCGATGCAGCCAGGCAAAGGTGCGTTCGCCGGCGGAGAGGTCCTTGAGGAAATGGTCGGCCGAGAGCTTCGCGACCTGGTGAAACGTCCGTCCGTAGAGGTCGGTGGCCCGCCCGCCGTAATTGGACGGGTCCGGCCAGTCGTCGCGGACCGGTATCGGCCAGGCCGAGACCCCCACGCGCGATTCCGGGCCGAACGCGCTGCCGTCGAGGTAGGGCTTGACGATGCGATCGTACTGGTCCCAGTGGAGCAGGGCGTTTCCGTCGCGGTCGCGTTTGAGCACCGGGCGAATCGTCCGTTCGAAGAGGTCCAGGCGGTGCTGGTGTGCCAGGCGCATCATCTGTCGCATGATCGTCAGGCCGCGACGGACGCGCGGATTGTCCGGATCCAGGTGTGTGGGGCGGTAGGGTTGCCCCCCGGCGCGGAGGAACGCGGCGAACAGCGTGCGGTAGTCGAACCCGCCCACCGCAGCGATGGGGCGGGCGTCGGGCAGGACGAAGTCGTAGACCTTCACCCGCAGATCGACGCTCCAGGTGAGTTGTTCCAGGTCCCGCGTGCGCATCCAGTCCAGCTCGCGGGGCAGGTCCATCGCCGGTCGAAGTTCGCTGCGGAGCGTGAGTTTTCCGGTGTACACGCCCGGACGGGTTCCCCGCGGAACGGCGATGTCCACCCAGTAGGCCAGGCGCTGGGGCAGCTTCCTGTCGTTGCGCAGGGACGGGTCCAGCCCGATCGGGACAAGGACGTCGTATGTTTCGGCGGGCTCGGGCGGACGGTCGGCCAGGCGCAGCGTCCAGGCGGGATAATCGGTGATGCGAACGGGTTTCATTCGGAACAGCCGAACGCCGGCGCCCTTGATGCGATCTCCGGAGGGGCTGCGCAGATCGGTGGTTTCGGCGCTCAGTCGGGCGATCGCGCGGCGTTGCTCGCCCGTAAGCTCCACGGCGATCTGGAAGCTGAGCGTTTCGTTGGACCCGCCGAACAGCCCCACCGTGTGATGGCGGGCGTCGTAGATGAGCGGGTCGTCCTCGCGCGGGGTCGAGCGGGTCAGCGAGGTCATCTCGCCGGTGACCCAGGCGTCCAGACCGGGCTCCGAGCAGCCCGCCAGCAGCAACAGCGTAGCCCCGGCGGCAGCGGCCCATACATGTCGAATTCGTCTTGGCATGCGAACGGATGATTCTAGCCGATTTCCCCGTCGGCGGGAAGGGCAGTCATCGAGCATTGACGTCATCGGCGGAGAGCGGGAAGCCTGTAGATGCTGATGCTGGGCGGCGGGCCCTCGACGGATCCTGGACGGAGCACGCCGTCCGGACCGACCCGTCCGATAGGATGCAGGCCGTGGTGCATGAGTTTATCCAGCACGTCCAGTCCGATGGGCTTCCCTTCGGTGAGGCGTGCTCTCTGGTCGGCCTGCAGCACTGCGGGGTAGCCCGTCGTGCGGGCCAGCGTCTCCAGGCGCGACCAGTTCACCCAGATGTGCGTGACCTCCAGATTCCGCAGGCCTCGCAGGATCGCCTCGGGAGAGTCGGGATATCGGCCGACGAGTCGTTCGAGGGGATGCACATCCCAGCCCGTCGCGTAGAGCGTGCCCGGCGGGAAGTGATACGGATCATCCTGGCCGATGAGCAGAAGCTTCGAGTCCGACGGGAGCTGATGCGCCAGCGACCACGGAGCCGCCGTCTTCGCGATGTCCTCGCCCTCCATCCCGTGAATCCGCAGGCCACGGGTGGCCGCCGGATAGGTCTGCAAGGCGCCGGCCAGGCCCATCGACGCCCCGAGGATGATCGCCACGGCCGGGATGATCGCCGCCACGCGTGCGACCAGGCGGATATCCTTTTCCGGGGTGTCCGGGGAGACCTTCCCGCCGAGCAGTCGCTGGAGCGTGAGGCGGGCATGGTCTGCCGCCAGCGCCGCCAGCCATGCCAGCGGAACAAGCGCGGGGGCCAGGGCGGCCGGGGGCAGGGTTCGGGTCAGCAGCGCCCACGCGCTGATCTGCAAGCCAACCAGCGTCACCAGGGCGATGTTCCACGGCGTGCGCCTGCGTCCACTGACGACCGCGACCGCAGCACC
>CAZYIH010000103.1:0-10325 GCA_964646915.1 uncultured Planctomycetaceae bacterium | reverse complement strand
TTCCGCCCGCAACAAGTTGCGGGTTCTACGGTTTGTGGACCTCACTGAGCTTCATGGGCGCGTCGGGGTCGCCGATGCAGAAGACGTCGGTGTAGCTGCGGATGAAGATGCGGTTTCCGCTGAAAAACGGCTGGGAGCCCTGGTTCCAGAAGGGGTACTTCACTACGCCCAGCTTGCCCAGCTTGTTGGTGGCGACAACTTTCGGCTCGCGGCCGATCTTGATCACGATGCAGCCACCGTGTTCGTCCATTCCGAAGAGATGGTCCCCGGCGATGACGCTGAAGTGGGTCGGCTTGAGGGGCACTTTATTCAGATCAGCCACCTTCTTGCCGGATTCCAGTTCACGGACTCTAAAGCCACCTCGCGTGAACCCGTACACCAGGCCCTTGTGGGTCACCAGTCTGTCCTCGCCATTATCGCGGCCTTCCTTCTTGGACTCCCAGAGCACGTCGTACTTCACTTCATCGCGGCTGGCGGCGGTCAGCTTCAGCCCGAGCGTGCGTTCGGGCAGGTCGTAGGTCTCACCCCGTCCGCCGTCGGAGGCACCGTTGGAGATGACCAGGATGTCCTTGTCGTCGTCGGAGGCCACGTGTCGGCCGTTACCGTGGCAACCCACCTTGCTGGCGAGGATCTTCCCGTCCTCGACCCGCAGGATGTTGCCGTTGCCCAGCCAGATCACGTCCATGGTCTTACCGTCCGGCAGCGGCAGCGTAAACGGAACCGGCGTGATGACGTGGTAGCTCATCCCGCCTTTGGCCTCTTTCTGCGTCCAGACGATCTTGCCGGTGTTCTTGTGGATGGCCCGGACCGTGACGGGCGAGCCCTTGTAGCCCATTTGTCCGATCACCAGATCGCCGACGATGATGGGGCTTCCGAGCACCTGGCCGTGGTGGTCCTGCGCCTCCCCGAACCAGTGGGACCACTTCTTCTCGCCGTCGAGGCTGTAGCAGTACATGTCGTTGTAGCCGGTCATGACGTAGATGTTCTCGCCGTCGGAGACCGGGGTGGGCATGTTCGCACCCACGAAGGACGACATGCCGAACCAGGCGCACCAGCCGTAGCCGTGTTTGGCCAGGTCATTCCAGGTGTCCCACTTCTTCGGCCAGGCTTTTTTCCAGAGCCTCTTGAAGGCGAGCTGGACGTAGCCCCAGGTCCAGGTCTTGTCGCCCTTCTTCCAGCTTTTCTTGAACTCCTCGGTGGTCTTGGAAACTTCGGGCCAGTGCTCGGCAAACTTCCTGGCGGCCTCGGCGTACTTCTGCTCGTAGCCCTCGGGCATCTTTTCGCGGTAATTGGCCATGCCATGGCCGCCGCCCAGCAGCGGACCGGCGACCTCCCTGAACTCGAGGAAGGCGCTATAGGTCTTGGGATACCATTCCACGAGTTCCTTGAGGTCGGCCTTCACCTGCTCCGCCACCTTCGGATCGAGCTTGTCGAAGTGCGTCAAGTCCCGCGTCCACAGCGTTTTGCCGGTGGCCGGGTCCATGCAGATGAGCTTGCCGCCCATGAAGTCCGGGACGTGCTCCTTCGAGAAGCCTACCCCGCCCCTATCGGCCATCATGTACAGCTTGCCGTCGGCGAGGACCATCCCGCCGTTGCAGTACATCCGTTGCGGAACTTTCCAGACGATGTTCTTCGGGTTCCGTTTGTCGGGGAGCATCCCTGTTCTCTCACGGCCTCGACGGTCCTCGTACTTGCCTTTTTTCCAGTCCCATTCCTGCCACTCGGTGACGGGCTTGCAGTCCGGCGGGTAAACTCCGCGACCGTTACCGCGGTAGCCGATGAACCGGCTTTCGTACTTCTCACCCGCCCACAGGGCCGAGGTCATCAACAAAAGAGCAATCGCCGTCTTGATCGGTGTATTCAGTCTCATCGAGGTACTCCCGTATTGCTGCTGGTGGAACGTCTGTCGGTTGGTTTGCGGATGGGATCTCACGCGGTCTTCCTTCTGTGAACCGCTGCCCTGATAGAAACAATGCAGCCCGTCGATCGTGCCGCTCTGAACCGCCAAAATGGTCGCCTGAACACCGCTTTGATCGAAAAGAACATGCCGAATGATCGGATCGGCACAAACGGTCCGGCTGGGGGAGTGATGGCTTCCGTTTGAGGCCTCGGAACGCTACGCTGAAAAGCATGCGGCTGCGGACCGACGCAATCTGTCTCCGGACGACCGACTACAGCGAGACCTCGCAAGTGGTGCACTTCTTTACGCGCGAGGGTGGGCTGGTGAAGGTCATCGCGAAGGGCTCGAAGCGCCCCAAAAGCAAGTCCGGCGGGGCGCTGGACGTACTGGCGGAGGGCGAGCTGGTGTATTCCGAGTCTCGCTCGGGCGGGCTGGGGACGCTGATCGAATTCAACGAGACCGAGTGGCGCACACCCCTGCGGCGGTCGGCAGAGAAACTGAACGTCGCGATGTACATGCTCGAAGTGACGGCCTCGACGATGGCGGAGGACGATCCGCACCCGGAGGCGTTTGAACTGCTCAGCAAGGCGATGCGCCGATTAACCCAGGAAGACGCCCCGGCCCAGGCGGTGCTGGCGTATTTCCAGTGGAAGCTGCTGCACTGGGTCGGCCTGCTGGGCGAGATGGGCGTGTGCGTCGCCTGCGGGGGCGAGTTGGGCGAGGTCGCACGGGGCGGAACATTCTCCTCGCGTCAGGGCGGGCTGCTCTGCACCGACTGCCAGGGCGCGTCGGCAGAGAAGCTCCGAATCGACGCGGCCACCCGGCAGGGGCTGGTTACCATGCGGACGGTCCAGGCGCGTCGACCTGCCGGGGGCGCCCAGCGGGCCTCCATCCCCGACGATCAGGCGCGCGCCGTGAATCGCCTGCTGGAGTACCACCTCACCGAACAACTGGGCCGACGCCTGCGAACCGCACGCTACGTCATCGGTTGACCGGACGGGAAGTGTTTTTCCGAGTCGTCCTCGTCCATCCCGATTCCCTCGTCGTTGCAGGACAGCCCAGGCGTCTGTACGGAAGGCGGCAAGCAAGATCGAATCCGCTACGCATGGTTGTCTTGGGGGCGGGGGGACACTACGATAGGTGCCATGGATCGATTCGCCAGATCGACCGGCCGCGATACGTGCGAGTTCGTCAGCGAACCGCTCACGCCTGACCAGGGCGCGGGGCTTGCCTCGGCGTCGCCTCCGGGCGAACCGGCGGTGCCCGGGCGGTTCACCTGGCGGGGAGATTGTTGGCTGCTGCGAGGGGTCCTGCGGAAGTGGACCACCTCCGGTCCCTGCCGCAACGGCAGCGCGGAGAAGTATCTGCGGCGACATTACTACCAGGTCCACGTGACCGGCCAAGACGGCCAATACGTCTCGGCCTCGCCCGGGCGGTCCGATCGACCGAGGGAACTGGTCCTGACGATTTACTTCGAACGCCAGGCCCGGCGCGGGCAATCGCCCAAGGCCCGCTGGTATGTCTATACGATCGACCAAGTGGTCAGCCACGATGATGCGGGTTGATCGGTGCGTGGGGTGCGGTATAATCCCCGAACGAGCGGCTGGGGGACACGCCCCGCCCGAATGCGAGCTCACAAGGATCAAGTCATGACACCGAATCGTCTGATTGCCGTGGCCGTTGTGTTTCTGATGGGTCTGCCTGCCGGCGGGCTTCTCGGCCAGGGCGACATGGAATTCAAGGACGGATGGGTCCGCACGCCCGAAGCGAAGAAGGGCACCCCGGCCGGTGAACTGATGATCATCCGTAAGGCACTGGCCGACGACGAGCCGGACGACGCGCTGGACGCGGCGGAGGAATTTCTCGATACGTACCCCAAGACGCCGCTGCGGGAAGAGGTCCTCCTGCTCGGAGGCGAGGCCCAGATGCAGCGAGGCCACTACATCGACGCCTACGAGTGGTTTCAACGGCAGGTCAACGAGTACCCCGACGGGCGGTTTTACTCCCGCGCGCTGAAACGGGAGTACGAGATCGCCGATGCATTCCTCAAAGGTCGAAAGAAGCGGATGTGGGTGCTGTTCCGCGTGGACGCCACCGAGGACGCCCTGGAGATGCTCACCCGGATCGTCGAGACCTCGCCCGGAACCGCCATCGCCCGAAAGGCCCTGCTGCGGATGGGCGATTGGTACTTCGACCAACGCGATTACGCCGAAGCCGTCGCGATGTACGACCAGTTCCTGCGGATCTACGGCAAGAGTCGCCAAGCCGACTACGCCATGCTCCAGGCCGCCCGCGCCAGCCACCTGCAGTACCGCGGGCCGAAGTATGATGACGCGTCCCTCCGCTCGGCCAAGCAGCGGTACACTGTCTTCGCCGAGCGATTCCCCAAGCGGGCGGCGAAGCTCAAGGTGTCCGGCACGCTCCAGAAGATCGAGGATCAACTGGCGGGCAAGCTCTGGAACACAGCCGCCTTCTACGAACGGGTGGACCGCCCCAAGGCGGCGGCGTATTACTATCGGATGATCGTGGAGAAATACCCCACGTCACGCTGGAGCGCCCGGGCAGGTCAGAATCTCAGGCAGGCCCCACGGGCGACCAAACCCGACGGCAAGACCGACGGCCTGGGAAAACCCACCAAGCTCGAAACGCTGGTGCCCGACAAGGACGAGAAGGAGAACCAATGAACCTTCGCAATGGACTGCTCACAGCCGTCATGGGTGCCTTGCTGTTCTCATCGGCGGGGTGCGGGTACCAGGTGGGCAACCTCTACCGCGACGACGTGGATACGGTGGCGGTGGATATGTTCACCCGTGGCCGAATGGTCTACCGGCGCGAGCTGGAAACCCGCGCGACCGAGGCGATCATCAAACGCATCAACCTCACGCCTTACCGTATCGCCCCGAAGAACCAGGCGGATACGATTCTCGCCGGCAGCATCGACGTGGTGTCTCAGCGGGTCCCGCAGTACGACCCGGACAGCGGTCAGCCCCGGTTCAAGGAGCTGTTGTTGAAGGTGTCCTTCCAGTGGAAGGATCAGCGAACCGGCAAGGTGCTCGCCGAGCACAGCAACGTGATCGTCTCGGGGATGTATGTGACGCATGCCCCGCTGAACGAGGATTTCTTCCAGGGCAGCGAAGACGTGGTGAACCGATTGGCCGAGCGAATCGTTGGCTACATGGAGCGGGACTGGTCGCCCGAGGCGGAAAATGGCGGCGCGGACGGCGAAAAACAGGCCAGTTCGCGACCCATCGGGCGGTAAGAACGTGTAAAATGTACGTCGTGCCCGGTTCCGATAGGGACCGGGAGTTCGAGCGGCCCGTTGGCGGGCCGCCGTTGTCTATCGAGACGAGAAGTCTATGAGCGATCCGAATCCGAATCCGAACAAACCGTCCCCCCAAGGCCCCCAGCCCCCCGGACGGTTCGGCCGACCGTTGATGTTCTGGGTGCTGGTGATCGGTCTGGCGCTGCTGCTGGTGTCCCTTTACAACCAGGGGTTCGGCGACCGCCGGGAAATCACAGCCAGTGAGTTCTGGACCCACGCCCGGAACACCAGGACCACCGGCGATATCGTCGGAACCGTCGTCGTGACGGATACCGAAATCCGCGGAACTTTCCGCGAGGACCTCCCGGGCCTGAAACCCGACGAGTCGCGGAAGTTCTACGTCCCCTACGAATACAAGACGCACGAGGGTTTCCAGGAAGAACTGGACAAGGCCCTGGGCAACCGGGCGAAGGTCAAATACGAACCGGCCGGCTGGTGGAGTTCGATCCTGCCGCACCTGCTGATTCTCGGGCTGGGACTGTTCGCGCTGTGGTTCTTCCTGCTGCGTCGGATCGGAAGCGGAGCCGGCGGCGGGGCGTTCGGGAATTTCGGGCGGTCCAAGCATCGCATCCTCAACAAAGAGCACGTCAAGGTCACCTTCGAGGACGTCGCCGGAATCGAGGAGGCCAAGGAGGAAGTCTCCGAGATCATCGAGTTCCTCAAGAACCCCCGACGGTTCGCCCGCATCGGCGGGCGCGTTCCGCGCGGCGTGCTGCTGGCGGGCGAGCCGGGCTGCGGCAAGACGCTGCTGGCCAAGGCGATCGCCGGAGAGGCGGAAGTCCCGTTCTTCAGCATCTCGGGCAGTGACTTCGTGGAAATGTTCGTGGGCGTGGGTGCTTCCCGCGTGCGCGACCTGTTCCGCCAGGCGAAGGAATCGTCCCCGTGCATCATCTTCCTGGACGAAATCGACGCGGTCGGTCGAAGGCGAACGCACGAGTCGCCCGGCGGCGGCGGACAGGAAACCTCCCAGACACTCAACGCGATTCTCGTGGAGATGGACGGGTTCGATTCGTCCGACCAGGTCATCGTCATCGCGGCGACCAACCGCCCCGACGTGTTGGACCCTGCCTTGACGCGCCCCGGGCGGTTCGACCGCCAGATCCGCGTTCCCCTGCCGGACCTCAAAGGCCGGCTGGACATCATGAGCATCTACATGGAGAAGGTCAAGACCGGCCCGGACGTGGACCCCGAGCGCATGGCGCGCGGAACGGCGATGTTCTCCGGTGCCGACCTGGAAGCCATCGTCAACGAAGCCGCCATCGCCGCGACGATGGCCGGCAAGGACTTCATCGACCAGGGCGACCTGGAAGAAGCTCGCGACAAGGTCCGCTGGGGCCGCAGCAAGAAGTCCCGCGTGATCGACGAGAAGGAGAAGGAGACCACCGCCTACCACGAAGCCGGGCACGCCGTGGTGCAACTGCTCACGGAGTACTCCGATCCGTTGCACAAGGTCTCGATCATCCCCCGCGGGCCCATGGGCGGGGCGACGTTCTCGCTGCCCGAGAAGGACCGCTATTTCTATTCGCGGAACTTCTGCACCGACTTCATGAAGGTCTGCTTCGCCGGACGCATCGCCGAGGAGATGTTCGTCCAGGACGTCAACTCCGGGGCACAGAATGACATTGCCCAGGCGACCGAAGTGGCCCGCAAAATGGTGCTCGATTGGGGCATGAGCCCCAAGCTCGGACCGGTGAACTACAACAAGGAAGACAACAACTCGCATATCGATCTGGGCGGCAAGGAGTATTCCGACCGCACCGCGGAGATCGTCGACGACGAGATCCGGAACCTCATCGATGGAGCATTCTCCGCCGCCAAAGACATCGTGGAAGCCAACCGCCAGGCCGTCCAGCGAGTGGCCGAGGCGCTGATGAAATACGAGACGCTCTCCGCCGACGAGGTCCAGGCGATCGTGGATGGAAAGACGCTGGACAAACCCACGGTGCAGGATCTCATCGCAGCCGAGCACGCCAGACTGGGCGACTCGCAGAAGGACGCCGCCTCGACGGGCAACGCCGAGCCCGAGCCGCCCACCGCCACGGGCCTGGGACCCGCACCCCAGCCGAGCTGATCGACCGCAGCCGACCATGACACGTGCGATGGACGATATCCTCACGCCCGATCCCTCGGCACCGCCGGTGGTGATGGGCATCCTCAACGTCACCCCGGACAGTTTCTCCGACGGCGGCGCCTTCGTCGACACTGCATCCGCTTTGCGGCAAGCCCAGCGGCTGGTCGAGGACGGGGCCGACATTCTGGACATCGGCGCCGAGTCCACCCGGCCGGGGTCGGATCGCGTTCCTCCCGACGCCCAGATCCAACGACTGGAGGAGACGCTGCCGGCCGCCATCTCGACCGGGGCGATCGTGAGCATCGACACCACCAGTGCCGAGGTGGCCCGCTGGGCGCTGGACCACGGGGCGAGCCTGGTAAACGACGTCTCAGCCGGCCGCGACGACCCGGACCTCCTGCCGCTGGTCGCCCGGCGCGGCGTGCCCATCGTGCTGATGCACATGCTCGGCCAGCCCAAGTCCATGCAGCAATCCCCTCACTACGACGACGTCGTTGCGGAAGTCCGCGACCACCTGGAGGAGCGCCTCGCGTCGGCCGGCGAGGCAGGCATTCCGCCGGAGAAGTGCATCCTGGATCCCGGCATCGGGTTCGGGAAGCGGCTGGAGCACAACCTCCTGCTGCTCACCCGCGGCGTGGAGGCCCTGAAAACGCTCGGCTGTGCGGTGCTCATCGGCCCCTCACGCAAGCGATTCATCGGTGAGATTGCCGACGAGCCCGACGCCACCCGGCGCGTCGGCGGAACCATCGCCGCCTGCCTGGCCGCCCGTCGGGCCGGGGCGACCCTCTTCCGCGTGCACGAGGTAGCCCCCGTCCGTCAGGCGATTCTCGTCGACGACCGCATCCGTCAATAGCAAAGCCGTCGTGTCAGCGGCAGGGCGCGTCAGCCGGGGGATGGGGCTGGAGGTCTCCTGTTACCCAGGCGTGCTTGGATCGCATCGGACGTCCATGGCGTGCGGAGACGTCGGTGGCGTCCACTTACTTACGGTCCACGTAGTCGACCGCCAGGGCGGCGATGGCGTCGGCCAATTGCTTCGCCGGGCCGGAGGACCCGCCATTGACCAGCACCGAAAACGCCACGGCAGGGCGGTGTTTGCGGTCGAGGACGTATCCGCTCAGGCCCCACACGCCGGTCAACGTACCGGTCTTGGCGGCGACTCGGCCGCTGTAGGGTTTGCGGGCCAGCCGACGCTGCAACGAGGCGCCCTTCTCCCCACTTCGCGGCAGCGAGTCCAGCAGGAGCGACCCGCCCTTGTGCTTGAGCACCGCTCGCAGGAGCGTCGTCATCGCCCGGGGGGTGATGCGGTTTTTCCGCGACATCCCGCTGCCGTCGGAGATGGCAAAGGCGTTGGCGTCCAACCCGAAGGTGCGTCTCAGCGTTCGCGTGGCCAGTTTGGCGCTGCCGTCCCAGGTCCAGTCGCCGGCGCGCAGCAGCATTGCCTCGGCTGCCATGTTGAGGCTGCGCTTGTTCGCGCGACGAAGGACAGCCTTCAGGGGCGTCGCGCTGCGTGCGATCAGTGTGAGATCCTTGCGCGCCACGTCGGTCAACGCGATCGGCTGGAGCGATCCGGTCACGGGCAGCCTGGCCCGCGCGAGGCGGTCGGCGAGCACGCGTCCCAGCAGCAGCGGCGGGCGATTGACGGCGACGGGGATCGGGTGCGAGGTGGGCTTGGTCACCCGCCCCCGGAAGGTCACCACGCCATCGGCCCCCGTCAGCGATGCCCACCAGACGGACCGCTTGCCCGTGCGTTTCGTACGATCCACGAGCGTCATGAATCGGCTCATCGGCGCGATGGCCGGCGCGATCCGGTCGTCGGCGTCGCTCGGCCAGGTCACGTCGAGGCAGTTGTCGTGGAAATTCAGCGACGCCACCGGCGCGCAGTACCACCGGGTCGCCTGCTTCGCCGGCCAATCGGGGTGGCGATAGCGGCTGGGCTTGCGACGCACGACCAGCTTGAGGTCGCCCACGGGGGTGTTCAGGGATTTCTTCGCCTTGGCGCACCAGGCGTCCAGTTCGGCGTAGATGCTTCGCTTATTGGCGGCTGCGATTCGCGGATCGCCCAGCAGCGGGTCGCCCGTGCCCGCTACGACCAGATCCGTCTTGCCGTCGTCGGTCGGTGCCGCGTACATCGCCGTCACGAAGCGGAAATCCGCCCCGAGACGTTCCAACGCCACCGCGGAAGTCAGCAGCTTCTGGTTGCTGGCGGGGATGCGTTTCACGTCGGGTCGATGAGACGCCAGGGTCCTGCCCGAGCTGAGGTCGATCACGCAAACGCCCAGATCGTCGGCGAATCGGCCGGCATGGAGCTGGATGAGCGAATCCACCTGCCGGGCAAGCGGTGGGCTTTGGCCCGCCCCGGCCGGGGCGGGCTGCAGGACGATCCAGAGCAGCGCGAGCCCCACCAAGGCAGCGGTGCGGAGGGGGCGCCCCGGCGGGCCGATCTTAAGTGTGTGTTCCACAGCAGGTTGTGTGTCGGGTCGTGTTTGCATGGGATGCTTCCTTTATAGCGAACCGCAGCGCTGAGTCCAAGGGCGTTTGTCGCCGCATCCGGGCGAGAGGATCGGCCTGGAGAATCGTTGTTCCCAAAATTCCGGTGGGGTAAAATCCCCGTCGGCGTGCTTCCGATATACAGGGAGGTATCTTCGGGGCATCTGCGGAGACAATCATGAGCGACGCATCAGCGAAGGATCGGCGGGAACACCAGCGGTTTCCGCTGGCGACCAGTGTACAGTTTCATCACGCCCAGTCGCGTCGGGATTTCCCCGGCCGGAGCGTGGACCTCTCGGGGGGCGGGATGCTGATGTACGTGCCCGCCACCGCACCGGTCCACACGGGGCAGACACTCAAGCTCAACCTGGGCAACGTACCCATCTCGGAGTTCTCGGACTTCGCGGGGCGGGACGTCAACGCGACCGTGGTTCGCGTGGACCGCAACACGCTGCTCTCTTCCGGCCACGTCGCCGTCGGCGTGCATTTCCACCAGGCCTGAGCAGGACGGCTGTTTCGGTTGGCATGGGCTTCCAGCGTGTGGG
>CAZYIH010000102.1:0-10414 GCA_964646915.1 uncultured Planctomycetaceae bacterium | reverse complement strand
GTTTCCAGTCGAACCCCAACGGGCGAATGACCGGCTCGAGACCCTGTCCGATTCGGCCGGCCAGGGCGTGGGACGCCAACTCGCTGCCCTGTTGGCCGGCAAGCTCTGCCAGGCGTTCTTTCAGCGGAGCCCGCATGTCCCGGCGGTAGAACATCGCAGCCGGGTAGGCGTCGGGATACTCCTGCTTGAGGGCGGCGAGCTTGGTGTCCCGCCGGTCGGCAGCGAGCTTGTAGGCCGGGTCCTCTTCATCCCATTCGTGCTCCCGGACCAGTTCGTCGAAACCATCCCTTATCTCGCCGATCCGCTCATCCA
Organism: uncultured Planctomycetaceae bacterium; assembly: GCA_964646915.1. Lineage (GTDB taxonomy): Bacteria > Planctomycetota > Phycisphaerae > SM23-33 > SM23-33 > CAZFPT01. The sequence goes on along the minus strand of CAZYIH010000102.1, from coordinate 10,102 downwards.
CCGTGAGCATCGTTGCCAGCCGATCGCCGCTCGAGCCACGGAGTACAGCCTGTTTGGTCTGCTGGAACCTTTCCCTGGCCTGCTGCCAGCCGTTCTCGTGGGGCCAGTACTGCTGTTGCTGCTCCTGCCATTCCATGCGGGCTGTGGCAAGCGTCACCGGGGCGTTGGCGTCGGGCAGGTCGAGCCTGGCCGCCAGTTCGTCGGCCTGGGCGACGTAGCGCTGGCGAGCCTGGTTGGCCAGTTCGTCATAGTCGCGCGAGAAGTCCTGCTTCCGCGGGAAGGTTCCCACCGCCCAGAGGAGGATGGAGGCAGCCAGCAGGATGGTTCCCGCCTTCCTGACGTACATCCACGCCCGCTCCCAGGTGTGGATGAGCAGGCCCTTGGTGGTGGGCATGCGGTAGGGGGGCAGCTCCATGACGAACGGGGTGGTCTCGCCCTTGAGGATCGTGCTTCGCAGGACCTTCGCCAGGACAATCGCCAGGGCGATCCCGATCATGTAGATCCCCCAGAGCATCGGCGCCCGCCACGCCGGGGCGAAGAAGGCCGGGATGATCAGCGCATAGATGGGGAATCGCGCCCCGCAGCTCATCAGGGGCACCACGAGCATCGTCGTCAGCCGGTCGCGTCGGGTTTCCAGGGTTCGCGTCGCCAGGATCGCGGGCACCGAACAGCCAAACCCGATCAGCATGGGGATGAAGCTTTTCCCGTGAAGCCCGAGCTTGTGCATGACGTGGTCGATGATGAAGGCCGCCCTGGCCATGTAGCCGGTGTCCTCCAGCAGGGCGATCGCCAGGAACAGGAACAGGATGTTCGGCAGGAACACCAGCACGCCGCCCACCCCGCCGATGATGCCATCGACCAGAAGGCTCTTGAGCAGACTGTCGCTGCCTTTCGGCCAGTACGCCGCGAGGGTACCGCCCAGCCACTCGAACCCCATCTCCAGCCAGTGCATCGGGGCCTCGGATGCGGTGAAGGTCAGGTGGAATACCGCGTACATGAGCACCGCGAACACCGGCAGCCCCAGCCAGCGATGGGTGAGCACGGCATCGAGCTTGTCGCTGAGTTCGTGGCGGCGGTGGACGTTGCTGCGGACCGACTCGCTGACCGCCCCGGAGATGTACCCGAAGCGGCGCTCCGCGAGGATCACGTCGGGCGCCTCGCCGAACACCCCGGCCAGGTGTTTGCCGACGTGCTCTGCCTCTGCGCGGATTGCCTCGGCCTGCTCGGGCGTGCAGGCATCGTGGAAGTGTTTCAGGGCGTCGGAGTCCTGCCCCTCGATGAGCTTCAGGGCGGTCCAGCGGGCGGGCATTGCCTCGCCGCAGGCGGCCGTCACGTCGCGGGTGAGGGGCTGGAGGTGCTGCTCGATCTCGTTGCCGTACGTGCAGTGGCGCTGGTCGGCGACGGCCTGCTCGCGGTCTCGCGCCACGGTGACGGCCGTCCTGAGCAGTTCATCCACCCCTTTGCCGCGGTGACCGACCGTCTGAACGATGGGTACTCCCAGCAAGGCCGAGAGTTCCTGGACGTCCATTTCGACCCCGCTGGCGGCAGCGACGTCCGACATGTTCATCGCGAGCACCACCGGCAGGCCAAGCTCCAGCAGTTGGGTGGTGAGGTAGAGGTTCCGTTCGAGGTTCGAGGCGTCGACGATGTCGATCACCACGTCGGGCGGCTCGTCGAGGAGCATGCGTTGGGCGACGATCTCCTCGGGGCTGTGAGCGTCGAGGCTGTAGGTTCCGGGCAGGTCCTCGATGTGAAGGGCGATCCCGTCGATGCGGGCGTTGCCTTCCTTGCGTTCGACGGTCACGCCGGGATAGTTGCCCACGTGCTGACGGGCGCCGGTGATGGCGTTGAAGATGGTGGTCTTGCCGGCATTGGGGTTGCCGGCCAGCGCCAGGCGAATCGCCCGGGCGTCGCGGAGATCACTCATGGGGTCCTCGGAGGAAATACGTCGGGTGGATCAGTCCTGTCGGAGGGGGGTTACGTGGATCTGGCTGGCCATCCCGCGTCCGATCGCCAGGCGCGTTCCGCCGACGGCGACCAGCACCGGGCCCCAGTTGTTGCGTTTGACCAGTTCGAGTTCGCTGCCCACCGTCACGCCCAGAGATCGCAGGCGCGACGCGCAGCTGCACCCGCCGTCCAGCGATGCCACGCGTGCCCGCTGACCGATGGGAAACTCCAGCAACGGTGTCATTGTCGAGGATTTCATGACCTCACCTGACCACGCCCCGGCAGGGCGATTGAGACGTCAAAAGACTCCAGTGTTCACTATGGTGAACATACTACACGAACCCGAACAACTCACCAAGAGGAAAACTCGTCCCATTGTCCTGCGATTGCGCTTTTTTCCGCCTCGCCGGGCCTCTTCCAGTCCCGCAGAGCGGTTTCCCGTTGCCCCCGGACGCGATCTGACCGACACTGGGGCCCATGGACCGGATTCCTCTCATCGCGACCACTACGTTCGGGCTCGAGGCCGTCGCTTCGCGCGAGCTGGAGGCGCTGGGCTACGAGCCCGAGATCGTCTCCAGCGGACGGGTCGAGTTTGCCGGCGACGCCTCAGCGATCGCCCGGGCGAACCTCTGGCTGCGGACGGCAGACCGCGTGCTGCTGAAGGTCGGGCAGTTCCACGCGGATGATTTCGGCACGCTCTTCGACGCCACCTCCGAGCTGCCCTGGGAGCGGTGGATCGGGCCGGACCAGGCATTCCCCGTGCGGGGACGGTCCGTGCGGTCGAAGCTCTCCTCCGTGCCCGCCTGCCAGCGGATCGTCAAAAAGGCCGTCGTCGAACGTCTGCGAAAGGTCCACAGCCGACAGACCCTTCCGGAAACGGGTCCCGAAGCGCGCATCGAGATCGCGCTGCTCAAAGACACCGCCACGCTCACGCTGGACACCTCCGCGGCCGGGCTGAACAAACGCGGCTACCGACCCATCGCCGGCAAGGCAGCCCTGAAGGAAACGCTCGCTGCCGCCCTGGTGCAACTGAGCTTTTACGCCCCGGATCGGCCGATGTTGGACCCGCTGTGCGGGACGGGAACCATCTGCATCGAAGCGGCGATGATCGGGCGGAACATCGCCCCGGGTCTCAAGCGAACCTTCGCAGCCGAGCATTGGCCTACGGTGGACGCGACGGTCTTCCGGGACGCCCGCAACGAAGCCCGCGAGGCGATCCGCCCAGCCCTCGAAGCGCCCATTCACGGCAGCGACATCCACGGCGGGGCGCTGTCACTGGCCCGTCGAAACGCCGAAGCCGCCGGCGTCGCAGACGATATCACCTGGAAACAGGCGGACTTCCGTAAGATCGACCCGGCTGAGACGTACGGCGTGCTGATTACCAACCCACCCTATGGCCACCGGGTGGGCGAGGGCGACGTGCGGGCGCTGTACCGCGACATGCCGCTGGTGTTCCGCAACCTGCCCACCTGGTCGCTGTTCGTGCTGACCTCGGACAAGGCCTTCGAGCGGATCGTGGGTCGGTCGGCCGACCGGCGACGAAAGCTCTACAACGGCAACATCGAGTGTACCTATTACCAGTTCCACGGGCCGCCACCGCCCGCGTCGCCCGCCACCGCCAGGCCCATCGAGCAGATCGACCCCGCTTTCGGCGGGCTCAGCGATCACGCCCACCAGCAGGCCGAGGCGTTCGCCAATCGCCTCGAGAAGATGGCCCGCCACCGGCGGCGCTGGGGGGGGCGAGGCATCCACTGTTACCGCCTCTACGAGCGGGACATCCCCGAGGTGCCCCTCATCGTCGATCGCTACGAGGACGCCCTGCACATCGCCGAGTACGATCGGCCTCACGAGCGGACGCCCGCCCAGCACGCCGACTGGATCGACCTGATGTGCCGGACCGCTGCCGCTGCGCTGCAGATCGATCCCGGGAAGGTCTTCGTCAAAACCCGTCGCCGTCAGCGGGGCCTCTCGCAGTACGAGCGGCAGTCGGAGGCGAAACACGAACAGGTCGTCCGCGAGGGGGAGCTCAAGTTCCTCGTGAACCTCTCGGACTACCTGGATACGGGGCTGTTCCTGGACCACCGCATCACGCGGTCGATGGTTCGCGACGAGTCGGCCGGCAAACGGGTGGTGAACCTGTTCGGCTATACCGGGTCGTTCAGCGTTTACGCCGCCGCGGGCGGGGCTCGGCAGACGGTGACCGTGGACCTCTCCAACACGTACCTCGAATGGGCACGGCGGAACATGACCCTCAACGGGTTCGAGGGTCCGGCCCACCTCTTCCAAAGGGCCAACGTGGCCGAGTGGCTCGGGCAGTTGCACGCCTCCGAGCGATTCGACCTGGCGATTGTGGACCCCCCGACGTTCAGCAACAGCAAGTCCGCCGAGACCGACTGGGACGTGCAGGCCCACCACGCCACGCTTCTGCGCGAGCTTCGGGGCTTCATGAGCCCCGGCGGGGTGATTTACTTCTCCACGAACTATCGGCGGTTCAAGCTCGACGAGGTCGCGCTCAGCTCGGCCGACATGGACGTCCGGGACATCACCAGGCAGACCATCCCCGAGGATTTCCGCAACCAGCGGATCCACGCCGCCTGGCGCATCGTCTGCCCGTAAGCGGGCGATGGGGACCGCCCGCCGGGGCCCGGGCCGATATTTTTTCATTTCCTGTGTTGCGCATTTCAGGGTAGCGGAGTATGGGGTGGTAGAGGTGGATCATGGCCGAACGGCAAACGGATGAACAGTTGATGCAGAGCGTGGCAGCCGGGTCCGGGCGAGCGTTGGACTCGCTCATGCAGCGCTGGCGCGGGTCTGTCTGGTGCTTCATCGATCGGATGTGTCGTCGCGACGACACGGACGACCTGTACCAGGAGGTGTGGACCCGCCTCTATCGGTATCGCAAGCGGTACAAACCTTCCAAGCCGTTTCGTCCTTACCTGTTCGCCATCGTGGTCAATACCTGTCGCTCGGCCCTGCGGCGGCAAGAGCCCTGGGTGCTGGAATCGCTGGGGGACAGCGACCCGCTTCCGGACCCCGTCGAAGACGGCGACCCGCTGACCCGGGCGATCCGCAAGGAGCAGTCTGCCGCGTTGCGTCGAGCGATACACCGGCTGCCTCGCGCCCAGCGTGAGGTGATGCTTTTGTACCTGATCTGCTCCAGCGACCACCACATGATCGCCTCTGCCCTGGGCAAGCGCCCCGCCTCGGTGCGAACCACCATGCACCGGGCACTGCAGCGTTTGCGATCGACCCTTCAGTACTTCACAACCCCCTCGCGGGAGGTGCACCATGAAACCCAATCGAACCCAACAACTGGATGACCTGATGGATCGGCTGATCTTCGACCTGCTGGACGCCGAAACAGAGACCCGCGTCCGCGAGAAGATCGAAGACGACCCCGAATGGCAGTTGGCCTATGAGAAGGCCGTCACGCGGAAACGCGTGCTCACCGGCGATGTCCGCCAGGACGCCAACGCCGCCGAAGACCGTCCCCTCGCGTCGGCCGCCGACGTGCTGTCCGCCGAGCGCGAGCGAAAGCAGACGACCCGCCGCAGATTGCTGAAATTCTCCAGCATCCCGGCGGCAATGGCGGCTGCGGCAATGGTCATGTTCGCCGTCTCCGCGTATTACCAGTATTACGCCGTCCCGCCGCAGCGCGTGCTCCGCGTGCTGGGGCAGAACGAGCAGCTCGGCGGCGCCACCGCCAGCCTGGTGGCAACCGTCAGCGACCACGAAGGCAACCGCCAGGCGAACGTGCCGGTCGAACTGGCCCTGAAAGGCCCCTCCGGGCAGGTCCACGCCCTGGCACGCTGGACCACCGACCAGAAAGGCGTAGCCGCCGGAACGGTGAACATGCCCGATTGGCCCACGGACACCTATACCCTCGTGGCCCGTACGCCGGACGCCGACCTCGCCCACGTTGAGGTGCCCATCCGCATCACGCGCGGGTCCAAGGTGTTCCTCTCCACCGACAAACCCATCTATCAGCCCGGCCAAACCATCCACATGAGGCTGATGGCGCTGGCGAACCCCACGCACAAACCACGCGGCGGGGCGGCGGCGACACTCACCGTGACCGACCCTGCCGGCAACCTGATCTCGCGCGACGAGCTCACGCTCAGCGAGTATGGCATCGCCTCGGCCGACCTGCCCCTGGACACCCAGATCGCCCCGGGGCGGTATCGTATCAAGGCGGACGTCGCCGGCGTCGTCAGCGAGCAGACCGTCGAGGTGTTCCATTACAAGCTGCCCGCCTTCAACGTGGCTGTCAGCACCGACAAACCCTACTACCTGCCCGGCCAGACCGTTACCGGAACCGTCCGGGCCCGCTACCACTTCGGCAAGCCCGTCACCGAAGGCGAGGTCGAGCTGTACCTGGCCGATTATGCCTTGTCGGAAGAGAACGTCCTGGAGAAGCTCACGCTCAAGACCGACTCCGACGGGCAAACGCGGTTCGAGGTGAAGCTGCCTGACACCCTGGTGGCCCACAAACGCACCGCGGGCAACGCCGAGCTGACCCTCACCGCACGGGTGACCGACACAGCCCGGCAGGAGTACACCGGCTCGCGTGATGTGCAGGTGGCCCCGCAGGACATCCGGGTGGCTGTGGTCGTCGAGAACGGCGTGTTCACCCAGGGGCTGCAGAACCGCGTGTTCCTGGTGACCAGCTATCCCGATGGCCGACCTGCGAAAACGCGACTTCGCATCGAGGAGTTCGTCGAAACCCTCCAGACCGACGACGCCGGGGTGGCCGTCGCCCACATCGATCAGGTGCCCGACCGCCTGACCATCGTCGCCGTCGACGAGAAAGGTCGCAACGGCCGAAAGGTCTACAAGGTGGGCTCCACGGTGAGCGAGGGGATGATCCTTCGCACCGACAAGCCGACCTACACCGCCGGCGAGACGGCCAGCCTGGACATCCGCGCCACCAGCGGCGGGGATGTATACGTGGACGTCATGCAGGGCGAGCGGGCCATGCTCACCCGCGTAGTCACTCTCCAGAAGGGCCAGGCGCAGCTTGCCCTGGACCTGCCGGCCGATCTGAGCGGCACGCTGCGGCTGCATGCCTACCGTCTCGACCGAAAGGGCGAGTGGATGGGGCGCGACGTGCTGATCGTCGTCAAACCCGCCGACGAGCTGAAGGTCGACGTCACGCAGGACCGCGACGTCTACCGTCCCGGCGACGAAGCGACGTTGAGATTCCTCGTCACCACCCGCGACGGTTCACCCTCTGCCGCGGCGCTGTCGCTGGCGGGTGTGGACGAGGCGGTCTTCTCGGTTCACCCGATGCTGGGCGGGCTGGGCAAGATCCTGCGCGGGTTGGACGAAGAGCTGCTCCGCGGCGCGATCGAAGTGCATGGCTTCACGCCGCTGCTGCTGCACGACGAGGACTACGCCCGGGCGATTCTCTCCGCGGCTGCACCGGCACCGACAAGCCGGTCGATGGACGACACGCCACCGCTGGAGGATCTGCGCTACCTCGTGGAGCGCGGCCTCATCGGCGAAGACGTGCTGAACCAGGACAACTGGCCCGCTCTGCGCCTGCAGCTGCGCAGGCGATTCGCCGACAATCCGGACCTCAAGAAGCTCTTCCCCCCGCGGTTCGTCCAGGCCGTCGAGATGGCGCCCAACGCCCGCTTCAGCCTCGGGGCCGACAACGAGCTGGCAGCCATCCGTGAGTACAATCAACGTGAGGAGACCGCCACCGAGCGGACCGAGACGTTCTCCCAGACGGGGATATTCCTGCTGATCGTCGCCGGATGTGTACTGTTGGCGACCCTCGCCGTGACGCTGCTGGGACTTCGGCCGTTCACCGTGGCGGTGGTCCTCGTGCTGGCGGGGATCGTAGCCGCCTCGGTCCTGCTGCCGAGCCTCTCGGAGGTGCGCTATTTGACCTCCCACGGCGCAGAAGGCGAGATGGTGCTCACCGCCGCCAAAATGGAGGCGATGGGTCAACGCGTCGAATGGGAGGCCGAGAGACTCAGGCCCACAGCAGAAAACCGTGGCTTCTACGGCAGTGAGATCCTCAAGACCGGAGCCAGTGCAGCCCAACCCGGTGACAACCCCGGCGAGAATGCCCCGGCCCGGACGCGGAGCGACTTCCCCGAGACGCTCCTGTGGAAGCCCCAGCTCATCGCCGGTCCCGACGGACAGGCCGTCCTGCGACTGCCGTTGGCCGACAGCATCACCACGTGGCGCATCACCGGGTCGGCCGTCAGTTCGTCCGGTGTGCTGGGCACGGTCGAAACCGGCGTGAAGGTGCATCAGCCCTTCTTCCTGGACGTCGACACGCCCCAGACGCTCACCGTGGGCGACGAAGCGTCCCTGCCGGTGGTGCTCTACAACTACACCGGCGAGCCCATCACCGTGAACCTCACCGCGTCGGCCCGCAACGGCCTGTCGGTGACGGACGATGTCATCGAACCCGTCTCCCTGCAGCCGGGGCAGGTGCTCCGCACGCTCGTGCCCATCCAGGCGTCGGCCGTCGGACGCGGTGAAATTCGCGTGGAAGGACGCGCCGGGCAGTTTGCCGACGCCGTCCGCCGACCCATCGACGTGGTGGCTGAGGGCATCCCCCAGACGCGCGTCACCAGCGGTGCCGTCACCCGGGCGTCCGAGACGATCACCGTGACCATCCCGGACCACGCCCAGCCGGGCAGCATCCGCGTGGGCATGAAGATCTATCCCTCGACGTTCTCCGAACTGCTCGACGGGCTGGAGGGCATCTTCCGCATGCCGCATGGCTGCTTCGAGCAGACCTCCTCCACCACCTACCCCAACGTGATGGCGCTGGCGTACATGAAGGCCCACAAGCTGGGCAACGCCGCCGTCCTCGCCAAGGCCAACCGCTACGTGCAACTGGGCTACCAGCGGCTGTTGACGTTCGAAAACCGCACCGCCGGCGGGTTCGGCTGGTGGCCGGGCGGAAAAAATCCCAACCCCGTTCTGACCGCCTACGGACTGATGGAATTCGCCGATATGGCCAAGGTCCGCACGGTGGATCCCGCGCTGCTGGATCGCACGGTGAAATACCTCGCCAAGCATCAGAAGCAGGACGGTTCGTGGCAGTTCGAGAAGGGCGGCTTCCATGAGCCCTTCACCGGCGGCGACAACGGGCCACTGCCCATCACCGCCTACATTACCTGGGCGATCGCCCACCGCGACGCCTCGCACTCTGCCGCCCTGGGCGGGGCGGGGTACGTCGCAAAGCACATCGCCTCGGCCGATCGGCCTCACACGCTGGCGCTGTGCATCAACGCCCTGGCTGCCGTCGAGCCAAGCCACCCGTCGCTGAAGCTCGCCCGCTCACGCCTGGCCGGGATGGCCGGCCGCATCAAGGAAGGTCGAGCCCAATGGGGCACCGTCTCGGCCACGGCGCTGTCGATACTCGCGCTGCGGAAAGAGAACACCTACCATCGACTCGCCACCGAAGCCCTCACCTGGCTGACCGAGAAACGCGACAGCCACGGCACGTGGGGCTCGACGCACCCGACGATTCTGGCGTTCAAGGCGATCCTGGCAGCCTCCACCGCGCCCCAGCGGCGAGACAAGCCGGCCGTCTTCAGCGTGATCGGTCCCGACGGCGACACACGCATCGGGCAGCTCACCGTTCGCCCGGAAAACTCGGACGTCGTGCATCGCACCTGGCTGACGGGGCTGGACCGCCCGGGCACCTATCGCCTGCAACTGCTCAACGACAGCGGCGAGGGAATGGGCTGGCAGATCGCGACCCATTACCGCTCGACCGCAGCCATGGACAAGCCCACCCAGCCGGCGCCGGTGTCCGTTTCGGTGGACTACGACCGCACGAACCTGGCGGTCGGGCAGAGCGTTGCCGTCACCGCGACGGTTCGAAACGACACCGCTGCCAACGCGGACATGCCGCTGATCGACATCGGCACCCCGCCCGGGTTTGTCGTGCGGGCCGAAGGGCTGGAGAAGCTCGTCCAGCGCGGCGTCATCAGCCGATACACCATCACCGCACGCGGCGTGATCGTGTACATGGACACGCTGCCCGCCCGCTCGAAGGTGACCCTCACCTACGAGATGGTCCCGACCATGCCGATCCGTGCCATCGCCAGGCCGATCTCCGCCCAGCCCTACTACAAGCCCGAGGAGGCTTCGCACACAGCCCCCGCGACGTTCACCGTCGTGG
>CAZYIH010000101.1:0-10437 GCA_964646915.1 uncultured Planctomycetaceae bacterium | reverse complement strand
GACATCGGGCATGGGTGGCGAAGGACGATTCGGGATTGGTCCTTGAGAATTGATTCGTCATTCAGGCTTCAGACTTCAGAATTGTGAGCGAAGCGAGCGACTATGAGAAAGTACTACGACGAGATCACGAAAATCGCCGGCAACGTCGTGACGGTGACCGCCGAGGGCATCGGATACGACGAACTGGCGATCATCAGCACCGACCGCGGGCCTTCGCTCGCGCAGGTAATTCGTCTCGAAAGCGACCAGGTCTCCCTGCAGATTTTCGCCGGAACGCAGGGCGTCTCCACGGGCGACAAGGTCCGCTTCCTCGGGAACGCCATGCGCGTCCCGTTCAGTGAGGACCTCCTCGGCCGCGTGTTCGACGGCTCGGCCAGGCCGCGCGACGACCGCCCCGAAGTCGAAGCCGAAACCGTCGAAATCGGCGGCCCCCCGGTCAACCCCGTCCAGCGTCGCATGCCCGATCAGATGATCGAGACGGGCATCCCGATGATCGACGTGTTCAACTCGCTGGTCGAGTCGCAGAAGCTGCCAATTTTCTCGGTCGCCGGCGAACCGTACAACCCCCTGCTGGCCCGCGTGGGGCTCCAGGCCGACGCGGACATCATCATCCTCGGCGGAATGGGGTTGCGGCACGACGACTACCTCACCTTCCGCAAAACCTTCGAGGAAGGCGGCGTGCTGGGGCGAACCATCATGTTCATGCACACCGCAGCCGACCCGACGGTGGAATGCCTCACCGTCCCGGACCTCTGCCTGGCCGTCGGCGAGCAGTTCGCCCTGCAGGGCAAGCGTGTGCTCTGCCTGCTGACCGACATGACCGCCTTCTCCGACGCCCTCAAGGAAATCGCGATCACGATGGAGCAGATCCCCTCCAACCGTGGCTACCCGGGCGACCTCTACTCGCAACTGGCCCGCCGCTACGAGAAGGCCGTCGACTTCGACGGGGCCGGGTCCATGACGGTGCTCGCCTGCGTGACCATGCCCGGCGACGATGTGACCCACCCGGTTCCCGACAACACCGGGTACATCACCGAGGGTCAGTTCTACCTCCGCAACGGGCGCATCGAGCCGTTCGGCTCGCTTTCGCGTCTCAAGCAGCAGGTCAACGGCGATACGCGGGACGACCACCGCGCGATCATGGACGGCTGCCTGCAGTTGTACGCCAGCTGTCGCGAATCGCGCGAGAAGCGGGACATGGGCTTCGAGATGTCGCCCTGGGACGGGAAGCTCCTGAAATACGGGGACCTGTTCGAAGCGCAGATCATGGACCTCGGCGTGAACATTCCTCTCTTCGAGGCGCTGGACCGCTGCTGGGAGATTCTCGCCGACTGCTTCGAGCCGTTCGAGACCGGCATCCGCCGATCGATCATTGAGGCGCACTGGCCCAAGGACCTCGCCACGGAAGAGGAACCGTCTCAAACCGACGAAGGCGAAGAGAACCCCGCCGAAGAAACCGCCGAGGCCGAGGCGTCCGCCTGAGCGAACTACAGTCCACTCCCCACCGGGATTGAGCAGCAATGGCTACGAAGATCAAACTGACCCGACCGGAGCTCAAACGACAGCGCGACGCGCTGCAGCGTTTCGAGCGTTACCTGCCGATGCTGAAGCTCAAACAGCAGATGCTTCAGGTGCGCCTCCGGGAAATCCAGGCCGAGCAGCGCAAGATGGACGCCCGGCGGGACAAGGCCGTCCGGTCCGTCCGGCAGTACCAGGCGGTGCTGGCCGACTACTCCGGCGTGAACATCCGCAACCTCGCCAAGCCCGACCACGTCCGCACGACCCGGCAGAACGTCGCGGGCGTGCGTCTGCCGGTCTTCGAGGGGGTGGACTTCCCCGAGGCAGTCTACAGCCTCTTCGCCACCCCGGCGTGGCTGGACCAGGCACTGCGGGACATCCGCCATCTTAACGAGTGCAAAGCCCAGTGCGACGTGTTGGCCGAGCAGTACCGCCTGCTCAACGCCGAGCTCACGAAGATCATCCAACGCGTGAACCTCTTCGAGAAGGTCAAGATCCCCGAGGCCCGCGAAGCGATCCGACGCATCCGCATCCGGCTCGGCGACGAGATGACCGCCGCGGTCGGGCGCGCTAAGATCGCCAAGAACAAGCTCGCCGAGACGGAGAGCACGGTGTACGAGGACGAAAGCATTCACACGCAGGCCGCCCCGGGAGGTGCCGCATGATCGCCCCCATGAAGAAGGTCTACGTCGCCGCCTGCCGGCGTGATCGCGATGCCCTGCTCCAGGCTGTCCGCGAGTTGGGCATGGTGCACGTCGAGCCGGTGGACCCCGACCGGGCCGTCGCCGACGAACAGACCTCCCAACGGCTGGACATGCTCAACCGCGCCGCGGTGGTTCTGGACAACGTCGAACCCACCGGCAATACGCCGGACATCGCGCCCGAGGACGCTGCCGCCGAGGTCATGTCCATCGATCGGGCCAATACCGAACGAAACACGCGCCTCGTCGCCCTGCATCGGCAGATCGAAGAGCTCCGCATCTGGGGCGATGTCACGCTCGACCAGCTCGACGCGATCGAACAATCCGGGCTCGCCCTGCATTTCGTGGAGCTGCCCGCCGAGCAGGTCGATCAGCTCGAAGGCCAATGCGTTCAGCCGCTGGAAGGCGACGAAGTACGCGGCGAGGTGCTCGTCGCCGTCGTCACCGACTCAGACCAGACACCCGAGCTGCCCGACGACGCCCAGCTGCTGGAGAAACCCGGGCGCGACCGTCCGAGTATCCGCGCCGAAGCCGCCGAAATCGACGAAGCCATGAAGCAGGACGCCCAGCGCCTCGGCGAACTTGCGAACCTCAAGGACGCCATCCGCGAGCGGGCCTTCGAGGCCGAGCAGTCCGCCGAGTTCGTCGCGACCGAGCGAAGCGGGATCGATCACGAAGCCATCTACGCCATCCAGGGCTGGGTGCCTGCCGCCGAGGTGGAGCGCCTCTCGGACGACCTCGCCGCCCGCGACGTCAACGCCGGCGTCTGCGTGATGGACCCCGAGGAAGACGAACAACCGCCCACACTCATCCGCTATCCTCGCTGGGCCCGCCCGATCCGATCGCTGCTGAACATGCTCGGGACCAATCCCGGCTACCGGGAGTTCGACCCGTCGCCCTTCTTCATGCTGGCGATGCCGATCTTCACAGCCATGCTCGTCGGCGACGCCGGCTACGGGCTGATTTTCACCATCATCGGTCTGCTGGCCTACGGCAAGCTCGCCCGCTCGGGCCACAAGGAGACCGGGCAACTGGTGGTCATCTTCTCGCTGACCACGGTTTTGTGGGGCGTGCTGACGGGCAACGCCTTCGGCGTCGGTCCCGGCCAGATGGTGGGTGCGGGAGGCCTCTGGGCAACTATGGGCGGCGCGTGGCAACACATCGCCGTCTGGTGGCGCCCCGAAGCGCAGGCCGAGGAAGGCCGAAACCTGATCATGCAGATCAGTTTCATCATCGGCTGCGTGCATCTGGTCTTGGCGCACCTCAAGCAGGCGATCATGATCCTGCCCGATCAGCGCGGCATCGCCGAGATCGGCTGGATCGGGTTCATCTTCGGGATGTTCACGCTGGTTTGGCTGATGTTCTTCCCGGAAGCGCAGCTCTTCCCGGGGATGGTGACGCTGTGGATTCTGCTGGGCAGCTTCGCCCTGATCGCCCTGTTTACATCGCCCTCAAGGAACCCGCTCAAGCGGGTGGGCATGGGCATCCTGGGCAACCTGATGGGCATCCCCGGGGCGTTTGGCGACATGCTCAGCTACATCCGTCTGATGGCGGTCGGCCTGGCGAGCTACTACATCGCCTCGGCGTTCAACGACCTGGCGGTCGGCATGCTCGACACCTCGATGTGGGCCCTGCCGGCTACCATCCTGGTGCTGGTCCTGGCGCACTCGCTGAACATTGCCCTCTGCCTGATTGCGATTTTCGCACACGGTGTGCGACTGAATATGCTGGAGTTCTCGATGAATGCGGGAGTGCAGTGGGCCGGTTATCCCTACGCCCCCTTCTCCCTGAAGACAGCTTCAAACCAAGGAGATCAATAACATGGAATGGTTAGGTCAGATCGGATTCGCCCTGCCTCTCGGCCTCGGTGCGATCGGCAGTGCCCTGGGCATCGGAGCCGCCGGACGCGCCGCCACCGGTGCGTGGGCAAAGGAAGCCCGAGCGGGCGAGCAGATGAACTTCAAGTACATCGTCCTGCTGGGCATGCCCCTCAGCCAGACGATTTACGGCCTGCTGGTCTCGCTGCTGGTGATCCTTCCCTCACTGGGCAATCCCGAGTACGTCGCCGCCAACGGCGGGGCGCTGTTCGTGATCGGCCTGGCCGCGGGCCTGGGTGAGCTGTTCAGCGCCTGGATGCAGGGACAGATCGGTGCCGGCGGCGTACGCGCCATGTCCGAAGCCGAGGGCAAGCCCTTCACCAACACGCTGATCGCCATGGGCATCGCTGAGACGGTCGGCATTTTTGCCTTCGTCTTCATGTTCATGCTCAAGCCGTAACCCGCACAAACACGCTCGGCCCTGGCCGGTGGAATTGCCCACCCGCCCCGACCGTTGCGCAAACGAATCGCCCGCACCGCGAGAATCATTCCCGTGGTGCGGGCGTTTTTCTGCGCTGCCGGCGGAGGCCTCAACCGCCCTGCCATGGCAGAGCGAACCAGCCGGCCTCGTTCAGTCGCCGGCCGCCACCTCGCCGGTGTCTTCGCCGATCGGCAGCGACGGCTTGGCGGGCTTCCAGTTGTCGCGGAAGAACTTCATCGCGATGCTCGGAACGCGCTGGTGTCCCTTGCCCGGGACCACGCGTTTTTCCACGGCGACCCCCTGCTTTCGCAGATAGGTGACGGCCCGCTCGGACTGGGCCATGATGGTGGCCGGGTCGTTCTGCCCGTAGTAGACCAGCACGTTCATGCCGATCGCCTCGTCGGGATACCAGCCGTGAAGGTTCCACTTGTTGAAGTTGCAGTTCCGCGCGACGATCGTGGAGAACACTTCCGGATGACGCATGCCCACCCAGTAGGTGGGGAATCCGCCGCCGGAGAAGCCGGTGATCATCACGTTCGCCCGGTCAATGTTGTAGCGGTAGCCCAGCAGCGAGACGATGCTCATGATGCGCCGTTCGTTGGCGATCATTCCCACCAGTGGCCCGTCGCCCAGCACGCCGTCGGTTCCGATCAACTCCGGGGCAACAACGATGCAGCCGTTCTCCTCGCCCAGCATTTTCCACTCGCGGATGTGGTGGTTCGCCACGTCGTAGGGCGGGGTTCCGTGACAGCTGATGATCAGCGGCGCGGGCTTGTCGTCGGAGTAGCTGCTGGGAACGTAGAGGTAGAACCCCTTGCCCGTCGCGGGGTCCATCTCGTGCCAGTGCTGGTTGGGCGTATTTTGCGGCTGGGGGACCGGGCAGCCCGCCAGCAGCGTCGCCACCATCGCCAGGGACAGGAACTTCTTCATCCGTTTTCACCTCGTGTCTGGAGCGTCAGATTGCCTTGGAAACCTTCAGTATACTATCGGCCGGGGGTGTGATGGAATTACTCGTTGCGGATCGATTCCAAGTATGTCGTCGCGACGATGCGCCGCGCAGAGTGTCCCGCATCCCTGGCTGCTATGGGAGCGGATGAGAGCCCACGCCAAAGCGGGTTCGATGGGTTCGGATCCCGAAGTGCGCATCTCTTTGCAGAAAAGCTTCAATGAATGAACCCCGTTATGACGAATATTAAAACCGAAAGGCATGTGTAAATACTTGCACATGAACCACTCGCTGCCGTACAACCATCGGGGACATATCTCCGAACATTCAGTTCAGACTCAAGTGGAAGGTGGTGAAGAAGGCATGGCCAAAAAGACAGCAAAGAAGAAGACGGCGAAGAAGGCGGCCAAGAAGACCGCGAAGCGCGTGAAGAAGACGACGAAGAAGGCCGCCAAGAAATCGGCCAGTCGCGCCAAGAAGGCAGCCAAGCGCGTGAAGAAGGCCACAAAGAAGGCGGCGAAGAAGACCGCGAAGCGAGCGAAGAAGACGACCAAGAAGGCTGCCAAGTCCACGAAAAAGGCTGCCAAACGCACAAAGAAGGCGGCGAAGAAGACCACGAAGCGCGCCAAGAAGGCCACCAAGAAAGCTCGCAAGACCACGAAGAAGGCCGCCAAGAAGACCGTAAAACGAGCGAAGAAGGCCACGAAGAAGGCGCCGAAGAAGACGGCCCGCAAGAGCACCCGCAAGAAGAAGTAGCTCTCGGCCGAACCCGGCGGGACGTTGCCCTGCCAAATGATTGTCATACCCACGGCGGCGATCGATTCCGATCGTCGCCGTGTTTTTTCGCTTCAGCGAGGCTCGACGATCCGGGGATCCTCACGGGGGTTGTGGTCACCCTGGCAGGACGTATAATGCACCTCGTGAGAACCATCGCGATGATCAACCAGAAAGGCGGCGTCGGCAAGACGACGACCGTGGCGAATCTCGGCCAGGCGCTGGCCGACCGGAAGCAGGAAGTCTGCCTGATCGACATGGACCCGCAGGCGCACCTGACGCTGCACTTCGGGATCGAGCCCACGATCGATCAGCCCAGCCTCTACGACGTGCTGGTGACCGACATGCCGCTGAGGCAGTCCGCCATCACGCCGGCCGATCGGCTGACCGTCGTGCCGTCGTCGATCGACCTGGCCGGGGCGGAAGTCGAACTCGCCGCCACCGTCGGACGCGAGCAGATCCTGCGAGACCGCATCGCCGAAGCCGACCTCGACGCCTCCTGCATCCTGATGGACTGTCCGCCCAGCCTCGGGCTTCTCACGCTCAACGCACTGGCGGCCGCCGATGAAGTCATCATCCCGCTGCAACCCCATTTCCTCGCCCTGCAGGGGCTCGGCAAGCTGCTGGAGACCGTCTCGCTCGTGCAGCGTCGCATCAATCCGTCGCTGAGAGTTTCCGGCGTGATCCTGTGCATGTACGAGTCCAACACGCGCCTCGCCGGCGAAGTGCGGGACGACCTGGAAGACTTCATCCGTCAGTCTCGCCGGCAGGATGTTCCATGGGCGTCGGCCCGCGTCTTCCAGACCGTCATTCGCCGCAACGTCAAACTGGCCGAGTGCCCGTCCTACGGCACGACGATCTTCCAGTACGACCCCTCCTGCCACGGGGCCGCCGATTACGCCGCACTGGCCGAGGAGTTCCTCGCCGCCCCGCCCGCCGAGAGTGATGACGAGTCCTCCCAACCGATCCCTGTTGACACCACAGATGAACCCGTCCCAGCCGTCACGCCCGAGCAGTCCGCACCGGTGACCTACCCGGCCGCGATGCCGGAATCGCGACCCATTCCCCCTGCCCGCAGCAACATCCCGGGCCGGTACTCGCCGGCCGACGCGTCGGAAGTCGACGTCCGCTCGGCAGAATGACAGCCCCCGCCCCCCTGCCACGCTCCGCAAGAGTGCTGACCGTGCTCTGCGTCATCGCCTGGATCGGCGCGTTCACCGCAACGCATGTCCCACTGAATCGCGTGCTGAGGGACATGGAGTTCCGACCCTCGGACGTCTGGCTGCACATGGTGGGGTACTTCGGGCTGACGACGATCTTCCTGCTGACGATGTTCGCCCGCCGCTGGAGGCGATACCGACGTCTGGTGACCATCCTCCACGTGATCCCCATCTACGGCGTGATCGACGAGCTCACGCAACCCCTCGTAGGACGAACCGCCGCCGTCACTGATTGGCTGGCGAACATCGCGGGAATGATCCTCGCGATCGCCCTGATCGAAGGCCTGGCCGCATGGCGCAGCCGCCGAACCGCCACCCCAGCCGCATGAGACGCCTCGGCCCATCGGCCATCGTCACTGTTCCAGACCCGCCTCGGCGACCTCGACGGCCTTGAGCAGTGCACGGGCCTTGTTGATGGTTTCCTGGTACTCGTTCTCCGGAACGGAGTCGGCCACGATGCCCGCGCCCGCCTGCAGGTAAACTTTGCCATTGCTGACCACCATCGTCCGCAGCGCGATGCAGGTATCCATGTTGCCGCCAAAATCCACGTATCCCACCCCACCGGCGTAAGGCCCGCGGCGGGTGGGCTCGAACTCGTCGATGATCTCCATCGCACGGATCTTCGGCGCGCCGCTCACGGTGCCCACCGGCAAGGCCGCCTTCAGCGCGTCAAAGGCGTTCATGCCCTCGGCCAGCTTGCCCTGGACATTGGAGACGATGTGCATCACGTGGCTGTAGCGTTCGACCGTCATCACGTCCGCCAGCTCGATGGTGTTGGGCTGGGCAACCCGCCCGACGTCGTTGCGGGCGAGGTCCACCAGCATGATGTGCTCGGCCCGTTCCTTCGGATCTTCCAGGAGTTCTTTCTCCAGGGCGAGGTCCTCCTCCTCCGTCTCGCCTCGCGGCCGAGTGCCGGCCAACGGGCGGTTCGTGACCACGCCGTTCTCCACGCGGCAGAGAATCTCCGGCGAGCTGCCCACCAGCGTCACCTCGGGCATGCTCAGAAGGAACATGAACGGCGAGGGGTTCACCACCCGCAGTGCCCGGTAGATATTGAACGGGCTGGCCGTCGTTTCCACATCCAACCGCTGGGAGGTGACCACCTGGAAGATGTCGCCGGCGCCGATGTACTCCTTGCACCCCTCGACCATGCGGCAGTACTCCTCCCGCGTCATGTTGCTGCGGAACGCCTTCTGCGGGAGGCCCTGGAGGTTGATCTCGCTGACGGGATACCCGCCGCCCTCGCGGAGACGCCCGATGGTTCGCTCGATGGCGTTGATCGCATCGTTGTACGCCTCGCCCGGGTCCTTCTCGATATGGGCGTTGGCGACGATCTTGATCGTCTTGGACACATGGTCGAAAATCACCATCGTCCGGTACAGCCCGAAGCAGATGTCCGGCAGGTGACGATCGTCCTCGGGACCCTCACCGATGTCCTCGTAGTAGCGCGCCATGTCGTAGCCGGCATAGCCGACCACGCCGCCGGTGAATCGCGGCAGGTCCGGCAGATGCACCGGCTGATGGGCGTCCAACGCCTTCTGGATCTCCGCGAGCGGGTCGGAGGTCTCCATGACGTCCGGTTCCTGGCGGCCGACCTGCACGGTCAACTCGTTCCGCCGGGCGGTGTACACCACGTCGGGGTCGCAGCCGACGAACGAGAACCTCGCCATCCGCTCCCCGCCGACGACGCTCTCCAGAAGAAAGGCGTACTTCACCGGGGCAAAGCCCGTGGGCATGGCGAGGCGCTGGTAGGCGGTCACCGGCGTGAGGGTGTCGGCCAGCAACTGGCGGTAGACGGGCACGGTATTGCCCCGCGTCGCCAGCTCACGGAACTCATCAAAATTCGGGTAGTAGTGTTTCATGGTTGTCTCCGCAGCCGAGCGTTGTCGGCCGGCGTCATGCGTCGTTGCTGGTGGGAATGGTTCCGTTGGCTTCGGGCCCGAACGCCGACCACGCCACGCCGGCGGCCCCGATCATCCCGGCGTCGCTGCCGAGCGTTGCGATGGCCAGTTCGGTCCGCGGTTCGGTCAACGTCCAGTGTTCGCGGGCAAAGTGCTCCCGCAACGGGGACATCAGGTCTTCCCCGGCGTTGACCAGTCCGCCGGCCAATACGATCTGGTCCGGATCGAAAATCCGGCAGATGCTCACACACCCCACCGCCAGGTAGTACAGCCCGCGGTCCCAGACCTCGGCGGCAAAGTCATCGCCGGCTTTGCGGTGCTCGTTGATGTCCTTGGTGGTCAGCTCGCCGTTGGCCGCGAACACCTCGGCCAATGAGCTGCCGCGCTGCGTCCGGCCGAGCGTCTCTTCGGCGTATCGAGCGATGTAGGTCGCCGAGGCGTACTGTTCGAGACAGCCGGCCTGCCCGCAGCCACAGCGTTGCCCGCCGGGATCGACGATCATGTGCCCCAGCTCGCCCCCGATCTCATGGCTGCCGTGAACGATCCGCCCGTTGATGATGATCCCGCTTCCCACGCCGGTACCCAGCGTGAGCATGACCATGTTCGCCGACGCCTGACCGGCCCCGACGAGATACTCCCCGTACGCGGCGGCGTTCGCGTCGTTCTCGAGCACGGCGGGAAGTTCGATGCCCGCAGCCACCCGGTCGCGCAGCGGGCAGCCGTCCATGCCCGGAATGTTGGGCAAGGCGTGGATGGTTCCCTCGGTGATGCTCAGCGGCCCGGGCGAGCCGATGCCCACGCCCAGCACGTCGGCGGGGCTCACGCCGGCGTCGCTCATCGCGCGGCGGGCACCGCGGACCATCGCTTCGATCACGGCATCGGCGCCTTCGGTCGGGGTCGGCAGCTCGATGGTGTCGGTGGGCGTCTGATTGTCGTCCAGCAGGCCCACCTTGATCGCGGTCCCGCCCAGGTCAATTCCGATGCAATACGTCGCCATCTCTCTCCTCGCTTCGCTAAAAAGCAGGCGGCCATTGTCCACGGGCGCGATGGGTTTGTCAAAGCGCTGCGCAGTCCTCACC
>CAZYIH010000100.1:7290-10497 GCA_964646915.1 uncultured Planctomycetaceae bacterium | reverse complement strand
GCATCCTGTTGGAAATCCTGAGCGAAGCCGAAGGGCCCATGTACTGCGTTTGTTGCTCGGCTCACACCCGCAGCGGTGCCCCCGACAGGCAGGTGATCGCGACGTTGTCCCAGAGCGTCTTGGGGCTGACGTTGCGCCAGAGCAGTCGTTCGTACTCGCTGAGCTGTTCGATGATGTCGGCCAGCACCACCGGTTCGAATCGCGAGGCGGTCGTGTGAATCTCGGCTTCCTGGTCGGCGTGAATCAGCCTTGTGGGGGCTTCCACGGCGGCGCTCATCGCGTCGCGGTAGAAGCTCGCGAGGATCTCCAGCATGTCGCCGGCGACGCGGCGCGAGGCGAGGGTCTTGGCCATCGTGGGCGAGTCGGCGTCCTTCTTGCTGTCCTTGACGGTGTTCTCTGCCAGGGCGTCCATGGCCTTATAGAGTTGCTCGCCGAACCCGTCGGCGTCGGGGTTGGCGGCCTGGGCGATCATCTCGCGCTTCCGCTTGTACATGCCCGCTTCGCTCATCGCCAGCGCCCGGCCGATGGACCCGGCGGTGAAGCGTGCCCAGAAGTCCGCTTCGGCGGCGTCCAGGCCGGCGTCGGTGAGCTTGTCCTGCACGAAGTCTGCGGGCAGATAGCTGAACGGCACGCGGCAGCAGCGGCTGAGCGTGGTGGCCAATAGCCGATCGGGCTTGGAGGTAATCAGGATGATCGTCACCCCGGGCGGCGGTTCTTCCAGCGTTTTGAGCAGCGAGTTCTGGGCGGCGCTGCTCATCAGCTCCGCTTCCAGCACGAGGAAGACCTTGCCGCGAGCGCGATTGGCGGATCGACCGGCCGGCGCGATCAGAAAGTGGCGGATCACGTCGATCCCCAACTCCTGCATGGTGCGGGCGCGGACGTTGGCGTCGGGGTGGAAGGCGGCCAATTCCTTGGAGACGGTCTGAAAATCCGGATGCGAGCCGGCCTGGAACATGCGGCAGTTGTCGCACGCCCCGCACGCCTGGATGATCTCGCTCTGGCCGGTCTGCTCGGCGCCGAACAGGGCCGGTCCGTCGGCGGCGCCCGGGAGGCCTGGCTTTTCGCAAAGCAGCGTCTTGGCCAGCGCCATCGCGGTGGTGCGGCGCCCCACGCCTCGCGGGCCTGCAAACAGCAGCGCGTGGTGAGGTCGGCCGCCGGAAAGCTGATGCTGCAGCAGGGCGATCGCCTCGCGCTGACCCACAATGTCCGAAAGTTCCAGCATGCGAACCTTGTACCACATCCGGACGGAGAAACCAACGGGGACAGATCTACGGGAACGGGAACTCCCTTACGTAGTCAGCATGCTCTCGCAGGTCACGGGAAAGGTAAGTGCTGCTCATGGGGACGAGGACCACCTGTGTACCTTCTCTGCGGGCGAACTTCATGGCAGGTATGAAGTCCGTGTCTCCGGTGACAAGGATGATCCGGTCCACAAGATTCTTGGACGCAAGCCAAGCGACGTCCAAGCCGATTTTCATGTCGACCCGCTTCTGGCGGAATCCCGGAGTGAGGTCCTGTGCCTCAAGGGCCCGTGGCGGTCCGTCGTCTGAAAGCAACGTTCGAGTGAGATTCTGTGAAAGCCCCCACCCGGAGAAGTCGAGTTGCCCTTTCCGGAAGGCCACCAGATCCGATTCAGCCAGTTTTGCTTGCAGGGCACGTATACGCTTGGCTGTGTTGGTGTTCCCGAAGTCTATGACCCGTCCCGGGGCAAGAGGGTTCTCCTTCATGTCCTCGGAGGGCGGACAGTCGTAGTAGTAAATGCGGAACAGCTCTTCAGTTTCATCCAGACACCGAGCCGCGAAGCCGAGCACCTCCGACGCTTTCGCGTGTCGGCGGCCAAGCAGGCAGTACAGCCTCTTGAGAACAAATCCCCCATCGAGAAGGATTGCCACCCTTTTGGTCGTATGCATGATGCCATGTCCCCGCATAGCTACCGAAAAAAACGCCTTGGTCCACATGGGATAGCCTGCGTGGACCAAGGCTTGGATAAGCATGCCGGCCTACCGGCGTTGGGATCACTCTTTTACTACGCTAATTATCGTTCGATGGTTCCCGATTGTCAACTTCAAGGGGCGCTTTTCTTTACGAATCTTCGGACCGTTTCCACAACGCGCTGATGCACATCAGTCGGTGGGCCGGAGGCATCGACGACGACGCAGCGGGCCGGGTCTTGCTTTGCCTGGGCGAGAAAGAGCTCGCGCACGCGGCGGTGGAACTCGCGGGCCTTGGCTTCCATGCGGTCGGGGTCGGAGCGTTTGGCTGCCCGGGTGAGTCCTTCGTCCGAGGGCAGGTCCAGAATGATCGTCAGGTCCGGCCAGAGGCTGCCCACCGCGATATCGCCCACCGTGCGGACCTCGTCGACGTCCGCGCCGCCGGCGCCCTGGTAGGCGATGGTGGACGAAATGTACCGGTCGGACAGCACGCACTCGCCGGCCTGCAGGGCGGGGCGGACGATCTCGGCGACCAGTTGGGCCCGGCTGGCCATGTAGAGCATCAGCTCGGTGCGGACGGCCATCTCGTCGCAGGACGGGTCCAGGAGGATTTCGCGGATGCGGTCGCCGATGGCGGTTCCGCCCGGGTCGCGCACCTGGCGCACCGACAGGCCGGTTTCGCCAAGGGCGTCGGCCAGCAGGGCGGTCTGGGTGCTCTTGCCGGCTCCGTCGGGTCCGTCGACCACCAGAAACCGCCCCGCGAGTGTGTTGGTGTAATCGTTCATTTCGTTCTCGTTTCCAGGGCGGTAGTATGGGTTGCGAGCCGACGTTTGACAAGCACAAGAAAGGACGCCCCATGCCCACGCTGCCGGCTGCCATCCGCGAAGCTCACCTGGTCTACTATGTTTCGGACATCGATCGCAGCACGCGATTCTACGGAGACGTGCTCGGGTTGGAACTGGCGTGGGGGCTCGGCCAGGGGGTGGTGGGGTTCCGCCTGGCGTCGGGAACGGTGATCGTTCTCTGCGAGGATGGCGGCCGCGTGCAGCCGGGGGTGACGCCGCCATTGGTGCTGAACGTCGAGAACATCGAAGCCGTCGTGGACGATCTCAAATCGCGCGGCGTGCCGTTCGATGAACACTCCGACGCGCCGCCGCAGGGGTGCGTCGCGACCTTCCGCGACCCGGACTCTTACGCGTTCGATCTGTGCGGGTAGGCCCGACGGGGTCTCCGGCGGGCGCAGGTGCTACGACTTCTTCTTCTTCTTCTTCTTCTT
>CAZYIH010000100.1:0-7190 GCA_964646915.1 uncultured Planctomycetaceae bacterium | reverse complement strand
CTTCTTCTTCTTCTTCTTCTTCTTGTCCGACTTTTCGTCGGGCTCGTCCAGCACGCCGTCGGGGATTTCGTCGGGCGCGAGAATGCGTGGCGGCTCGGATTCTCCCACGACCGTCCCGTCGATTCGCGTGACCTGCGGGACGGGGTGTTCGCCTTCGTGGCGGACGAGGCGTTCTTCCAGCTCTTTCTGCTTGGCCTCTTCGAGTTTGGTCCAGCCCACTCTGCCGCGACACTTGGGGAACTTCGAGCAGCTCAGCCACGGACCTCGCTTGCCGCGACGAAGGTTCAGCGGAGCGCCGCACTTGGTGCATTCGACGTCCTCCACCAGTAGCGGTGGCGGGGTGGGGTGCTTGATGTTGCCCTTCTTGTCGAGGTTGACCACGCCCTTACAGTCCGGATAGCGCGAGCAGGAAAGGAACGGCCCGTAGCGACCCCGACGCAGGAGCATGGGAGCTCCACACTCGGGGCAGGCGACGTCGGAGACCTGCTTCTCGATCTTCTTGCCGTCCTTGTCCACGGGGTGGGTTTGTTTGCAGTCGGGATAGCCGGTGCAGGCGAGGTATCGGCCGTTCTTGGAGAAGCGGTAGACCATCTCCTTGCCGCACTTCTCGCAGGTGTACTCGCTGGGTTCGGTCTCGGCCTTGGCGTGGACCATCTCTTCCTTGGCCTTCTCCAGCGTGTTCGAGAACGGCCCGTAGAACTCCTCCAGAACCTTCACCCAGTCGGCGGAGGAATCTTCGATGCGGTCCAGCTCATCCTCCATCTTTGCGGTGAATCGCGTGTCGAAGACGTTCGGAAAGTGCTTGACCAGCTTATCGGTCACCACGATGCCCAGGTCCGTCGGGTGGAATGAACGGTTCTGCTGCTCGACGTACTTGCGGTCCTGGATGGTCTTGATGATGCTCGCGTACGTGCTGGGGCGACCGATGTTCTCTGCCTCCAGCGCCTTGACCAGCGAGGCCTCGGTGAACCGTGGCGGCGGCTGAGTGAAGTGCTGGGTGGGCTTGAGTTCCACCGGCCCGACGGGCTGACCTTCCTCCAGCGGCGGGAGGATCTGGTCGCCGCTGGTGGGCATGCCCGCCACGCGGAGATAGCCGTCGAATTTGATCGTCCGTCCCATCGCCCGCAGCGTGACCTCCCCGCCGGGCGTGGAGGTCATGATGTCCGCCTCGGTAACCGTCCAGACCGCCGGGGTCATCTGGCAGGCTACAAACTGCCGCCAGATCAGGCGATAGAGTTTCAACTGCTGCGGCGTGAGGGCTTTTTCGAGGTCCTCCGGCCGGCGGGACACATCCGTTGGGCGGATCGCCTCGTGGGCTTCCTGCGCCCGTTTGCCGGAGGTGAACACGTTGGGCTTGGAGGGGATGTACTGCTGGCCGAACCGCTCCGAGATGAATGAACGGGCCATGTTCATCGCGTCGCGCGAAAGGTGTCGGCTGTCGGTACGCATGTACGTGATCAGGCCGACGTGCCCCTCGCCGGGGATGTCGATGCCCTCGTAAAGCTGCTGGGCGAGCTGCATCGTCCGCGACGCGCTGTACCGCAGCCGAACCGAGGCGGCCTGCTGCATGGTGGAGGTAATCAGCGGGGCCGGCGGGCGCGACTTGCTCTCGCGCTGACGCAGGTTGCGGACGGTGTATTCAGGAGCCGATTCGCTCTCGTCGCCATGGCCGGCGATGTGCCCCACGGCGACGACCTTGTTTTTGGCGGGGCCCTTGGCGTCGGGGTCCTCGGTGCGCTGCTCGTCGTCGATGATCAGCCCGAGCTGCCTGGCCAGCGTCAGGGCGTTGTCGGCCTGGTCGGTGGACCAACGCTTGCCGTCTTTTTTGGTCAGCTCGGCGGTGAAGGCGTTGTGCTCGGCCAACCACTGCAGCTGGGCGGCCTTGTTGGGGCCCATCCCGCGGTCGTCTTCCTGCGAGAGGAACTGGGCCCACTGGCGGGCGATGTCGTCGGCCTGGTCGAGATCCGGCGTGAAGATCGCCGAGATCTTCCAGTACTCCTCGGGGGTGAACGCGTCGATTTCCCGCTCGCGCTCCACGATCAGACGTACCGCGACCGACTGGACCCGCCCGGCTGAGAGACCCGGCGAGACCTTCCGCCACAGCAGGGGGCTCACCTGGTAGCCCACGATGCGGTCGAGAATGCGCCTGGCCTGCTGGGCGTTGACCTTGTTCATGTCCAGCCCGCTGGGATGCTCGAAGGCGGCCTTGATGGCCGAGGGCGTGATCTCATTGAAAATCACGCGGCGGATCACGTCGCCCTTCACCCCGAGACTCTCCGCGAGGTGCCACGCGATCGCCTCTCCCTCGCGGTCGAGGTCGGTCGCCAGGAATACCTGAGGGGCGTTTTTGGCGGCCTTCTTGAGTTCGGCGAGAACCTTCCGTCGCCCGGTGAGGGGTTCGTAGGTGGGCTCAAAGCCGTGCTCGAAGTCCACGCCGATCTGCTTGGCGGGCAGGTCGCGCACGTGGCCCATCGAGGCCTTTACGGTGTAATCGTTTCCGAGATAGCGGTTTATCGTCTTCGCTTTGGCGGGAGATTCGACAACCACCAGCTTCTTACCGTTGCCGGAGCTCTCCCCTTTGGCCCGCTTGCTGCTTGCCTTGCGGGCTTTCCCGGACGACTTGGCGGACTTTTTTGACGCCTTGGCCATGGTACCCTTTATATAAGGTCACCGGCAAAATCCCAAATCCGCCGCTTGATGGCGGATCCGGGTTCCCCAGAGGGGTCAACATGATTCGTCGGCGAGGCGGACTTGTCAAGCATCCGGATGGAATTTCGGAAAACCACTGAGCCCCCTTAGCGCGAATCAAAGACATTTCGTCCCGGCGGGGGCGGGAAAATCGATCGCCTTCAAGGTTGCGCGGACGGCTGGGAGGTGGGGGCGTTGGCGTCGCTGGCGGATCGGCCGCGGTGGGCGGCGCAGGTGGACAGGTGCTTGCGCGTCTTCTCCATCATGCGGCGAGAGATGATGACCTTCTTAACGTACACGACCTCGTCGTGCGACTGGCCGGGCTTGCCCTTGGACCGCTCGTGCAGGAGGAACGGCCCGGCCCGCCCGGCGGTGGTCTCCACCCAGAGGGGTTGGCCTTTCACCGCGCCGGTCACCGTCGTGTCGTCCATCAGGTGAAACGTCCAGAGGAAGCGGCGGATGGGGATCTTTCGGCCGGTGTAGATCTTTTCCGGCTCGCCCATTGCTTTCCATCGCCATTCCAGCTCCATCTGCTCCTCGACGACTTTCGGCGTGATGGACAACACCGCCAGCGGCGGGATCTGTCGCCAGCGTTTCTCCTTGGCTACGTACACACGCCAGGGCTTCTCGCGCGTGCCATACACGCCGCCGGGAATCAGTCGGCCGTCCGAGAGAAGCACCACCCCGGGCAGGGCGTCGGACCGCACAAACCCGCCGCCGGCGCCGAACGGATTGCTGCCCTGCTCCTCGGGGTCGGCGTCGATGGCGTTCGCGTCGGCATTGGCGTCGAGTGTCTCGGCCTGTTTCAGCCAGTAGTCCACGTCGCTGGCGGGAGTATTGGCGTCGCCCTCTGCCTGCAACAGGCCGACGGACAGCGCCCCCGCAGCCAGGATGGCCAGGACGGTCAACAGCAGGATGGTCCGTGACGGATGCATCACGACCAGTATAACGCATGGCGGGCGGTTTCGTCTCGCGGGGTTTCGTGTCATGCGATAACTCTTTCACCGGCTATGATTCCGGTCGCGATTCGCTTTGCTCCGAGGTATTATAGAGGGGCGTCGAAGCAAGTACCCCAGCCGTTTGTGCCCGATTCGAGAGGCGACATGAAGCGCATCTGCATTCTCAATATCGCCGGCCTGAGCCCGCGCGTGCTCGCCAACGCCCCGGACGACCCGTTCGGTGAGTTGGCCGTCGGCCCGTTGGCGATGAAGCCCACCAACCCCGCTCTCCGCGCCAGCGTCCAGGCGTCCATGACCACCGGTCAGCCGCCCGGGCGACACGGCATACTGGGAGGCGGGCTCTTCCGTCGACAGGCCCACAGCGTCGGGTTGGACGAACGGTCCAACACGCTGCTGACCGAAAAGCGGTTCTGGCACGAGAGGTCGCTGGAACCTCGCCCGAACTCCGCGCTGGTCTTCTGGACGCATCCTCTCGCCGGCGGGGCCGACCTTGTGCTCGGGGCGGCTACGTATGGCTGTCGATGCGGGAAGGTGGCGTCCACGCCCGTAGGGCTGTACGAGGAGGTCATCGACGCGGTGGGCGAGTTGGATCTGTCCACGCTGCAGGGACCGGGGGCGTCCTGGCGGTCGGCTGAGTGGATCGCCGCCGCAGCCGGTGAAATCTGGCAGGCCCGCACGCCCGACCTGATGTGCGTGAACCTGCCCGGGGTGGACTTCGAACTCATTCGTCACGGCGTCGACGCCGACCAGGTGCAACTGGCGCTGAGGCAGGTGGCCCGCTCGGCCCGAACGCTCATCGACAGAATCAAAGACACCGGCGGCGAGGTCCTGCTGACCTCCGACGGTGGGTATGTCAACGTCTCTGCGGTGGCGCACCCGAACCTGCGCCTCAAGGAGGCCGACCTGCTGGTGACCAAACGCACCGAATGCGGCGAGGTGATCGACATCGAGGCGTCCCGTGCGTTTGCCCTGGTCGACCACCAGGTGGCCCATCTCTACTGCGACGAGAAGGACGTCGACCTGGCCGCGGCGGCTGTGGCGTCCGACGAGGCGGTGGATCAACTGGTCTCGCGCGACGACATGTTCGACGTCGGCCTGGGTCACGACCGCGCCGGGGAGCGCATCGCCCTCGCTCGGCCCGGAGCATGGATGAGCTATCGCTGGTGGACTGCGGACCAGGAGACCCCCGCCTGCGCCCTGTTCAGCGATTGCGGCCACAAGGGCGGGTTCGACCCGTGCGAGTTCCTCCCTGCCGAGAAGGGCGAGGGAATGGACCTGGACGAGTCGCACGTGCGCGCCTCCCGCGGGTTGGTGGGCGAAGATCACGGCGACTGGTGCGTGCTGGGCTCGACGGCCGAGATCGAACACGGAACGCCGCCTTCGGCAGTGGACGTTGCAGCCATCGCTCGCGCGTTGCTGCAGAGTTGACCCAAGGGGAGGTCGGCAGGGATGCTTGCGATCGGTTTCGTATTCGGCGGTTTGCTGTGGGGCGCCTCAGCGGCAGCGGCGCCGGTGCTGATTCACCTGATCATGCGCACCAAGCCCCGTCGCATGCCGTTCCCCGCCCTGCAGTTCGTCCGCAAGACCCACAAGGCGAACATCTCCAGACTCAAGCTCAAGCACATCATCCTGCTGCTGATGCGGATGGCGGCGCTGGCGCTGATCGCGATGCTGCTGGCACGGGCGTTTCTGCCGGCATGGTTCCAGGTTCCGGACCGCACGATCCCGGCCGCGGCTGTCTTCGTCGTGGACAACAGCGGGTCGATGACGTACCGGACGCAGGGACGGACGCTGCTGTCCCGCGGGAAGGAGATGGCTCGGACCGTCCTTGAGACCCACCTGCCGACCGGCTCGCGGTTTGCCGTCGTGCCGACGGCGGCGTCGGCGATTTCCCCGGCGTTTCTCAGCGACCCGAACACCGCCTCCGAGCAGATCAACGGGCTGGAGGAAGGCTACAGAAGCGGCGCGACGTTGGCCGCCATCGGCAGGGCTGTCTCGCTGCTTGAGGGCATCGACATGGCCCGCAAGGAGATCTACTTCGTCACGGACATGACCGAAAGCAGCTGGCGTGAGCTGGCGGGGTTGACCATTCCCCCGGGCGTGCGGGTGACGGTGCTGAACGTCGGGGCCGGCAAGGACACCAACATCGCCCTGGGCGCGTTGGAGTTGGCCAGCCAGCATCTGCCCGTCGGGGCCGAGACGACGGTACAGACGGAGGTCTCCAGCGCGCATCTGGGCGGGGTGGTGAACGTTCACCTCGAGTTGGACGGCCAGGCCCTGCCGTCGCGACCGATCGAGCTTCCGGTGGGCGGCTCGCGCAGCATTCGGATGCTGGTTCGCGGCAGCAGGGCGGGCACGCTGCACGGCAGGATCGTGCTGGAACGCAAAGACCCCCTCGCGATGGACAACGTGCGATATTTCACGCTGCAGGTCTCCGATCGACCGGTGATGTTGCTGGCCCGCGAACGGGGGTCGGCCGACACGACGGGGTTGCTGGTGGCCTCCGCGGCGGCGCTGGGTCAGCACCGCTGGGTGGACCGCGAGACCTTCGCCCTCGAAGACCTCGACGCCGGCAAGCTCAGCGACGCCGAGATTGTCCTGCTGGCGAACGTGACGTTCGTGTCCGACGTGCAGTGGGCGGCGCTGACGCGATTCGTCCGCCAGGGCGGAAAGCTCTGGCTGGTGGCAGGGCCCAACATGAGTGCCCAGGCGTACAACACCGCCGCCGCCCGGAACCTCATGCCCGTCGAGCTGGGGGTGGCCGAGGAACTCGATCGCCCCATCGCCTGGAAACCGGCGGACTACGAGCACCCGCTGCTCCAGCCGTTCCGCCTGAACCCGGACTTCCCGCTCAAGCAGGTCGAGGCGTCGTTCCGTTTCAAGGTCAAATCCCGCCCGGAGGGGTCCACCATCGTCGTGCCCTATGCGGACGGCACGCCGGCCGTCGTGGAACGGAAGGTCGGCGAGGGACGCGTATTGCTGTGGAACTTCTCCCCGCTGCCCGGGCGCAGCAATATCCGTCGGCTGTACCAGCACCCGCTGCTGGCCCAGGGCGTAGTCCGCGCGTACACGCGGGATACGTTGCTGGAGACCATGCTCAACGTCGGGCAGGTCGCCAATATCGCCGTGCCCCGCAGCCTTGGCCCGGCGACCGCTGCCGTGAAACGCCCCGGTCAGAGCGGCTTCGAGCCCGTCGTGGTCAGCCCCAAGCGGTTCATCGCGGTCCCGGCCGATGTCCCAGGCCATTGGGACGTGCAACTGACCGGCGAGAAGAAAACCGACACGGTGGGGTTCTCCACCAACGCCCCCAGCCGCGAGAGCGACCTGACGCCGGTGGACCCAAACGACGCCCGGACCTATCTGTCGGCCGAGCTGCTGGAGATTGTTTCTTCCCCGGCAGAGCTCCGTCACGAACAGCGGATGGTTTCCGAGGACCTCCACATCGCCGGGCCGTTGCTGTTGGCGTTGCTCGCCTTGATGATCGCCGAGAGCTGGTTCGCCAACCGCTTCTACAAACGCGGGTCCGAGACGGCGGTGGAGTAG
>CAZYIH010000099.1:0-10509 GCA_964646915.1 uncultured Planctomycetaceae bacterium | reverse complement strand
CCTTGCGGGCCGAGAGCGAAGGCGATACACTTCGCTGCCTTGACCTTCGACGCACTCAACAGGAGCAATACGATGAGCGAATCCAGCGACGCCAAACCCATCATCACCTACGACGATTTCCTCAAGCTCGACCTGCGGGTTGGCACGGTTACCGAAGCGGGCGACCACCCCAACGCCGACCGCCTCATCGTGCTGCAGGTGGACCTCGGCAGCGAAACGCGGCAGATCGTCGCCGGGCTCAAGGCGTGGATCGAGCCGGACACCATGGTCGGCAAGCAGGTGATCGTCGTAGCGAACCTCGCTCCGCGAAAAATGCGGGGTCTGGAGTCTCAGGGAATGCTGTTGGCCGCCAGCGACATGAGCGGCGAGGGTGACAAGCCCGCCAACGTGGTTCCGCTGAGCCCGTCGATCGACGTGCCCGCCGGCTCGCCTGTCAGCTGAGGCGGTATACTATTCTTCCTGGCAGCCAAGCCGATGGGCGTTCGGTTCGAGCGTTCCGTCCGCCAGCTGCCGGATGAGTTTCGCGGCATTGTCGGACGCCGAGCCAGGGCGCTGCACGCGCAACGGCTGGACGATGCGCAGCATTTCGCGCCGCATCTCGAAGAGATAGCCCAGATCGTCCATCACCTCCAGTACGACACGCTGGAGCAGGCGGACGTCGCCGCGCCAGGGCATGAGCTCGGGAACCACCCGTCGCCCGGCGAGAATGTTCACCAGCGAGAGATGTCGCGTCCGCACCAGCCGGGGGAATTTTCCGAGCGTTCGGTGCAGCAGGTTCAACAGCCAACCGGTGCGATAGAAGACCACCGCCGGCACGCCGAAGTGGGCGGCCTGGAGCGTCACCGTGCCGCTGCAGGCGACGGCGAAATGCGACTGGGCGAGCATCTCCCGCGTTCGGCCGACGGCGATGTCCAGCTTGTCGGTCCCGCAGATCTCGCGGATCAGTTCGGCGTCGTCCTCGGTGCGGGCGGTGAAGGTACACCGCGCCTTGGACCACTTCCGCTGGATGGCAGCCCCCACAGCCAGCAGCGCCCGCGCGTGGCCACGGATTTCACCGCGTCGCGAGCCCGGCGCCAGTGCCACCCGCCAGGTTCCCTCGTACCATGGTTCGGTGAGGTCCGGAAGGTTGCTGGGGCTGGGCGGGAGCGAGTCGAACAGCGGATTGCCCACAAAGGTGGCGTTCACGCCCCGCTCGCGGAGGAACTGCTCTTCGAACGGCAGGATGCACCCGACGTGATCGGTCAGGCGGGCGAGTTTCTTAACCCGCCAGGGCGCCCACGCCCAGACCTGCGGGGCGATGTAGTAGAACACCTTCGAGCCGGCGTTGCGGGCGGCCTTGGCGATGTGCCAGTTCAACGCCGGCGAATCGACCGGCACGTGCACGTCGGGCCGGATCTCGGCGACGGCCTTCTTGATGCGACGCACCGCGCGAATCCAGAACGGCAGGCGAAGCAGCGGGCCTCCCAGCATCGCCGCCTGGCGGGTGAGGTCCATGATGGGCTCGCAGCCGGCCTCGGTCATCTTCGGACCGGCAACGCCGATGAACGTCGCCTCGGGCATGCGGTCGCGCAGCGCGCGGATCAGGTGGGCGGCGTGCTCGTCGCCGCTGGCTTCGGCGGCAGAGAGGAAAATTGTTCGCTTGGGCTCGGACATCCGTTTGAGGTGCAGATCATACCGGCCCGTGGTCCGCTTGGGAAGCGCCCGCCCGCCCGATCATGCCAGGAGAGGCAAAGGAGTTTACTTCTCGGCGATGGCCGACGCGATCGCGTGAGTGGACACGTGGCTGATGGACACGAGGATCCGTTTGAGCCCCTGCTGGTCGGCGATTTCCCGGCATCGCCCGCTAAGATGCACCGCCGGTTGCCCGCTGGCCTCGTTGATGGTCTCGACGTCGGTCCAGCCGATCCCCCGCTGCCAGCCGGTCCCGAGAACCTTCAGAACCGCCTCCTTCACGGCGAACCGCCCGGCGAGATGCTCGATGCGACGCTTCCGATCGGCGCAGTATTCCTGCTCTCGCGGGGTGAATACCCGGTCGAGAAACCGCTGGCCATGCCTGTCGATGGCGTCTTGGATACGGCTGCACTCGACCATATCCACGCCGTGGCCGGCGAGAGTCATCGACGCCTCCATCGGCAAAGGCAAGCCCCTTGCCGGATGCGGAGTTGTGCATTGTAAGTACTTATTTTGTATCTCCTTCTATAATATCTCGGAGGGACGGTTTTACGAAGCGATCATCCAGTCCGGGGTGGTCTCTCAGGGCTCCGGCGAGGACGGCCAACTGATCGGCAGTGCTTGCTCCGGGGTCCAGGAAGAGCACATCCTGCCCCCGAAGGCGGACGACGGCCCCGCCGGGATGATCGGTCGCGTCGGCGGCAGGGCTGATGCGCACCGGCAGCCCGACCTGCTCGGCAAGCTCGGTCAGCTCGGTAATCGTACTGTAGGGGTCCATTTCAGGCACCTCTATGGGAGGGGATTTCATATCACCGGATTCAAGTTCCTGGTCATCTCGGCCGATGACAGTAGGGAAACCACCTGAACTCACATCGCATACATACATGGAGTGGACTTCCCATTCAAGAGGCTCGCGGGATGGATGATCGACAGGATTACGTCACCAGGTCAGCCCAACTGAACCTGGAAGATCTGATCGCCGAAAATGAAGCCCTCCGGGATCAGCTGCGCCAATCGCAGCGGCTGGCGACCGTGGGGACGATGATGGCCATGGTCGCCCATGAGTTCAATAACATCCTCACGCCCATCATCAACTATGCCCAGTTGGCCCGCAAGAACCCCCGCCTGACGGACAAGGCGATCGCCCGCGCTGCCGACGGTGGTCAACGGGCCACGGCGATCTGCCGGGCGCTGCTGGGCGTCACCAGCGGCGAGAGCGACGGCCCGGAGTTCGTGTGCGTCTCGCAACTGGTGCGGGACACCTTCGAAGCGATGGCCCGCGACCCCGAGAAGGACCGCATCGAGCTGACCATCGACATCCCCGACTCGCTGGTCCTGCTGACCCGGCGCGTCGAGCTGCAGCAAATCGTCCTGAACCTCCTGATGAACGCCCGGGCCGCCGTCCTGCCAAAACCGGAGCTGCGACGCGTGGACGTGCAGGCCACCGGCGATGCGAAATGCATCGAATTGACCATCTCGGACACGGGCGTGGGCATCCCGCCGGAGAATCTCGACCTTGTCTTCGAGCCGTTCTTCACCACCCGTCGCGATGAGGTCGGCCAACCCAAGGGTCACGGGCTGGGCCTGGCGATCTGCCGCGAGATCATCGAAGAGATGGAAGGCTCGATCGGCGTGGAAAGCACGCCCGATGAGGGCACGACATTCTCGGTGACGCTGCCGGCCGCCCGTATCGACGCGGTCTGACGTCCTTCCATCCTCCCCGGGTGCCTCTGGACTTCCTCCCCCTGCCGGGCACACTGCGCCCGGAACCGTTCGAGCTTATGTTGACTCCCCGCGTTGGAATCGCTAACGTGAATTCAGGGCGTTGTCCGAAACTAGGAACGGACAGGTTATTGCGCCGACAAAGGAGCAACCCATGAGAACACGGACGGTACTCGCGCTTCTGGTTATGGCGGGCATCTCAACGATCGCCTCGGGACAGACGGACGACTCGGGCAAAACATGGACGGGCGTCGTCACCGGGGATGACGTGTACGTTCGCTCATCCCCCAAGGTGACCCCCGGAACCCGGTGCGTCCAGCTCGATAAGGGCGCGAAGGTGACCGTCGTCCGATCCATCGGCGGCGGGCTCAGCCGCAAGTGGTATGAGATCCAACCGGTCGAGGATACGTTCAGCGCCGTCTCGAAGCAGTTCGTCAAGCTTGCCAATAACGGCAAGTCCGGTACGATCACGGGCAACAACGTCAATATTCGCGGCGGCGGGAAGCTCTCGCGCCGGGGGGAGTTCAGTTACGTCCACCGCGTGCGCCTCAACAAGGGCGACACGGTTACCGTCATCGGGCAGAGCAACCAATACTATGCGATCAAGCCTCCCAAGGGCGCGACGTTCTTCATCTCGGCCGACCACGTGGTTCCCAAGGCGAACTACACGCCGCCTAAAAAGACCAACGACGCGAAGGACGGATCGGCCGTTATAACCCCCGACGGCGACGACGACACCCCGACCGATGCCAACGGCACCGACGTGGTGAAGACCGACGAGCCTGCCGACGAGGTCGCTGCGGTCGTGAAGGCCTGGAAGGACGCCGAGAAGGCCCTGCAGGCCGAGTACAAAAAGCCCTACGCCAAGCGCGACCTCCAGGCCGTTCTCGCCAAGTACAAGGCGATCGAGCTGTCCAAGGACAGTTACCTCAAGCCCTACGTCAAGGCCCGCGTGACGTTCCTGGAAACGCAGATGAAGCAGGCCGACGAGCTGGAGAAGATCGACCAGATGGTCAAGAAAAGCCTCGCCGAGCAGGAACGGCTGCGGATGCTTCGCTCGAAGCTCCAGGGCACGGTGCCCATGACCGATCCGGTCACCGAATACGCCGTAACGGGCATCCTCAAGGCCAGCCACCTCTTCAGCGGCGGCGCGACCGGCGGCAAACGATACATGGTGCTGGACCCCAAGGGCAATCGCATCAAGGCGTATGTTCAGGGCATCGCCGATCTGGTGGACCTGAGCAAATACGAAGGCAAGCACGTGGGTATCTACGGGCCCAAGAAGTTCGACAAGAAGCTCAGCGGGCTTTACATCGTCAAAGCCGAGGCGGTCAAGGTGCTCGACGAGAAGGTCGACCTGCCCGACTCGGCCAAGGCGAGGGTGAAGGCCCCGCCGGTGAAGGCAACCAAACCCTCCCCCAAGGCCCCCGACGAGGATTCCAAGTCCACGACCGATCGGCCTGACTTCAGCGGGCAGGAGACGGAAATGGACAAGGCCAAGGAAGCCGCAGAGGAAACGGACGTCGAAGATTCCGAAGCGATCGAGGTCGAGGACGTCTCCATCAGCGACCTTCCCGAGACCGGCCTGCCCGTGGCGGACAGCTCGTCGGCCTCACCGGACGTCGAAGATGCAGGGCAGGAATAGACCTCTCAACCGGACACAACATGAGCGAAAAGGCCTACCGTGCGATGCGATGGGCCTTTTTCCTGCGCGCATGAATCGTCCGGGAAGCGGTCAGCTCCGGAAGTTCCGTTCGTCGGATTCGTGGGGGACCACGTCGCAGGTTTCCTGGTACCAGGTGAGCAGGCGATCCTTGAG
This sequence comes from uncultured Planctomycetaceae bacterium, assembly GCA_964646915.1. Taxonomy (GTDB): domain Bacteria; phylum Planctomycetota; class Phycisphaerae; order SM23-33; family SM23-33; genus CAZFPT01. Next base: position 5,297 of record CAZYIH010000099.1, on the reverse strand, counting down.
TACAGCCAGCACGTCGGCCAGCGATGGGTCGTCGATGCGGTTGGTCGTTTCGCGCGGGTCGGCGTTGAGGTCGTACAGTTCGTCGGTCTCGTAGAACCGCCGCACGTACTTGTAGTCCTTCGTGCGACACATCGCCGCCTTGGTGTGATGCATCACCTCGTCCTGCGTCTGCAGCCGCAGGCGGGGATAGTAGAGTCCGTCGGAATTCTGGTTCGACGTGCTCTGAAGCTCCATGCAGTGTATCTCGCCGCGAAGTCGGCCGCCCTCGCAGAAGACCGCGTCGCGGTGCTGGTCGGTCTCGCCGGCGACCACTTCCCGAAGCGACCGCCCGAAATGCGTGTAGTCCGGCTCGATGCCCGCCAACTCCTGCGTCGTCGCGGTGAAGTCGATCAGCTCGACCATCGCTTCGCTCACCCGGGGCTGAACGTCCCAGTCTTTCGGCGGCTTGACGATGAGCGGCACGCGCGAGAGGCAGTCTTCGAACGTGTTCTGCGTTTTCTCCACGAGGCCGTAATCGCCGGTGAAATCACCGTGGTCGGAGAACAGGAAAATCGCCGTCTCGTCGTAAATGCCCGCCTCTTTCAGCGCGTCGCAGAGCAGCCCGAACTGATGGTCCACCCGCGTGCACATTCCGTAGTAGGTGCGGCGCAGCTCGCGCCAGCGGTCTTCGCTCCAATCCTGGCAGCGCTGCCCTTGCAGGATACCCTTGAGAATGGACGGCTTTTGCGACCAATCCTCCGGCGTGGGCGTGCGGGGCGGGATCTTTTCGGGGTCGATCATGCTGTAGTAAGGATCCTCAACCGCATAGGGCGGATGCGGATACCCGATCGGAATGTAGATGCACATCGGCCGATCGGCCGGCGGGTTGTGGATGCGGTCGATCGCCCCGTGCACGTTCGCCCAGTCCCCGTCGTAATAGGTGCTGCCGTCGGGCGGGTCTTCGATCTTCCCGGCGTAGAAGGAATACCAGTTGTCCCCCTCGGGGTCGCCGCGCCAATCCTTTTCCACGTGGTGGTTGTGGGCCCATCGGTACAGGTCCTGCTTCTCGGGTGGAACGGCGTACTTCTCGTCGACGTGGTCTTCCCAGCGGTCCTGGCCGGGCAGGAGATCGTTCTTGCCCCCCCACCACACGTAGTACCCCGCGTCTTTGAGTTGCCTCAGCAGAACCGGCTCGTGCTCGCGGAGCATGTGGTACATCGTCCGATGGCCGTGAACGTGCGGATACCATCCGGTCATGAAGCTGCATCGCGACGGCGTGCAGACGGTGTTCTGGCAGAACGCCCGGCGGAACGACACGGCGTCGGTCGCCACGGCGCGGTCCAGGTTCGGCGTCACGGCGGCGGGGTCTCCCATGTGGCCGAGAACGTCGCCCCGCCACTGGTCGGGGTTGAAAATCACGATATGGGGTTGCTTACCGGGCACGATGGGGTCCTTTCCTCTTGGCCGGGCAGCGCCATCCGCCGCTTACGTGCATCGGGCCTGCCGGACTGCGAGGCCGTCAGCATACCGCCTGGCCGGGTCGGCTGCAAATTCACCTTCCCGGCGAAGGCGCCCCGGCGTTGAAGGCCGATGGTTTTGCCATTGCCCAAACCGCGTGCGGGCCGTACCCTGTGCACGAAGCGGAAGATGGGCATAACCAGGAGAGTTGCGCGATGAACAAGGTGCGTTTCGGGGTGATCGGACTTGGCACGGTGGGAGCATCCCATGCCCGTGCCATCGCAGCGGCGGGGTCCGGCTCGTTCGAGCTGGGCGGCGTCGCCTGCGCTGTTCCCGAGAACGCTCATCGCGCCGCCGACAAGCTGAACGTTCCCCACTTTCACGACGCCCAGGAGTTGCTGGACTCCGGCACCATCGACGCCGCCATCGTCGCCACGCCCCACTATTGGCACCCGCCGCTGGCGGTACGTGCAGCCCGCGCGGGGATCCACGTGCTGTGCGAGAAACCCCTTGCCGTCACCGTGGGCCCGGCGCGATGGATGATCCAGGAGTGCAAGAGGCATGGCGTCGCCCTCGGCGTGATGTTCCAGCAGCGTCTCCGCCCGATGGTGCAGCGGATGCGCGAGATGATCGACGAGGGCACGCTGGGGGAGATCTTCCGCGTCGAAATGGTCTGCTCGGACTGGATTCGCACGCAGGCGTATTACTCCTCCGGCGCGTGGCGGGGCACGTGGAACGGCGAAGGCGGCGGGGTGCTGATGAATCAGGGCCCACACTCGCTGGACCTGTTCCTCTGGCTGGGCGGCCTGCCGCGAGAGGTCTTCGCATTCTGCCAGACGCGACACCACACCATCGAAGTCGAGAACACCGCCGAGCTGGTCTGCAAATACGCCGGACCGGCCACCGGGCACATCTACGCCTCCACCGCTCACGCCCCGGGCATTGAGCGACTCGTGCTGTCCGGCGACCGGGCGACGGCCATGATCCAGGGCGATTCGTTGAAACTTGGAACGCTTGCCGGCCCGCTCGGGGAGCACATTCTCACCTGCCCGCGTGCCGGCAGCGAAGAAGGCGCCCTGGCGTCGGAATGGGTCAAAGTGGACTGCGACGCCGAACCGTCCGCCGACGAGTTGCGGCTGGCTGTGGTCCACGCCTTCGCCCGCCATCTCATCGACGGTTCGCCGATGGTCGCGGGCGCCCAGGGCGGCCTCCACCAGGTCGAGCTGACCAACGCCGCCTATCTCGCCAGCCATCGCCGTGCAGCCGCCACCCTGCCGGTGGATGAGGCAGCCGTCGAGCAGATGCTCGAAGAAAACGCCGCCGCCTCCAGTGTGGACGGGCTCGCCCTGCGGGCCTCCGCCAACCAAGACATCCGAACCCTCAAAGAAAGCGAATGAACACCCCATGGCCAAGCCGACCGATATCCGCGTAACCGCCGCTGAGGTAACCTTCCTGCCCGTAGAGACCCGCGTGCCGTTGAAGTTCGGGACCGAGACGCTCACGCACGTGACGTGCGCCCGCGTGAAGCTCACCGTCGCCGATGAGTCCGGCAACACCGCCGACGGCTGGGGCGAAACGCCCCTGAGCGTGCAATGGGTCTGGCCCACCGATCAACTCAGCTACGAAGACCGGCACGAGGCGCTCAAGGGCTTCTGCGAGCACCTGACAGCCGACTGGGCCCGGTGGGAAGGCTCGGGACATCCGTTGGAAGTCGGCCATGCGTTCCAGGAGCAGAGGCTTCCCCGGGCGTTGCGGGACTTCTCCCAGGACCGCCCCGAGGGCGAGATGCCCTACCTCGCAGCCCTGGTCTGCTGCAGCGCGTTCGACATCGCCCTGCACGACGCCTTCGGCCAACTGCACGAGGTCGACGTCTACCAGACCTACAACGAGCAGTATCTATCGAGCGATCTCTCGGCGTTTCTCACGCCAGCCGAGCGATCCGACGTGTCGTTCCAGGGCGTCTATCCGAGCGAGTTCCTCGTCTCCGACCCGCCCGCGAAGCTGCCGGCGTGGCATCTGGTGGGTGGCAAGGACCTCATCGACCCCAGCGAGCTGACCGGCGACGAGCCCGACGACGGCTACCCGGTGCTGCTGCGTGAGTGGATCCGTCGCGACGGGCTGACCTGCCTGAAGGTCAAACTGCGCGGCAACGACGCCGAGTGGGACTACGACCGGCTGACGCGCATCGGGCAAATCGCCATCGACGAAGGCGTTCTCTGGCTGACGAGCGATTTCAACTGCACCGTCACCGACCCGTCCTACGTCAACGACATCCTCGACCGCCTGGTGATCGAACATCCGCGGATTTACGGGATGATTCTCTACGTCGAACAGCCCTTCCCCTACGACCTCGAAGCCAACCCCATCGACGTTCACAGCGTCTCGGCCCGCAAGCCGTTGTTCATGGACGAAAGCGCCCACGACTGGCGACTCGTCGCGCAGGGCCGACGCCTGGGATGGACGGGCGTGGCGCTGAAAACCTGCAAGACGCAGACCGGTGCGCTGCTGAGCCTCTGCTGGGCGAAGGCACATGGGATGACGCTGATGGTGCAGGACCTGACCAACCCCATGCTCGCCCAGATTCCCCACGTTCGCCTGGCCGCCCACGCCGGAACCATCATGGGCGTGGAGACCAACGCGATGCAGTTCTACCCCGCCGCCAGCGACGTCGAGGCCGAAGTGCATCCGGGCCTCTACCGCCGACGCGACGGCCAGGTGGACCTGTCCACCCTCGGGCGAACCGGCATGGGATATCGCGTGGACGAGATCGGCCGAGACCTCCCCGAAGCGGCCGCCCGGGTGGAAGGATAAAACGCACCCGCTGCGGATCCCGACGGGCCGGGCGAACCGAAACACAGCGGCGATACTCTCCAGCGGCGCGAGCCGTCAGGCCTCTTTGCGCGTGGTCGTCACGTCGTTGACAACTTTGCGCAGGTAGGCCACCTCGCCGGCGAGTTTCTCGATCATCACGTCCGGTTCGCCCTCGTTGTAGAAGGGCATCCACACGAACGTGCCGTCGAAGTCAATCGCGTCCAGCGAGCGGACCAGCTTGTACCAGTTGGTGATTCCCTTATCCAGCGTGGTCCAGCTTGTCCCCCAGCCCTTGTCCTCCTCGCCGAGGCGGGAGGTGTCCTGGGTCACCCGGGCGTCCTTGACGCCGATGGCGGCGACGTTCTCTCCCAGCAGCTTCGTTGCCCGCCCCCACTTCTCGAACCCTTCGTTCGCCTGGTTGCCCGGATCGAGCATCACGCCGATGTGCTCGCCCGGCAGGCCGTCGACCACGTGCCAGATCGCGCTGGGCGAGGGAATGCCCGTCCCGTGATGGATCTGGTAGACCGCCTTGACGTCCAGTTGGTCGCACAGGTCGGCCAGCTGTGCCATCTCGGCCCGGGCGGTATCGAGCGTCTTGCCCGGTTCGTCGCCGCCCTTGTAGTACCCCAGGCGGAACTCACGCACGCCGTTGTCCGCCAGCACACGGACGGCTGTGTCGTCGGCGAGGATGTCCGCGGGCATGAAGCCGGCCGTGGCGAAGTGCACCTTGATGTCGGCCTTTTCCATCGTCTTGAGAAAGGCGGGCACATCGGCCGCCAACGAGCCGGGCTTGCACCAGAACCCGTCGCGGATCACGAGATTGGTCGTGTCCAGCCCGACCCGGTGAATGGTCTCGGCGAGCTGCTCGGCAGAAAGCTTGCGGAGGAACTTCGGAAAGATGCTGAAAATCGCGTTCATCTTGTCGTCCTTTTCTGACTTGGGAAGATCGGGTCAGGGCAACTGTTTCATCCGGCCCCACTTCTTTGCCGCCGGCGATGTGTGAGGTTACACCACGTTCGCCCCGGCCGCAATGACCGGCTCGCCCGCCG
>CAZYIH010000098.1:6020-10511 GCA_964646915.1 uncultured Planctomycetaceae bacterium | reverse complement strand
GTTGCGGGCGGGTGGGGGCGTGCATACAATACCCGGTGTGCTCTGTGCGTATGGAGTAAGATCACTCAGGAAAGGACGTCATGCCCAATAAGCCCCGTGTTCACCTGGACCAGCCTTCGATTGCTTTCGTCGGCAGCTACACGCCGCGGAAGTGCGGTATCGCCACCTTCACCCACGACCTGTGTGAGGCGGTCTCGCTGCAGGCTTCCAGCAAGTCGGACGTGTTCACCGTCGCGATCAACGATCAGCCCGAGGGCTACCCGTATCCCGACCGCGTGCGGTTCGAGATCCGCCAGAACTCCCAGCCGGACTATCGCCTGGCGGCGGAGTTTATGAACATCCGGCAGATTTCCGCGGTCTGCGTGCAGCACGAGTACGGCATCTACGGCGGGTCGTGCGGCTCGCACCTGCTGGGGATGCTGCGTCGGCTCCGTCGGCCTACCGTGGCGACGCTGCACACCGTCCTGAAGGATCCCAACGACCAGCAGCAAATCGTGATGAACGAGATGGGCAAGATCTGCGAACGTCTCATCGTGATGAGTGACGTGGCCCACGGCATTCTCGAAGACGTCTTCGACGTGCCCAACGAGAAGATCATCACCATTCCGCACGGTATTCCGGACGTGCCCTTCGTGGACCCCAACTACTTCAAGGATCAGTTCGGGGTCGAGGGTCGCCCGGTGCTGTTCACCTTCGGCCTGCTCAGCCCGGGCAAGGGCATCGAATACGCCATCGACGCGCTGCCGCCGATCGTCGAGAAGTATCCCAACCTTGTGTACATCGTGCTGGGAGCCACCCATCCGCACGTGAAGCGCGAAAGCGGCGAGGAATATCGCAACTCCCTGGCCCGCCGCGTGGACGAACTGGGCCTGACCGACAACGTCATCTTCATCAATCGCTTTGTGGACATCGAAGAGCTCTGCGAATATCTCGGGGCGGCCGACGTGTACGTCACGCCGTACCTCAACAGGGCGCAGATCACCTCGGGAACGCTGGCGTACGCGATGGGAACCGGCAAAGCGACCGTCTCGACCGACTACTGGTACGCCGAGGAAATGCTGGCAGACGGGCGGGGCAAGGTCGTGCCCACCAAGGACTCCGAGGCGCTGTCCCGCGAGATTCAGGGCCTGCTGGACAACGAGACCGAACGCCACGCCATTCGCAAGCGGGCGTATCAGTTCTGCCGACAGATGACCTGGAAGCGCGTCGCCCAGGATTATCTCGACGTGTTTGCCCAGGCGCGCGAGTCGTGGATCGAGCGGCGTCACGCCGGCACGCTACCGGTGTTGAACCCCGCCACGAAGGCCTCCCGCGAAAGCGACGAATTGCCCGAGGTGGACCTGCGACACCTGCGGATTCTCACCGACGATACGGGCATCTTCCAGCACTGCCAGTACGCCACGCCCAATCGCTGGCACGGCTACTGCACCGACGACAACACCCGGGCGCTGATTGCCACGGCGATGCATTGGGACCAGTCCCACGACGAGGCGATGCTGCCGCTGATTCACACGTATTTGTCGTTCCTGGCCCACGCGCTGAATACCGAAACCGGCCGATTCCGCAACTTCATGGACTACAGCCGAAACTGGATGGAGGCGGTCGGCAGCGAGGACTCTCACGGCCGGGCGCTGTGGGGGCTGGGTGTGGGTGTGGCGTTGTGTCCGCACGAGTCGATGATCGCCCTGGCGACCCAGCTTTTCACTGCGGCCTTGCCGGCGACGGAGCATTTCGTCTCGCCGCGTTCGTGGGCGTTCACGATTACGGGCATCCAGGCGTACCTGCGTCGTTTCAGCGGCGATTCGGAAGTGCGGCGCTACCGCAAGATTCTCTCCGAGAAGCTGCTGGCGATGTTCAAGAGCGGAATGAGCGACGATTGGCCCTGGTGCGAAAGCAGCGTCACCTACGCCAACGCCAAGCTGCCCCACGCGCTGCTGACCTGCGGGAAGTGGATGGGCAACAACGAGATGATCGACATCGGAAAACGCGCCCTGCATTGGCTGCTGGAGGTGCAGACCAACGACGAGGGCATGTTCTCGATCATCGGCACCGAAGGTTGGATGAACCGCGAAGGCAGTCGGGCCCAGTTCGATCAGCAGCCCATCGAGGCCCACGCGATGGTGGACGCCTGCATCGAGGCCTACCATGTTACGAGGGAAGAGCACTGGATCGACCAGGCGCGCAAGGCGTTCCTGTGGTTCTTGGGCGACAATGACCTGCGCACGCCGCTGTACGATTTCACCACCGGTGGCTGTCGCGACGGACTGCACACCGACCGCGTGAACGAGAATCAGGGCGCAGAGAGCACTCTGGCGTACCTGATGAGCGTGCTGTTGATGCACGAAATTCAGACGGAGCAGACTCTCGGTAAGGTTCCGACCGATAAGGAAACCGAGCAGCGCCCCGTGCCCAAAGCGATCAAGGCCTCCGGGCCGGTCATCGGCGCCAAGGATCGCAAGCCCGCCCAGGCCGCTTCGTCCGAGAGCAGCAACTAGACCTGTCCAGCGTTGCGGGCAGACGATTTCAGACCAGAGGCAAGTGAACGATGGCCCAGCCAATCGTAATGATCAGCAGTTACCCGCCGCGGCTTTGTGGGATCGCCACATTCTGCGAGGAAGCGCGCGAGTTCATCCAGAAGCACAACCCCGACCGCGAGGTCCTCGTCATCAGCCATACCGACGGGGAGGGCGAGGGCGTGATCCCGCTGATTGACATGTCCCAGCGGAACTGGTGGCGGCCGGTGGCTGAGAAAATCGCCGAGCTGCAGCCTCACTCGGTGCACATCGAGCACGAGTACGGCCTGTACGAATACTGCGACGAGCGCGGCCAGGGCGACGGCAACGAGGGGTTCCTCGATCTGCTTGATGCGATCAGCGATTGGCCTACCATCGTCGAGCCGCACACCGTTCACGGGCGACTGACCGAGTTCGAGGCGGACTTCGTGTTCAAGATGTGTCGCCGGGCGGACGTGGTGCTCTTCAAGTGCCACTACCAGAAATGGCGGCTGGACTGGACGTTCACCGGCAAGGGTTGGCCCACGCCGCGGAACATCATGGTCGTCCCGCACGGCGCCCGCGACGATCGGCGCTACTCGCTGGCCGAGGTGGTCCGCCTCAAGGACGAGCTCGGGCTGGGCCCGGACAAGGCGCCCGATCTTTCCGAGCACCTCGTGGGACTCATCGGCTGGATCCAGTCCAACAAGCGGTGGGACATCCTCACGGACATGTGGGAAGACATCGCCCACGAGATCCGCAGCCGCACCGGCGTCGAGTGGGATCTCCTGGCGGCCGGCACGTGGCGCGATCCGAACCACAAGTCCGACTACGATAAATACCGCGGCGACGTCGAATTGCTCCAGAAAAAGGGGCTGGCGCACTACTACGAGTTCGTTCCGCGCGGGGACGTGTACTACAAGATGATGGCGGTGTGCGACTTCATCGTTCTGCCCAGCACCGACGAGACCCAGTCCGGCACGCTCGCGCGGATCATCGCGCTGAACAAGCCCTACGTGACCACGGCCCCGATGGAAGGGCTTACCGCCCAGACGCTCGAAAACGGCGGCGGCATGCTGTTCACCACCAAGGATATGCTCAAGGACGCCGTGATCGAACTGGCATGCGATGAAGTCAGGCGAATGCAGATGGGCGAGAACCTCAAGCAGTACCTCGACAACGTGGTCAGCTGGAACGTCGTAGCCGAGCAGTACAACGAGGCCCACGCACTGGCTCGGAAAGCGACCGAGTCACGCAAGCCCGTCATGCTGCCGCTGGAGTTCTGACCGGCCGCGCATCGCCGTCGGTCCGGAGCGAATGCGGGTCTCGTGGATTGGCCAAGAACGCGGGAGCAGGGAGCAAATCCAGTGCATCTGGACCGTGAATTCGGGTTGTCCGTAAAGGGGGTTGATCTCGAATCGCTGCAGAACAGTGCGGACGTTGTCTGCCTGCTGGACGGTTCGTTCCACCTGCGGGGCTACAACGACGCATGGGTGCAGTTCGCCGCCGTCAACGACGGGGCCGACATCATCGAACGTTTCCCCATCGGTTGCGATCTGCTGGCCGTCATCGACCCATCGCTTCGGCCGTTCTACGAGAACGGGTACACCTCGGCTCTTCGGGACGATGAACGGTTCGACTGCGAGTACGAGTGCTCCTCGCCGGATGTCTTTCGGCTGTTCATGCAAAGCGCCTATCCGCTGGCAGGGCAGTTGGGCCTGCTGGTGACCCACCATCTCCGCCTGGAAGAGCCCTTCCCGCCCGATTGCGGCGTCTGCTTCGGGCCCCGGCACGTCAATAAGGACGGCAACATCGTCCAATGCTGCCACTGCCGAAAGATCCGCGACAACTCCCAGTCCGAGAAGTGGGACTGGATCCCCGACCTGGTCCGCAACCCGCGCCCGGAAATCAGCCATTCGCTCTGCCTCTACTGCCTGAACTTCTACTATCCCCCCGGCGAGGAAGACTGAGCCCGCAGTCGCGTAGCACGGCCTTCCAG
>CAZYIH010000098.1:0-5920 GCA_964646915.1 uncultured Planctomycetaceae bacterium | reverse complement strand
CAGGGCAATAAGCGGCCTGATGAAAAGCCCCACCCAATCATGTCGAACACTCTCCGCGGCGATGCAGCTTTCGCTCTGTGCATCCCGGGTCGCCCGGGCGTATAATCCCCGGCGAGGTGAGCGAATGGGAACGACACGATTCGACAGTGCGTACGTAATCAATGTATTGGCCGACGACCATCCGGGTATCGTGGCGGCCGTCGGCAACGCCGTCAGCGAGCTGGGCGGCAATATCGACTCCTGCAGTCAGACCGTGCTCGAGGGCTATTTCACGCTGATCATGGTGATCTCGCTGCCCGAGCCCATCGAGCCGGACCAACTGGCATCCCAGGTGCGCGAGCTGGCGCAGGAGGGGACCAACCTGCAGGTGATGGCCCGCGTGCTGGACCCCGTCGAGGAGTCCCCGCCCGAGGGTAGCGAGCGGTTCGTGCTCACCGCCTTCGGGCAGGATCGCCCGGGCTTCCTGCTGGGCTTCAGCCGATACCTCGCCGGTAAGGACATCAACATCGTGGACCTCTTCGGGCGATGCATCGATGGAGAATTCACGCTCATCAGCCAAGTCGACGTCCCCGCCCGTTACGACGTCCGCCTGCTCCAGGCAGACCTCGAAGCCATGGGCAGCGCCGGCGGATTCAACGTGAAATTCCAGCACGAGAACGTGTTCGTTGCCACCAACCAACTTCGGCTGACCTCGCAGAGAGACTGACACCCACCGCCGGGACCACCCGGACAAGACAGGCGAAAACCATGCTGAATACCGATGAAGTACTGTCGACCATCGAAATGCTCCACAGCGAGCACCTGGACCTGCGGACGGTGACGTTCGCGCTGAACGTCGAGGACTGCGCCGCTGCCGGCGTGGACACCCTCTGCCGCAAACTCAAGGACAAGATCACCTCGCGGGCGTCGCGCCTGGTGGAGACCTGCGAGCGGGTTGGGGCGAAGTACGGCATTCCGGTGACCAACAAGCGCCTGGCGATCTCCCCGGCGTCGCAGCTGTTGGCCGGCCACGGAACCGGGGCGGCCATCGAGGTCGCCCGCACGCTGGATGAGTCCGCAGCGGCGTGCGGGGTGGACCTCGTCGGCGGGTTCACCGCGCTGGTGCAGAAGGGCATGACGCCGGCTGAGCAGGTGGTGATCGACTCGCTCCCGGAGGTGCTCAGCCAGACGGCCCGGGTGTGTGCGTCGGTGAACGTCGCGTCCCGCAAGGCGGGCATCAACATGGACGCCGTGGGGCGGATGGGCGAGGTGGTTTGCGAAACGGCGGCAGCCACCGCTGCGGACAAGGGCTTCGGGGCGGCGAAGCTGGTGGTCTTCGCGAACATCCCGTCCGACAACCCATTCATGGCCGGTGCGTACATGGGCGCCGGCGAGCCGGAAGCCACCGTCAACATCGGCGTCTCCGGGCCCGGCGTGGTCAGCGGGGCGCTCAAGCGACGTATCGAGCAGGAGGGCAAGCTCACGCTGGGCGACCTGGCCGAGGAAATCAAAATCACGTCTTTCCGCGTCACGCGCGTCGGCGAGTTGATCGGCCGGGAGGTCGCCAGGGAGCTGGGCGTGGCGTTCGGCATCGTCGATCTGTCGTTGGCCCCGACGCCGCAGGTGGGCGATTCGGTGGGCGAGATTCTCACCGCCCTCGGGCTGGACCGCATCGGCGCCCCGGGTTCGACGGCGGCTATCGCCATGCTCAACGACGCGGTGAAGAAGGGCGGCGCGTTCGCCTCCAGTTCGGTCGGTGGTCTCAGTGGAGCGTTCATCCCGGTCAGCGAGGACGCCTCCCTTGCCGCGGCGGCTGCGGCGGGGCATCTGTCCATCGAGAAACTCGAAGCGATGACCAGCGTCTGCTCGGTGGGGCTGGACATGATCCCCGTTCCGGGCAACATCTCCCCGCAGACGGTCGCGGCGATCATTGCCGACGAGATGGCCATCGGCGTGATCAACAACAAGACCACAGCCGTCCGGCTGGTGCCCGTTCCCGGAGCGGTCGCCGGCGATACGGTGGAGTGGGGCGGGCTGTTCGGGTCGGCCCCGGTCATGGACGTGCGAAACGACGGGGCCTCCGGGCGTTTTGTGGAATTCGGCGGAAGAATTCCCGCGCCGATCCAGTCGCTGACAAACTGAAATCTGGCCAGCGGACTCGCTGCGCCCTAGAATGCACAAATCGCGGGGGAATCATCGTACCGCGTCGCCGGCAGACCCCCGCACGCCGGCGACCTGGCAGGACACATTCATGAGCGCACCGAGCCCGAAGCGAAACGTCATCGTCAAGTCCTCCGAAGCCGAGGTCGCCCGCACCGTGGCCGACCAGGTCAAGGACATCACCAACCGCGCGGTCTCCGAACGGGGCAAGTGCAGTGTGTCGTTGGCCGGCGGAACCACGCCGCACGGGCTGTATCATCTGCTGGGGTCGGAGGGCTTGCGCGGCGAGATCCCGTGGCAGAAGGTGGATATTTTCTTTGGCGACGAGCGCGACGTCCCGCAGGACCACATCGACAGCAACTATCTCATGGTGCAGCGCACGCTGCTGGACCGCGTTCCGATCGTTCCAGACAAGGTCCACCCCATGCCCGCCGACGCCCCGGACCTCCAGGCCGCCGCCGCCCAATACGAGCAGCGCATCCGGCAGCTCGTGCCCGCCGGTCCCAACGGCGTGCCGATGTTCGACCTGGTGCTGCTGGGTCTGGGAAGCGACGGGCACACCGCCAGCCTGTTCCCCCACAACGAGGCGCTCCACGAGGGCGAGAAGCTCGTGATGGCGTATCACGTGCCGACCCTCGGGCGCAGCCGAATGACCTTCACCTACCCGCTGATCAACGCCGCCCGCTACATCATCATGCTGGTGACCGGCGAGGACAAAGCCAAGGCCGTCAGCCGGTTGCTGGGCGAGCAGCCCGACGCGTGGGACATCCCCGCTGCCGGCGTCGTGCCCTACAACGGCGGCGAGTTGACCATCGTTCTGGACGCCCTGGCGGCGAGGACGATGGATCGCTGAGAAGCCAATGCTGTGAAAGGAAGACCAGGCCCCGACCCTGCAAAGGACCGGGGCTTGTGTTTTTCGTCGAGGATCTATTCCGGCGGATGGTTCAGCAGGCAGGCGTGCCGATGGGAGGGGTCGGCAGCGGTGGGGACGAGTTGCGGGACCGTCCGCACGCACTTGGCCACCACGCGGACGGCGGTTCCTTCCGAGCGGATGGTGACGGTCTTGTTGTCCGGAAGGTCGGCGGCGGCCTGGCGGGTCAGCGGGCAGCGCGGATGAAACGGGCACCCCTGCGGCGGGTTCATGGGCGAGGGCATTTCACCGGGCAGCTGTGCCCGCGAGACGGTGCGGGACGGCTCGATTTTCGGGACCGACGCCATCAGCGCCCGGGTGTAGGGGTGCTGGGGGTTGTCGTACAGTGCGTCTCTGCCGGCGTGCTCGACGATCCGTCCGAGGTACATCACGGCCACCTCGTCGGCGAAGTGCTCGACGACCGCGAGATTGTGCGCGATGAACAGGTACGTGATGCCCAGATCGTCCTGCAGATCGTTGAGCAGGTTGAGGATCTGTGCCTGGATGGAGACGTCCAGTGCGCTGACCGGCTCGTCGCAGACGATGAAGTCCGGATTGGTCGCCAACGCCCGGGCGACGCCCACGCGCTGTCGCTGCCCGCCGGAAAATTCGTGCGGGTAGCGGTTCGTGTAGGCGGCCGCCAGCCCGACGCGGTCCAGCAGCTCGGCAACGCGCTTGCGGCGATCGGCCCGGCTCATGAGGCCATGGGCAGCCAGCGGCTCGGCGATGATCGAGCCGACCGTCATCCGCGGGTCCAACGAGCCGACGGGGTCCTGGAAGATCACCTGCATGCGTCGACGCAGCGCCTTGAGCTTTCGCCCGCGGGCGGCAGAGACATCCTGGCCGTCGAAGTGGATCGCGCCCTCGGTCCGGGCGCTGGGGGGGATTAGTCGCAGCAGCGTTCGCCCGACGGTGGTCTTGCCGCTGCCGGACTCCCCGACCAGTCCCAGCGTGCCGCCGGCGGGAATGGTCAGGTCCACGCCATCGACGGCACGGACGTACTGCTTGGCGCCCCACAGGCCGCCACTTCGCAGAGGGAACCAGGTCTTGAGGCCCTGGATGGACAGGATGGGTTTTGGCGCTTCGTCGATCATGGTTCGTTCAGGGTGCGGCGGTTGGCTCGTCGGTCCTGGCGGCGGGTCGGTCGGCGGGGCTGGTTTCGGGGGCGTCGTGGTAGCCTTCGGCCAACCAGCAGGCGGACCAGTGTTTCGGGGCGATCTCCCGCAGGGCGGGTTCGCGGGCGGCGCATTGGCGGCAGATGCGGACCTCGCCGCGGGCCAGGGGCATCGCGACGGTGTCTTTTTCGGCGGCGTTCTCGGCCCGTGCGCGGGTCAGTGGGCAGCGCGGGTGGAACTTGCAGCCCGGGGGGAACGCCAGTGGGTTGGGCACCGAGCCCGGGATGGTCTCGAGGCGGTCGTGGTCTTCGCCCAGCTTGGGGACCGAGCGGAACAACCCCCGCGTGTAGGGGTGGGTCGGGTTGTGGTAGAGCGTCTCGGCGTCGGCGAGTTCGACGACCTTCGATGCGTACATCACGCCCACCACGTCGGCGGTCTCAGCCACCACGGCCAAGTCGTGGGTGATGAGCATCACGCTGAGCCCTTCGGTGCGCTGCAGTTCATTGAGCAGGTCGAGGATCTGCGCCTGGATCGTCACGTCCAGGGCGGTGGTGGGCTCGTCGGCGATCAGCAGCTTGGGGTTGCAGGACAAGGCCATCGCGATCATCACGCGCTGCCGCATGCCGCCGGAGAGCTGGTGGGGGTATTCGTCGAAACGCTGCTCGGGGGCGGGGATGCCGACCTTCTCCAGCAGCTCGATGCCGATCTGCCGGGCCTCCCGCGACGAAACCCGACGGTGCAGGAGGATGGCTTCGGAGATCTGCTGGCCGACCGTGAACACGGGGTTCAGCGAGCTCATGGGCTCCTGGAAGATCATGCTGATCTGCCCGCCACGGACCTGCCGCATCTGCTTTTCGCTGAGCCTGCAGAGGTCCTTGCCTTCCAGCAGGATCCTGCCGTCCACGATACGGCCGGGCTTTTGCAGGATGCGAAGGATGGAGAAGGCGGTTTGCGACTTGCCGCACCCACTCTCGCCGACCAGGGCGAAGGTCTGCCTGCGGTCGATGCGAAAGCTCACGCCGTCGACGGCGCGCACCATTCCATCGTCGGTGGGGAAGTACGTCCGCAGGTCGCGAACTTCCAGTAGTGTGCGGTCTGTCTCGCTCATAATGGTTCGGCCGCGTTCGGGCCGATCGGGTTACAGGTTTTTCAGTTTCGGGTCCAGTGCGTCTCGCAGGCGGTCGCCGAAGATGTTCAGCGCCAGGACCAGGATGAACATGGCTGTCCCTGCCGCGGCGATCTGCCACCATCGCCCGACGATGAGGTCCATGCGGGCAGCGCTGATCATGCTGCCCCAACTGGGCTGATCGGTCACGCCGATCCCGAGGTAACTCAGGGCGACCTCGGCCTTGACGGCCCCGATGAACCCCAGGGAGAAATTGATGATTCCCAGGTGCACCACGTTGGGCAGAATGTGACGCACGAGAATGGACAGCCCGCCCCGGCCTGAGGCGCGGGCGGCCAATACGTAGTCCAGTTCGCGGAGCTTGAACGTCTCGGCCCGGACGAGTCGACACGTGCCGATCCAGCCGGAAATCGACAGCGCCAGGATGATGCCCGGCAGGCCCGCCAGGTCGACGTTTTCGGCGATCGTCCAGCCGCCGATGGCGATGTCGAATGGGTCGATGCTCTGAAAGGCGAACTTGATGGCGATCACGCGGATGAGCCCGGGTATCGACGCCAGTGTCGAGAACAGCCAGACGATGAAGTCATCCAGTTTGCCGCCGTAATAGCCGGCCATCGCGCCCAGAAGCAT
>CAZYIH010000097.1:0-10516 GCA_964646915.1 uncultured Planctomycetaceae bacterium | reverse complement strand
TCGGAATCACGCTGGAATCAGCGAACGGCTCGTCGCAATGATCGATGACGTCCAGGATGGTATCCGGCTGTGGAGAAAGCACTTGCAGAAGGCTGTGCGTTACGCCGAGCAGACCTGCGGTGGCGGTGGCCCGCCGACGCTCATCGTAGCGGGGGTCGTCAAAACAGGCGGTGAACGAGCGGATCTCACGTGGATCGCCCACGGCGTCTGCCGCCATGGCGGTGACGATGGCGGAGTCGATCCCGCCGCTGAGCAGCGTGCCCACGGGAACGTCGGCGATCAGTCGATCGGCGACCGCCTGGGCGATCG
Organism: uncultured Planctomycetaceae bacterium; assembly: GCA_964646915.1. Taxonomy (GTDB): domain Bacteria; phylum Planctomycetota; class Phycisphaerae; order SM23-33; family SM23-33; genus CAZFPT01. The sequence goes on along the minus strand of CAZYIH010000097.1, from coordinate 10,207 downwards.
TCTCGCGGAGCTGTTCATCGGTGGGTGGGGGGCCTCCATCGCTCACCGGCAGGGAATACCATCGCCGGGGCATGCCCAACCGATCGCTGGCCAGGCTGAAATGCCCGGGTGGCAGCTTGAGAATGCCCCGCCAGGCCGACTTGGGCGAGGGTATGTAACCCATGCACAAATAAAGAGGTACGACGGACGTGTCCATCTCGGCGGTCAGCAGGGGATGCGCCAAGAGGGCCTTGGCCTCGGAGGCGAAGAGGATCCGATCCGCCAGCGGGGCGTACCAGAGCGGCTTTTGCCCGACGCGGTCGCGCCCCAGCAGCAGCGAGCCCGCAGTGGCATCGTAGTACGCAAATGCGAACATGCCGTTGGTCCGCCGCAATGCTTCCTGTGGTTCGTGCAGGCGGCAGAGCTGCAGCATGACCTCGGTATCTCCCGAGGTATGAAAGGATGCGCCAGCCGAGTGGAGTTCCTCCCGCAGCTGCCGGAAGTTGTAGATTTCCCCGTTGTACGCCAGTGCCGATTGGCCATCCTGCGAGACCATCGGCTGATGGCTGCCGGCCGGGTCGATCACACTCAGCCGTCGGAACCCCAGAGCGCACCTGCCATCAGGCGAGAGCCACTCGCCCGCCTCATCCGGGCCGCGATGGATCAGGCGGGCCGCCATCGCCCGGACGACCTCCAGCGACGCCCGCTGGTCGGGCGCGTGGGGCAGGATGAACTCACCGGCAAAGCCGCACATGTCGTGATTGTATGGCCGCCGGGGGAACGGTACAATCCCGCTGACCCGAAACACGGAGCCCCCCATGCCCGACGCCGAGAAGCCCATCGACTCATTGGAAGACATTTGGCCGCTGCAGGCCGAGCTGAACGCACGCGCGGGGTTCGACACTGCCGCCCTGGGCGACGCTCTCAACAAGGCCGACTCTGCCGACGAATCGCAGGCCGTCACCGACGCCCGCACCCAGGCGGGTCGGGCACTGAAGAACTACCTCGACGCGCTGGTCTCCGAATGTCACGAGTTGCAGGACTGCCTCTCCTGGAAGCACTGGTATCGCGAGGCGAAAGAAGGGCGGCAGTACGAGTTGCAGGACCTCCAGAACGCCCGCGTCGAGGCGACGGACATGCTGTTTTTCTGGGTGAGCATCTGCCAGATTCTCGGGCTCACCCCGGGCGACGTCTACCGCCTGTACGAGGCGAAGCTGGGCATCAACCATCGCCGCCAGGACGAGAACCGCACCCAGGCCGAGCATGGCCGCCACGAGGACGAAAACCGTTCGGTGGTGTAGGCCCGTTCCTCTCTTCGCCCCGTCGGCCATGGCGCTTGGCGCCGGTCGGGGCGGGACGTAGACTGAAGACATGGGAACCATCCGCCGTTACTTCCGCAGCCATCCCTGGCAGCGAAGAGCGTTTACCGTGCTGCTGGTCGCCTGCCTGGGCAGCGCCGCAGCGGTATTTCTCGTACCGATCTATCGGGACTACCAGACGCTGGCCACTCTCCGCGAGGCCACCGAGGCCGAGAAGATCGAGGCGATGAACACCGTCGCCATCCGCGCGCTGAACCGCGAGCGGTTCATGCGACACGTGGTTTCCGAGCTGGACACGCCCGACGAGGAGTATTTCTATCGCCTGGCGCTGATCCTGGACCGCATCGACCGGCTGGGCCCGCCGCACACCCCCGCCGACGCCATCAGCCGACTGCGGGCGATCAACTTTCTGGCCAATCTGCGCGAACCCACCGACGCCAACGCCGCTCTGCGGGCGAACCTCAGCACGTTGCGGAACCTGGCCGACGACCGCGAAAACAACGTTCACGTCCAGCGCGTACTCTCGGCTGTGACGGGGCTGGACTTCTCAGCCGACCCCAACGCCCGCCGGGGCGAGTTGGCGGCTGTGACGGCAGCGGCCATCGGCGACGTGGACACACTCCGCGCCCTGCTGCGTGCCAAGGGCGTCCCGCCGGGTCCGAGCGACGACAGTGCCCCCTCCGGAACGCGCATGTTCGCGAGCATTCCTCGCCCCCAGGGAGCCGCCGCTGTGGCGGCAGGGCTGGCGAAGATGCACTCGCTGCAGAAGGATATCGAAGCGCTGCTGGCCTCGCCGGACTGGCGCATCCGTGGCGACGCGTTGCTCGGGCTGAGCCTGCTGGACCCCAACACCGCAGCCGACGCACTCAAGGACGTCCTGGGCAATCGGAACATCCCCGCGGGTCTGCGCGACCGGGCGCTGTGGGTGGCCGCCGGGGTGGACCGTCCCGCCGCGCGGCAGGGGGTTCGCCTGGCGATGGCCCATGAGGTACGCGCCGGGAACGTGCCCCCGGCGATGGGGATGTCAGCCGCCGCTGCGCTGAAGCTTAACGACGCCGCGACGGCCAACCAGATCTCCTCGGTGCTCACGGAGGCGACCCACCCCGAAGGGCAGGTCACCCACGGGGAGTTGATCGCCGCCTGCCGGGCCGCCCGAGTGCTGGATCTGGCTGTGTTCGCGCCGAGTGAGGTCATCTGCCGCGTGCTCTGGTCGCCTTCCCGTGAACTCGCGATGGCCTACGCCGCCCGACTGCTGAGCGAGACGCAACTGTACCGCCCGGCCCCGGGCAAAGCGCCCACCCAGGAGCAACTCAACCGATTGGCCACCCGCACGCAACTGCTGCGACGGGCTGCCAACTGGACGTCGATGACGATCCGCTCCACGACCCGACCCAGCGGATATGCGGAGATGGTTTCCACGCCTCGGGCTTCGGCGGCGGCGGGCGTGGGGCTCTGGCTGATGCCCAATGGCGACGCCTTCGAGCGGGACCTCCGCGAAACCACCCGCCACGAGATGACGCTCCCGGGCGATTACGTCGCGTGGCACCTCGCGGAACGGGGTAGCGAGGAGGAGTTCGCGCTGGCGATGCGAATGCTCCCGCCGCTGGCAAACCCCGCCGACCCCAACGCATCCCGGCCGGTGTACAACGCCAATGAGCGCTCCGCCGGTGCGATGCTGATGGCCCTGTCGGCCGGCACCGACGCGCAACGGGCATCGGCCATCCGACGCATCAGGAACCGTCTCGCCGGTGGGGCGTTCGGCCCGGAGACCGACTTCTTCGCGGTCGGATCGTATCGCTGCGCTCTGCTGATTCTCGGCGAGCGGGACGAACTGGACGCGGTGGTGGACCTCCGCAAGCTCGGGGAATTCCCCCAGCGACGCTGCCTGACGGCCTTGCTGTGGGCCGGCCATCGCCCGACGCTGGATTGGCTGTTGTGGAAAGGGCGAATCGACGACGCGGCTTTGGGGGTACTGCTGATCGACCACGGTGTGGGCGAGGTCCTTCAGGACCTGGCGCCCAACCTGCCCGTGGTGGACCCCGCCGCCCGTGGTGAGCTGCTCTGGTGGCAGTTGCGTTCGCTGCGGTATGCCCACGTGATATCCCCCCAGACGCCCGGGCCGGCGAAATGGTAAGCGCGCCGCGTCTGACACGCTGGACACGGTCGGCAGTCACCCATCTTGGCGACATTCTGCGAGGGGTGGGAGAGCTGGTGTTCCCGCCGGCCTGCCTGGCGTGCGACGCGGATACCGACGGGCGGGATACGCTCTGCGACGCCTGCCACAAGGACCTCCTCGAACTGGCGGCGCTGCCGTACTGCCCGCGTTGCGGATCGTCGATCGGACCGAACGTGCCCATCCGCGAGGACGGCTGCGCGGGGTGTCCGTCGGTGTTGCCCCGCTTCGCGCGGGTTCACCGCCTCGGGCCGTACCGCCGCCCGATCCGCCCGGGCGTGTTGCGGCTGAAGTACCATCGCGACGGCGTGATCGCCAGACGTTTGGCGCTGCTGCTGGCTGAGGGCATCCGCCGCCGGCGGTCGGCCGATGCGGGCGAGTTGGATCTTGTCCTGCCGGTTCCGATGCATTACGGGCGCCAGTTCGTTCGCGGAGGCGACCACTCCCAGCGGTTGGCGGCGATTCTTACCCGTCGGCTGGGCGTGCCTCTCGGTGACGATCTGATCCGCGTGAAGGACACCCCGCCGCAGGTTCACCTGCCGCGGACGCGGCGCATCGAGAACGTTCGCGACGCCTTCGCCGTCCGTCGCGGCGGGGATGTGTCCGGGGCGGCTGTGCTGCTGGTGGACGACGTGACCACCACGGGCGCGACCGCCAACGAAGCCACGCGGGCGCTGCTGCGGGCCGGGGCGCGACGGGTGGAGCTGGCGGTGCTCGCCAAGGCAGAGCCGCCATCGGCCTATGGCGCGTTCATGCGGGCGCCGGGCGAGGCTTGAGGTCAGCCGTCAGCCCGCGTTTGCGAATTCTTCCAGCAATTGCATCTGCCGTTGCCGCATCGTGCGTGCGGCCGGCGGGTCCTGGTCGTCGTAGCCGAGTTGATGCAGCAGGCCGTGGGCGACGTACAGCAGCAGCTCGCGCGTGGGCGAGAGGCCATGCTCGGGCCCGACTCGCCTGGCCAACGGCCCGCAGACGATCAGTTGCAGGGAGAGGGCGGGCTCGCCCGGGGCGGTCAGGTCGAAGCTCAGCACATCGGTGGTTCCGGCGTGGCGGAGGTGGCGGCGGTTGAGCTGCTCCATCTGCTCGTCGTCCACCACGGCGATGTCCACCTCGGCGAGGGCGACCTTTTCCCGCCGGGCGATATACCGCACGAGGCCGGCCATCTTCTTGCGTGGTACGCGCATCGCGGACTGGTGCGAGCTGATACGGATTTCAGGGTCGGCGGCCATGTCGGAATCATAGAGGCCCACCGCTCGGCGGACAAGGTTACGGGCTGGACTCGCCATTTCCGCCCGGGTACAGTGCAGCACCATGGCTCGAGAAGAACACGCAACCGGCTGGTCCCTCCCTTACGATACGCCCGTTTCGGACGATCCGAAGGTCGCCCGACGCGAGAAGGTGCTTCGTGTGGCGGTATACGTGGTGGTGGCGGTGGCGTTGATCGTCCCGGTCGTTCAGATCCAGACGATCACGATGAGGAACCTCCGCAAGGCCCAGGAGTACGACCGCCGCAAGGAAGCGGGCACGCTCAGCGAGAAGCAGATCAGCAGGGGCAGGCCCAAGCCGCACAAGGGCGCCATCGCGCGATGGTCGGTGGCGGCGAGGACCTTCTGGCGCGGCCAGAATATCTACACCATGCCCCCCAAGCCCGGCGAAGCGAAGGACGTCAAACCATCGGACGAGCAGGACGTCGACGACGCCGAGTACGCCCGGCAGATCCACCTTCACCCCAACATGCCCTTCGTGGTGATGCTCATCACGCCGTTCGCGTACCTGCCGGTCTCCGCGTCGGCGCTGGTCTTCAGCATCCTGAAGGTCGGTGCAATCCTCGCTGCGATCGGGCTGGCCGGCTCTGTGGGCAAACACCGCGATCAGCGGATGGCCGACTGGGTGCTGGCATTGGCGTTGGGGTGGTCGATCCTGCTGGTGATCGGCGACATCCAGCACGGCAACACCAACGGGTTCGTCCTGGCGCTGATTGTGGGGCACCTCTGGCTGTACCGCAGAGGCCGGGATGGCTGGGCCGGGGCAATGCTGGCGATGGCGATCTGCATCAAGATGGTCCCCGCGCTGTTCGTGCTGTACTGGCTCTACCAGCGCAACTGGAAGCTGCTGGGCGGGACGGTTCTGGGCGGGGTTGTGATGGCCGTCGCCTTGCCTGCAGCGGTCATCGGGCCCCAACGGTACATCGAGCTGACCGGCACGTGGCTGGAGAATCTCATCATTCCCGGGCTCATCAAGGGCGCGTGGTACCCCATTCACATCAACCAGTCGATCCCCGGCGTGATGAGCCGTTACTTCCTCGACGGCCAGGCGGGCGATATCTTCTGGAACGCCGACGACGATCCGCATTACCAGCACGGCAGTCCGGCATGGATTACGTTCATCGATCTCGGCGAGCAGACCGTCAGGATGCTCATCAAGGCCCTTCAGTTGATCTGGGTGGCGGTGGCGGCGTGGGCGATCGGCTGGCGGAAGCTCCCCCGCACCGACGGACGGCGCATGCTGCACTGGGGGCTGGTGACGCTGGGGATGATGCTGCTGAACCAGCGCACGTGGGACCATCACGCCGGTGTTCTGCTGGTGGCGGCGGTGGGTATCTGGTATGCCCTGGCGTATGGCCGAGTGAAGACGCGAACCCGACAGATCGCCCTGGCGATCATGTTGCTGATCGGACCGCTGCTGTGGCTGGGCGGGACCAGCACGTTCGATTTCGCCGCAAAGCTGGCGGGGCGATCCGACGAGACCGGCGAGATGTGGGCCGACTACGCCAAAGCTTACGGGCCGACCTTCTGGTACTTCGTGGGGTTGACCGTCGTGAGTGTGATTCTGCTGCGGGGGTTGCGGGGCAAGGACGACCCCTACGCCGATCGCCGTCAGCCGGTCTTTCCGAAAGGCTCGGCCGCGGGGGACGGCTGATCCGTCACTCGGCCGGCCGATCGGTCGGTGCGGGGAACTGCTGGGCGGGGTTCATCGCCACCGACGGCATGGGGGCCGGCTGGTCGTGGTCCGGATTTGCCTGGTGGGCTGCTTCTTCTTCGCGGCGGGCCTCCTGGCGGGCGGCCTGTCGCTCGCCGTCCATCTCCGCTGCCGACGGCGTCTCCCCCGGTGGGGTGGGGTAGGCGATCCGCGAGTGGAAGATCGAGCAGAGCGATTTGATGATGGACATCTCGATCTGGTGTACTTCCTTGAGCGTCAGGTCGCATTCGTCGAGTTGGCCGTCCATCAGTCGACGCGAGATCATCGTGTGGACCTGGTTTTCGATCCGCCCCGGGGTGGGCTCGCTCATCGCCCGCACGGACGATTCGGACGCGTCGGCGAGCATGAGGATGGCGGTTTCCTTCTGGCGGGGTTTGGGCCCGGGGTAGCGGAACTCGACCTCGTCGGGGGCCCGGTCGCTGCCCTCCCTGCGCTGCTCGGCGGCCGCCTTGTAGAAATACTGCACCAGCGTGGTTCCGTGGTGGGTGGTGATGAACTCGTGGAGCACCTCGGGCAGGCCGTACTCGCGGGCCATTTCCAGCCCGTCCTTGACGTGCCCGATGATGATCAGCAGGCTCATCGCCGGGGAGAGCTTGGCGTGTCGCGAGCCGCCGCCGGACTCGTTCTCGACGAAGTAGGTGGGTTTGTTGATCTTTCCGATGTCGTGATAGTACGCCCCGACGCGTGCCAGCAGCCCGCGCGCACCGACCGTCTCGGCGGCCGCCTCGCAGATTGCCCCCAATTGCAGCGAGTGGTTGTAGGTTCCGGGTGCTTCCATCGCCAGGCGTTTGAGCAGGGGGCGCGACGCGTCGCACCACTCCAGAAGCGTCATGCTGGTGGCCACCGAGAAGGATTTTTCCACCATCGGCAGCACGCCCTGTACGAGGAAGCCGGCCAGCAGGGCCATTCCCGCGCCCCACAGCCCGTCGATCAGCGAGAACCGCCAAGGGACGTTCATCGAGAGGTTCACCGCCCAGACGGCAGCGAGCACGACGATCGCCGAGAAACAGGAGACCCGCACGAGCTTGGTTCGCGTGCGGACCTCGTCCAGCGGGAACACGCCGGCCAACGCGCCGCTCATGAGCACGATCAGCACCGGCAGGGGGGCCCGCATCTGTAGCGTGACCATCACCGCCATCGCCGTGCCGATGGTCAGTGCGAATCGCCGCCCCAGCGCGATCGTTACGATCATCGAGGCCATCAGGACCGGCAGGATGGCCGCGTGGACGTTCCATTCCAGCCCGTGGACCACGAGCTTGGCGATCGCGAGCATCACCGCCAGCGTCATCGCCAGCTTGAGCCCCTTGCCCAGTTGCCTTGCCAGGTGTGGCTGATAGCGCAACACGTACAGGCAGAGCGCCGCCACCAGCAGCGCCAGCAGCATCGCCCGCCCCACAATTCGCAGCCGAGCCCGCCACGGGGCGGTTTTCTGCTGGATCTCGACGTATTTGGCCCGCTCGGCCTGCAGGAGGCTGTAATGCTGCTCGCTGAGCCCCGGAATGTCCCAGCCGGTGGATCCGTCGGCGTTGCTGGCGGGGGCGAGCACGTCGCCGGTCCGGAAATGCACGAATACGTGCTCGGGCGGTGCGCTGCTGAGCAGGGCGATCGCGGCGGCGATGGTCTTCTCGGTGGCTTCGCCGTCGTAGAGGTAGGTTGCGTCGCCGCCGGAAAGCACATTGAGCAGGTACGCCCGGATATAGACCTGGATCGTCGGGTCGAACGTCTGGGCGAGGAGTCCGGCCCGATGGCTGATCCGCTCGGGTTTCTGCAGGCTGATGAGGTCCTCGATGTCGATCGTCGTCCGCCCCAGCGGATGGGTGAGGATCACCTTGGTCGCCGCCCGTTTTCGCTGCTCGACCGCCTGGGCATGGGGGACGATGCAGGTGAGCATGAGCTTGTCCTTGAGGGCTTCGACGGACTGCTCGTAGCGTGCCCGATCGACCTCGGCCAACACGTCCCAGAACTCCCGGACGGCGGCGTCTCCGGAGAGGGCGAAGGATTTCCGCAGCGTTTCATCGGCGGTGGTGGGCTGGGTGGCCGACCGCAGGCGATTGGGCAGCTTGCGCAGCGTGGGGATGATCTGGTCGGTCACCAGGGTGGTGTTCAGGCGGAATGTCGCCGGGGTGGCGGACCGGATGCGGCCGTACTCGTCCTCCAGCAGGTAGGGGTCGGGCCTCTTGAACGCCACCCGCGCCCGGATGGGCTCGGGGACATACTGGCCCGGGCGATAGGGCACCGGGTCGGTCGGGAAGACGTCCAGCAACACCACCGCCGCGTAAAACGCCACCGCGACGGTGAGGGCGGGCAGTCCGCCGGCCTGGCGGAAGCGGGCGTAGCTCTCTCGCATCCGCGCGGGGAGCGAATCGTGTACTTCCACACGGCGCTGACGGGTTTTTTTACGAAATGGCCACATGCGTCTACTCGCCTATCGGCACAGCCGGCGTTGCGATTCCGGCGGTGCGGGGAAAATCGGGGTCTATTCTTCCTGGCTGTCGGACTGGCCGCTCGAACCCTCGCCGGAGGCCGACGGGGACGGTTGGCCGGCCGAGCCCGACGGGCCGGGCGATTCGCCGCTGTTGCGGGGCGAATTCTCGTAGGCTTCCACGATCGACTGGACCAGGCTGTGACGGACGATGTCCTCGCCGCTGAGACGAACCTGGGCGACGCCCTTGATTCCCCGCAGGCGGTGTTTGGCGTCCAGCAGTCCGCTGCGGACCGAGCCGGCGAGGTCCACCTGGCTGTCGTCGCCGGTGACGACGACCTTGGACCCGTGCCCCATCCGCGTGAGGAACATCATCATCTGCGAGACGGTGGTGTTCTGGGCCTCGTCCAGGATGATGAACGAATCGTTCAGCGTTCGTCCCCGCATGAAGGCCAGCGGGATCACCTCGATGAGATCATTGACCATGAACCGGCGGATCTGATCGTAGTCCATCATGTCGTGCAGGGCGTCAAACAGCGGGCGAAGGTACGGATTCACCTTCGCCTGCATGTCGCCCGGAAGGAAGCCCAGCTTCTCGCCCGCCTCGACGGCCGGCCGAACGAGGATCAGCCGCTTGGCGAGGCTGTGCTTGAGCATGTGCACCGCGACGGCGACGGCGAGATACGTTTTGCCGGTGCCCGCCGGACCTGTGCAGAACACCAGGTCGTGGTGGCGGACGGCGTCGATGTAGCGCCGCTGGCCGGGCGTTTTGGGCTGAACCAGTTGCCCCGAGACATACACGTCCAGCACGCTGGAGGCCTTGTCTTTCTGGTCCTGGGCAGCAGCCGAGATCGCCTCGGCCACCGCGTCGGGTCCGAGATCGCCGGTGGTCCGCATGGTCCGCTGGAGCTGCTCGATGACGGCAGCAGCGCGCGCGACGTTTTTGGACCCGCCGGTGAGTTTGACTTTCCCGTTGCGCGCGAAAATCTGCACGCCCAGGGCGTCGCGAATCATTCGCAGGTTCTGGTCGCCCGGGCCGAACAGCTGGCGGGCCCGGGTGGGATGTTCCAATGTAATGCTCAGTTCCAAGGGTCGGTCCGATCTCCTCTCCGCGCTACGCGGGCGCATGTCGATCCCGTGCATTGTAGCGATCAGGGCCACGCGACAAAACCTTTCCGTCGCCGCCTGTCGCCTATCCTGCCCGATCCAACGCAGGGCTCGCAACTCGTGGCGGGCCTGCCAGCCTGCCGGCAGGCGGAAGCCCTGCGTTTGCCGTCACCGCGAGAACTCTCTCATAGGCCAAAAAGGAACCGGGGCGGATCCGAAGATCCGCCCCGG
>CAZYIH010000096.1:0-10522 GCA_964646915.1 uncultured Planctomycetaceae bacterium | reverse complement strand
TACAGGCCAAGGAAGATCGCCGTGAGGAACGTGAAGATATACGCCTGCAAACCGGCGACCATCAATTCCAGCAGGTCGATCAACACGCTGGCGACGATGCACACCGCCACCGGGGCCAGGCTGGCGATGTTGCCGGTGAGGTCCACCATCCAGCTCTCGATGCCCTGAACGATGAACATCATCATCACGGCCAACAGCACGTGACCGGCCATCATGTTCGCGAACATACGAATCACCAGCGCGAAGCACTTGGCCACCGCGCCGGTGAGCTCCAGCACCATCAGGAACGGGCGGATGAACCAGCCCGTGACACCCTCGATCTCCGGGCTCAGCGACCAGATCCACAGCAGCGGCGAGAGCGGAACCGCCAGCCAGATCGGCATCCCATGGCTCTGCCGCCAGCGCTGGGCGGTCTTGAAAAGGCCCGTGCCGATGATCGTCATCAGCGTGATCGACGCCAGCGCCCCGCACACCGCGAGGATGCCCGTCGGCGTGGTGCCGATGGGGATGCCCAACACCGGACTGAGCCCCCCCAGCGGCAGCAGGCCCGAGAGGTTCATGCTCAGGATGAACACGAACATGGTCAGCAGGAACGGCAGGAAGGCGTCGGCTTTGTCGTGCAGGGCGGGTTTGGCGATGATGTCCCGCACGAACACCACCAGTGTTTCGAGCACATTGTATCCGCCGGAGGGGACCCCGCCCGGGCTGGGTCGACGCCGTCGCATGATCACCAGCACCACGGCCGCGACGATCACGGACATGAGGATCATCGTCGCGATCCCGCTGGACATCCACGTCACCGGCAGCCCGAACAATTCGCCTGTGCACCCGGGCCAGGGGTGGTCGTTGACGTGGTCCATCAGGTTTCCGGACGCCAGGGGCACGCGCGGTTCCTCGCAGGATTACTTGAAGATCATCGAGGCCCATCGACGGTCGCGGGGCAATCGCCCCAACGCCACCTGGTGGGCATCGCGTTTGAATTCACTCGCCAACCAGAACGCTTCGGCGTGAAGCATCACGATGTAGAACACGCCCACCCAGCCGGCCAGAGGCGCCCAGGGCAACTGCAGGCCACGATGGGCGACCCACGCCAGACCCAGGGCGGCCGCCACACGAAGGACGCTGCCCAGGCAGAACGCAAACGCCAGTCTCGTCGGGCCCGAAAGGGCCGCCCCGATGAGCATCATGGCGTTGAACAGCATGACCGATCCGACGATCATCCCCGCTGCCACCTGGCAGGCGAGCCCTTCACGCCCCCACCACAACCAGGTGGGGTACGCGCCCAGCAGACCTGCCGCCAGTGCGGTGATATTCAGCCAAAGCAGCAGCGTGAAGTAGTTCAGCACCATGGCGGTCGTCGCTCCGGGCAATGGAGACACTCAGCCTCAATCAGCAGCGTCGCCTTCGTCGGCGTTTTCTTCGCGCAGTTGGCGGGCGATGCGCACCAGCCGAAGCATGCCCGCCAGGAACCCGACCGCCGCCCCCACCAGCGTCAGCCAGGGCGTCGTCTTCCAGCGGGCGTCCAGCCACATCCCGCCCAGCACCGGCAGAGCGAAACAAAGGGCGAACTCGATGCCCACCGTCCCGTAGCGGGAGAGGCAGCGAATCTGGTTCGGGTCGATTCTCACGCGATCCCCGCGCGTAGCGATACAACGCGAAACAAACGGATTTCGCCACGGTATCGCCCGCGGGCGAACCTGTCAAGCCGACTGAACGAGCGTTTCACGCCTCACTCGGTGATCAGCAGGAGGTGCCCGTCAAACGTACCTCCGAAGGTGGGTTGGGCGGCGTTCTTCGAGCCCGGCGTCTTGCCCATTCGCCCGCCACCGCCGTCGGAGCGACTGGCCACCACCAGCCCCTTCTTCGTCGCGGCCATCGAGAGGTCCTTGCATCCGGGCAGGTAGGTCGAATAGCGGATGCGGCTGAGCTTCGGGCCCAGGACGGTCACGAACCGTCCGCCGAACTTTCCGCCATCGCGCGGGTAGGTCCAGAGCGAGTGCTTCGTCTGGATGAGGCCCGTCGCGGCAGATCCCACAATGCCGATCGATTCGTCCTCCAGCACCCGGATGTCCTTGATGCTCGAAAAGTTCGGGGCGTTACGATGTCCCGGCGACGAGAAATCGTCCGGGATGTAGGACAGCCAGAGCGTCCAGGCCTTCTGCTCGCGCGTTTTCGGATCCAGCCGAAGGATGTACGCCAGCGAGTTGGCGTTCTTCATCCCCCACGAGCTCATCCCCAGCCCCTTGTTTTTCGCCGGTTTGTCCAGGTCGTAGGGCTGACGGGTAAACACGCTGTTGCCGCCGTCCGACCAGCCCACCACCAGGACGTCGCCGTTGGGTGCGATCGCCCCATCGCGGGCGGCGGAGTCCGAAACGAGGCGGTACTCGTCCGAGCCGACGCGCTTGGCGTTCCACGCCCAGGCGGTCCAGATCTTCTCACCGTCCGGGCCGATCTTGTACAGGTAAGGCTGTCGCCAGGGCTCGCGGCCGGTGTTGGTGTTCCGATCGCCTCCCCAGTAAATCGCCCCGGTTTTGGGGTCGACCGCCCGCAAACCCACCTTGCCACCGAACCCGCTGCCCCAGATGTTCGTCACGGTCTTGCCGTCGGCGGAGATCTTCTTGACGCCATGGATCTCGACGTAGACGTTGCCCTCGGCGTCCTGGTGAATCTCGTCGGCCGGCTGACGGTGCCCCTTCAGCAGCACGACCCACTCGGGCTTGGCGGTTTTGACGTCGATGCGCATCACGAATACGTCGCCGCTGACCTCGACGCCGTCGTATTTGTACGATCCGAACCGGCGGCGCCGCTGCGCTGCGGGCTCATCGATCCCGCGCTGCACCTTGGCGTGCCTGCCGACCGTCTTAAAGGCGTCCGTGCAACGTCCCGTGATGATCAGCCCCTTCCCGTCCTTGCTCACCGCGCCGGTCGAGATACTCGCCACACCCCAGTCGAAACGGGCGACCTTCTCAACGGCCTTCAGGCCCGGCTGATAGAACACCATCATCCCGGCGGCGTCGGGGTTTTCGCGAGAAAGCTTCTTGCGACCCTTCCGATCGGTCTTGACGGCCTCCAGGCCACGATGCGTGCCCTGGCCCATTACCAAGGGCTTTTTGGGCGAATCGAACTTCGGGCCCCAGGCGTTTCCGAATGCCACGATTCGTCCGTCGCCCAGCACGCCGGCAGCGACGAACTCCTCGGGGCCATCCCCGCCGAAGAACGTGGCGGATGCGGGTTTCATGTCTTCGCTCTTGGCGGCGGCCTCGGTGTACTGTTCGTATCGCCCTGCCCACAAAGCCGAGGCGCTCAGCGCCACTACCAAACCCAGAATCGCCAATCGTCGCATCGTCATGGATTGCTCCTTCGGTCAGACTGTTCGCTCCGCGCAGAGCGCTACCTGTACTATAACACCACAGAATTCGCCGGGTGGCGAGACATTCTCCCGAACGCCCCGGCCGCCGAGACGTCCTGAACATGAAGATCAACCCGAACAGAAAGGGACGAATCATGACACGCAAACACGCCGCTGCTGCCGTCGCGATGGGAATCCTGCTCCTTGCCGTCTGGCCGGGCAACCTGGCCGCGAAAGACGAGAATACCGATCCCAACGAGAAGACCCAAGCCAAACAACCCATCGTGGAGGTCTGCTTCGTGCTGGACACCACCGGCTCGATGGGCAGTCTCATCGAAGGCGCGAAGGCGAAGATCTGGTCGATCACGAACCAGATCATCCTGGGAGAGCCCAAGCCCAAGGTTCGCCTCGCGCTGGTGCCCTACCGCGACAAGGGCGATGCCTACGTGACCAAGGTATTCGACCTGACCGACAACATCGACCAGGTCTACGCGGACCTCAAGAAATTCTCCGCCGCGGGCGGCGGCGACGGGCCCGAGAACGTCAACCAGGGCCTGCACGACGCGATCAACAAGGTGAAATGGTCCAAGGGCAAGAACGTCCTGCGGATCATCTACCTCGTGGGCGACTTCCCGCCGCACAACGAGTACACCGATGTTCCCACCTATGACAAGCTCGCCAAGGCAGCCATCACGAAGGGAATCTACATCAACACGATTCTCTGCGGGAACAACACCGAGGCGGGCAAGGTCTGGAAGGAGATCGCCCGGGCCGCCGAGGGTGAGTTCTACGCCATCGGGCAAAGCGGCGACGTGCAGGTGATCGAGACGCCGTTCGACAAGAAGCTCGCCAAGCTCAACTCCGATCTCACCGGGACGGCTGTGGTATACGGAACCACTGTCCAGCAGGCCAAGGCGGCAGAGCTGAATACCGCCTCCGGTAAGATGGGCGGCAAGAGTGCCCCTGCCGGGGCGGAGCGGGCCCGCAACTCGTTGCTCACCGGACGCGTGGCCACCCAGGACCTCGTCCAGGCGGTGGCCGACGGCAAGGTGGACCTCAAGAAACTCAAGAAGGACCAGCTCCCCAAGGAAATGCGGGGGATGGACCTCAAGGAACAGAAGGCCTACATCGCCAAACAGCAGGCCCAGCGGAAGCAGCTCCTTACCGAGGTCCGTAAGCTCACCGAGAAACGGGACGACTACATCAAGGCAGAGCGGGCCAAGCTCATCAAGGACGGCAAGGCGAAAAAGGGCTTCGATGAGAAGGTCATCGAAGGTCTCCGCAAGCAGGCCGCCCGGAAGAACATCAAGTACGAGTCCAAAACCGAGTCGGAATAGCCCAGTCAACGGGCCCGGCAGCGGGGACTGCCGGGCCCGTTCTGTGCGGTTGTATCCACTCGATACGGCTCACGTACCCGGAACGGGGATTTTGCCCCACGCGGTGGCCTCGGTGAACTCCCGGGCGGAGAAGCACCAGATCACGAGCTTCTTGGCGGTGCGGTACTCGGCGTCTTTGGCGGCCCGGTAAAAACGGATGCGAACGGTGCGGGCGCCCGAGCCCTTGTTCGAGATCACGTCCAGTTTCGTGCCCACCTCCTTCATGAGCTGGTCGGCCAACCCCGCGCCCTTGGCGAACATATCGCCCCCGGTGCGGAAGAACATGGTGTGGCTGTCGCCCATGAGGGTGATCGGAGCGCCCGGCTCGTCCGGGACGGCTGACAGCGAATCGCCCTGGACTGTTCCGACGAACCGGGCGGTGATCTTCTCGGGTTTGAGCACCGCCGGGTCCTTGGTGACCTTGGCGGCCGCCTGGAGCAGATTGCCGCGAATGGTCATCGTGCGAACCTGCGTGGTGAGCTTGTCGGCCAGCGGGCGATCGAGCTTCGCATACCAGGGGCGCTTCTTCACGTGGCGATCGATCGCGCGGGCGAAGATCTCGCACGCCGCCGGCGTGAAGTGCGTGTCGGTGCGGCAGTAGGTGTCCACAGGTTCGTCGCCCAGCAGCGGATCGGCCTTGGACTTGTCCTTGGGGGCCTTGTACGTCCGGGCCTTGATGAGCGTGTCGGTGAGGTCCAGCACGTCCACGCCCTTGGACCGCAGCAGCTTGTAGAAGGCCTGGTGGGCCAGGTCCATCCGCGGGGGGAGCCCGTTGGCGTCGGTCTCGATGCCGTGGATCTTGTCGGCGTACACGACCGCCTTCGGCGGAACCGGCACCACCAGAAGATCGATCCCTCGCGCCTTCATCTGCTGATGGTAGTCCACGATCGCTTCCAGCGGATCGGCGTGGGACGGGCGAGTCGCGCGGGAGACCTTGGCCGCCTGCTCGCCCCAGAACTCACCCACGCTGACGTGCCGCAGTTCGTTCGGCAGGAAGATCCAATTGTCCTCGGCGACCACAGCCCCGGCTTTGTCCGCGTCGGCCATTTTGTGGAGCTTCCCGCAGACCTCCCGGAACATCTCTGCCTTGGCGGCACGGCGTTTCTCAGGCAAATCGTCGGATTGTCCGGACTCCTTGCTCTTGTCTTTCGCGTCGGCTGCCATGCACGCCAGTGACAGCAGAAGGGTTATCACTACGGTCCACAGTCCCGTGCGTTTCATACGTCATTCTCCGAGGGTGAAGGTTCATTCGTCGCCGGGGCGGGTCCTCCTTCGCCGCTGCGCCTCGCCTGCCGCGTCCCCCGCACCAGTTGGATGCAGATCACGCCGATCAGCCCTGCCGCCACCAGGCCGACCCACACACCCACGCGCCAAAGCGGGTCGTCGGCGACCGGGCGATCGTCCCCGGCGGATCGGTCGCTCACCAGCTCGCCCCACCAGGCCGGCTCCTGTTCCAGCATGAAATCGGCAACGTCTTTGCGTCGGACACCTTCCTTGCCGGCGGCGTCCATCGTCCCCAGCCTGACCGTGATTCGTCGTCCTTCGGGCAGTCGGGCTGCGGGTGTCCATTCGTTATCCAGCAGGCCCCAGACAGCCACCTTCAACCGCTTGTCGGGGATTGGTTGGTCGTTGGCGTCCTGCAGGTCGTTCAGGTAAATCGTGACGGCTTCATTGTACGTTCGTGGCGGCCTGGCCGGTCGGGTGATCTGCCGAATCTCGCCGCTGACGACCTTCGTCGCACCGGGTTCGGGAGCGAGAAAATCGCTCTCGACCGGCTCGCCCATCTGCATGTCCATCAACTGCCAGTCGCCCACGGACAGCTCGCGGGCGGCGAACTGCCAGACGACCACCGTCTTACCGGCGAGCCGGTCGTTTCCGCGTCGCAGTTCCCGGCTCAGCAGCGTGCGCGTGGCGTGGGCGCCGTCATCGTTACGGACAATCCGATCCACGGGACGTTGGAGGAAAAACGCCAACTGCTCGGCGAACCCGGCGGCGAACCCCCACCCCATCTCCTCGAGCGAATAGATATTGCTGAACGAATCGCCCAGCAGCAGCACACTCGCGTCGTCGGCAGGGACCCACGCCTCGGCCGCCCGGTTGAACACCGGATGGATCGTGACTTCCTCGGGCCCGAAGAGCGTTTGACCTTCGGGCAGGTTCAGCATGCGTGCGATGTCCCCGACGTTGGAAGCCTTCTGGGCCTGGCGGGTGTAGCCCATCTCGCCGGGTCCTTCAACGAGCCTGCGCTCGATGAGCCAGCCGGCCAGCTCCCGCGCGACGCGTTCCATCGCGTCGGGTCGCCAGTGCGTGTCGGTTTTGAGGTACTGTGGGCCGTTGGCGTCGCGGGCGGCCGCGAGCATCTCGGCCGGGTCGAACACGTGGACGTTCGCGTCCCGCATCTGTCGGATGAATCGCGAGAACGACGGATTGCGCACCGCCCGTCGCTGGCCCTGGTAGCGGGACGAGAACGCGTCGGGGTGGATGCCCGGCTTGACCGGGGCGGGCACGATCACCAGGTCGATGCCCCGCTGGGCGAGTTGATCGCGGAACTGCAGGATCGCCCGGCGCGGGTCGGGTTGCGGGGCCGCCTGCCATTCGTTCCCGCCGGCGGCCCGGCCGGCGAGACGATCCGGCGCGAGGAACCCCGGGCCGATCAGATGATCGATGCTCGGGCGATAGAACAACCAGCCGTCATCGCCAATGTAGGCCTGCTCGTTGCCCGCCCCGCCGAAACGCACGAGGGCAGCCTGTGCGGACGGCAGCAGCCATCGCTGCAGGAGCGATTCCTCCTCGAGCGTATCCTCGTAGCGATTGATCTCCCGCAGCAACACGCTGTTGCCGCGCATGATGTTCCACGGGAAGCTCTTGTCGGACTCGCCGGCCACCGCGAACGGGTCGTCCAGCTTGCCGAAGATCTCGTAGCATTGCGGAACGGGCGAGGGGCGGGCGCCGATGAGCCCCTGGCGGATTTCCCAGGTATGCTGGATGGCGGGCACGGCGAAGACCGTGACCAGCAGCGCCAGAATGAGCCCCCACGCGACTTTCGGCGAGACGTCGGTATGGCCGATCTCGATCTTCGCGATATCCTCGCGGGTCAGCTTTTTTCGTTCTTCGCTCACGGGGCTCCGTCAGAAAATGAAGTAGATGAACGGGTTGTACGCCTGCGTCGTCAGGGCGATGATCGACACCCACAGCAGCAGCACGATGGTGACCACCCGGGGCAGCGTGAGCTTGCGGGTGAAGTCCCACGTCTGGGGACAACCCCAGACCACGATCGCCGCGACGACCAGCATGGCCACGTAGTAAGGCTGATAGATGATCCCGCCCACCAGGCCCGCCCCGCCCTGGACGTCGGCGAGCCCGAGCATGCCGGCGATGTACGTCGTCGCGGCAGTCAGGTCCGTCGCGCGGAAGAACACCCACGTGAACAGTACGATCACGAACGTGATGGCCGTTCGCAACGCGCCGGGCAGGCGGCGGTACGGGCTCGCCTTGCCCTGCATGCGTTCGAAGGCGAGCATCCCCCCGTGGATGCCGCCCCAGATCACGAAGTTCCAGCTCGCCCCATGCCACAACCCCCCAAGGAGCATCACCATCGCGAGGTTGGCGTAGGTGCGCGCGCTGCCGTGACGGTTGCCGCCCAGGGGAATGTAGAGGTAGTCCTTCAGCCACGTGCTCAGCGAAATATGCCACCGCCGCCAGAACTCCGTGATGCTCTTGGCGATGTAGGGCGAGTCGAAGTTCTTGGGGAACACGAACCCCAGCATGAGCCCCAGGCCGATGGCCATGTCCGAGTATGCGCTGAAGTCGAAGTAGATCTGGAAGGAATAGCCCACCACCCCCATCCACGCATCCAGCGTGTGGACGGATCCGGCGTCGAAGGCCATGTCCGCCACCTTCCCGCACGGATTGGCCAGCAGGATCTTCTTGGCCAGTCCCATGCAGATGAAGGCGGCGCCCCGGGCGAACTTCTCGTGGGTAATGGTTCGGCTGCGCAGTTGATCGTCCACTTCCTGGAAGCGGATGATCGGTCCTGCGACCAGTTGGGGGAACATCGCCACGTAGCAGGCGAAATCCACGATGTTGCGGATGGCCTTGGCGTCGCCGCGGTAGACGTCGATGCTGTAGCTCATCGACTGGAACGTATAGAAGCTGATCCCCAGCGGCAGCGTGATGCGCAGGAAGTTCCGCCAGCCCAATCCGTCGGCCCCGAGCGATTCGACCAGCATGTTCCAGCTGTCCAGCCCGAAGTTGAAGTACTTGAACACGCCCAGCAGGGAGAGGTTCGTGACGATCGAGATCGCCAGCGCGAGCTTCTGGCTGCGCGAGCGGGGCCCGCCGACCGTCAGCGACTCGATGGGCTCATTCCACGATCGCCCCAGCTGGCGGGACATCACCAGCCCGCAGACGTAGTCGATGATCGTGGAGGTCCACATCAGCACCATGAACAGCGGATTCGCCCAGCCATAGAAGATGTAGCTGAGAACCGTCAGCGCAAGGTGCTTCCCGCGGCGGGGCACGAGGTAATACAGCACCAGCGCCGCCGGCAGGAAGTAGAACAGGAACAGGTGTGAACTGAAAACCATCCGACTACTCTAAACCCCCCAAGCGGGAAGACCTACCGGCGCAACCGGCCGTGATTTCGCGACAGGGCGGATCATCAACTTACGTCGATCATGACCTTCACTGCCCCGTCGTCGTAATCGGCCACGATCTGATACGCCCGCTGGGCCGCCTCGAGCGGGTAATGGTGGGTCACCATCGGATCGAGATTCACCTTGCCCGAGCGGACAAGTTCGATGGCTTCGTCGGTGCATTCGTTCTGCCGACGCACCGGCTGAACCGTGATTTCGTTGCGGCGCATCGTGTCCATCCGGAAACTCACGCGGTCCACTTCCGGGATGCCCACGATCAGCAGCTTGCCGCCGGGCTTGATCATGTCCAGCCCCTGATCGAGCGTTTCCTGCTCGCCGGCACACTCGAAGACGCAGTCCAGCTTGAGCGGCTGGCGCTGAACGATCTCGGCCACCACGTCGCAGCGATGGGGGTTGCCGATCCAGTCGGGTTTGAACGCCTTGGCCTTCTCGATGCGGTCATCGCGGATCTCGGTGAAGTAGACCGTCTTGGCCCCGGCGGCCCGGCAGGCCTCCGAGACGCACAGGCCGACGGGACCGGCCCCGAGGATGCCCACCGTCTTCCCGGACAGGTCGCCCGCGAGCTTCGTCGCCCACAGCGCGATGGCGAACGGCTCGACGAGCACCGCCTGGTCGTCGCTGACCCCGTCGGGCAGGACGTAGCAGCTCTGCTCGGGCATGACCGTGTAATCGGCCATGCAGCCGGCCGCCTGCCCGGGACAGCCGAGGAACTGCTGGTTGCGACAGGTGTGGAATCGCCCGGCGAGGCACTGGTCGCACTCGTTGCACCACCGCAGCGGATCGACGGCGACGCGCTGGCCGACCTGCAGGTCGCGCACCTCCGGGCCGACCTCTTCCACCGTGGCGACGCACTCGTGGCCGATGGTGAAGGGAAACTCCACCACCTGGTCGCCGATGCGTCCGGTGCGGAAATAGTGCGTGTCACTGCCGCACACCCCGACCTTGCGAACCCGCAGAAGGACATCGGTCGGCTGCTGGATGGACGGCGGGGCGGTCTGCTTGACCTTCACCTGGCGAATATCGGTCAGAAAGGCTGCTCTCACGGCGGCACCTCCGGGGAATCAAACGATCTCAGTGAATCGGCGAGTATATCGCCCAAGAGGTCGCCCGACAATCGCCAAGGCGCGGACACTGTTTGAGAG
>CAZYIH010000095.1:0-10594 GCA_964646915.1 uncultured Planctomycetaceae bacterium | reverse complement strand
GCCGGAACCCGGCGCAGATAAAAAACGACGCCGAGCGGGTTTCGGCGCCGTCTATGTTCGGGCCCGCCGACTGCTCGGGCCTGGTTTGGTTGGGTAGATCGTCCCTGCCGCCCTTCCAGCGGCATGGGGTGCGTCTCAGCGGTCTCCGCGGCGCTGCCGGGCGGTCAGGTCTGCACCACGCGGAACGTCAGATCAGTCGGTTCCATGTTCATCGCGACCAGGCGGCCCATCACGTTCCTGCGATGCTTCGTGAGGACCTCTTCCAGCGTCCGTCCGGTGGTGGTACAGCCCGGAATGGTCGGGCTCATGACCGTGTAGTTGTTCTGACCATCACGTGCAGCCAATACACAAACTTTCATCACCCCGCTCCCGCTGATCCAGTGACTTGCGATGCCCGTCCTTCCGTACGGCACGGCGGCCTTCCCTGCATCGCCGGTGCTTCCGATGAGACGCGCTTCACCAATAACTATAGTAATAATCGGAATAGCGATCAATCCGCCTCTACTCTTTTTTCTAAGAATTTCTGATTATCTTCCCAGGCTAACCGGCAGTTGGACGCATCAGCCTTTTCCGGACAATGAGTTATCGCTCACAGAGGCGAAACCCACG
Organism: uncultured Planctomycetaceae bacterium; assembly: GCA_964646915.1. Taxonomy (GTDB): domain Bacteria; phylum Planctomycetota; class Phycisphaerae; order SM23-33; family SM23-33; genus CAZFPT01. The sequence continues at coordinate 9,985 of CAZYIH010000095.1, read as the reverse complement.
CGGGCGGCGCGTATAATGACACTGCAACGGGAGATTCTCAGGTTCTGCGCGTGTCGCGGGGCTCTGCTCCCGTCGGGTGCCGTATCGGACTCAGCACGGGCGACCCCCGGGGAATGACGCACATGGACAAACTGCCGATTGACGACGCCACACGAGCCCTCGCCGCGCGGTACATCCGCAAGCAGGTCAAGCAGCTTCGCAAGAGGCTGGGCGACCTGCCGGAGGCGGCCTCGCCCAAGCCGGTCCACAAGGCCCGGGTTGCCACACGGCGACTCAAGGCGGCGCTGGCGATGCTCGGGGAGGCGTTCGACCCTGACGACGTTCATCGGTGGGGCGAGAAGCTCAAGAAACTCCGCAAGCGCCTCGGGCCGGTCAGGGACTGCGACGTGCAGATCCGGTTTCTCCGGACAATGCGCAAGAAGGCGTCCCGGCGGGAGCGTCCGGGCGTGGAACTGTTGCTGAAGGAATCCAGGAAGCAGCGCCGCCAACAGCAGCCGAAGGTGGCCAAGACAGCCAGGATGCTGGGGGCATCGGGGGTACTCGAAGAAATCCGACGACGGATGAAGCGTGCGCGGAAGGCGTTTGACGACGACAGACCCCTGCTGACCGAGACGCTCCTGCTCCGCTGCCGGGACGCCATCATCCATCGGCTTGACGCGTTGACCGACAAGGCCCACGTGCTGGAGGACGCGGACGATCATCATGGCCATCACCAGATGCGCATCGCCGCCAAGCACCTGCGCTACACGTTGGAGATTGCCCGTGGGGGGCTGGGCGACGTGGTCGCACCGATGCAGGACGCGGCTGAGCAGGTGCAGGACATCCTCGGGGACGTCCATGACTGCGACGTGTGGGTGGACCATCTTCAGGAGTTGCTCGCCGGGGACGGCACGGCCCTGGACGAGGCCACCCGCCCGGGCGTGGAGATGCTCTCGGCAGAGCGTCGCGAACACCGCCGCAAGCGGTTTGCGGAGATGCGGGCCTTGTGGGCGACGATTCGTGAGAAGAACATCGAGGGCGAGCTTCGCATGTTTCTGCAGCGCGACCCGGCCGAGGTGGCCAACGACCTGCATGTCTGAGGCGGGGGCGTCTTGACAGGACCTTCACACACCTCGCCCCGGCCAACGGGTATGATGCATGCCCGGGCGGGGCTTGGATTGTCCCCGGCCGGCGGGTAGGATAGGCCTTTCGCCCTCGACGGTGGGGACGGCCTGCAAGAAGCCTCCCCCGCCGCGCGGCAAGGAGGCGGGAGAACGCATGGCCAGCGAAACACATCAACCGGAAAGCGACGCATCGCGCGAAACAGCGGCAGCTGCCCAGACCGTAGCCGCCATCGACATCGGTGCGACGTCGGTGCGTATGGTGATCGCCCAGGTGACCGACGACGGCGAGATCGAGGTGCTCGAGAAGTTCGTCCGCGCGATGCGCATGGGGCAGGACACCTTCCGCCGCGGGCGGCTGAGGGCCCAGGCGGTGCGCGCGGGAATCGGCATCCTGAGGGATTACCGTCGCGTCGTGGACCAGTACGACGTCAAGCACATCCGCGTGGTGGCGACCAGCTCGGTCCGCGAAGCCAGCAACGCCGACACGTTCCTGGACCGGGTTTTCATGGCCACCGGGCTGGAGGTGGAGGTCATCGACACTTCCGAGGAATCCCGGCTGACGGTCTCGGCGGTTCGTGAGGCGCTGCAGAACGCCACGGGCATCAAGAAACGAAACGCCCTGGTGGCCGACGTCGGGGGCGGCAGCACACTGATGACGGTCATGGAAAAGGGCGAAATCGCCGCCTCCCAAAGCCTGCGCCTCGGGTCCATCCGTCTTCAGGAGGTGCTCTCGACCAGCTACGAGCCGCCCGAGCGGTCGGCTGAGCTGCTGCGACAGCAGATCTCCAACACCATCAAGGTCACCTCGGGCATGCTGCCTCTTGGGAAGATGCAGACCTTTGTCGCCGTCGGGGGCGATGCCCGTTTTGCCGCGCGGCTGGAAGGCAAGAAGACCTCCTCGCCGCACCTGATGCTCATCAAGGCAACCAAGCTGGACGCCCTGGTCAAACGCATCGAATCGCTGAACACCGAGGATATCGGGCGGGAGTTCTCCGTGCCCTACTCCGACGCCGAGACGATCAAACCCGCGTTGCTGGTCTACCAGGCCCTCGCCCGGGCGACCGGCGTGAAGGACATCCTCGTCTCCGACGTGTCCATGCGAGACGGGGTGATTCTGGATCTCGCCCGACGGGTGACCGGCGAGGAAGACCCCGCCCTGGTCGAGGGCGTGATCCACTCGGCTACCACCATCGCAGAGAAGTACCACGTGGACATGAATCACGCCGAGAATGTCTCGCAGCTATCGGTGAAACTCTTCGACGCGCTGAGCGAGGAGCACCGCCTCGGGCGGCGCGAGCGACTCCTGCTGCGCGTGGGCGGGCTGCTGCACGAAGTGGGCGGATACGTCTCCAACCGGGCCCACCACAAGCACAGCTACTACCTGATCGTGAATTCCGAGATTTTCGGCCTCTCGCGCGACGCCCATGCCATCGTCGCCCACATGGCCCGCTACCACCGGCGAAGCGCCCCCAAACCCAGCCACACCGAGTACATGGCCCTCTCGCGCGAATCGCGCATGACCATCTCCAAGCTGGCAGGCATCCTCCGGGTGGCCGACGCCCTGGATCGCGGGCACGCCCAGCAGGTGCGGGAGTTCAGCGCCCGCAGACGAGGCAGTGAGCTGGTGCTGGAAGTCCCCGGCGTCGGCGACCTGACGCTCGAACGGAGGGCGGTGGTCAACAAGGGCAACCTCCTGGAAGACATTTACGGCTTGAAGATCCGTCTGGAAGAAGTCTCGCTGACATCCCAGGCGATCCGACGAACCCAGGCGGTGGACTGACCCGCCGAATCCACCGCGTGACGAAAGGGACACCACACGCATGGCCAAGAAGAAACGCAAGACCTCCCAGGACCTCACGGCCCCGGAGTTGTACATCAACCGGGAGCTGAGTTGGCTGGAGTTCAACGACCGCGTGCTGCAGCAGGGCAGGAAGACCGACCTGCCCCTGCTGGAGAGGCTGAAGTTCCTGGCGATCGTCAGTTCGAACCTCGATGAGTTCTTCCTCATCCGCGTGGCCGGTCTGATGCAGCAGCGGTCGGCCGGCGTTCGCAAACGCGGGGCGGCCGGGCTGACTCCCGCCCAGCAGCTGCGTCGCATCTCGCAGCGCGTACACACCATGGTCGCCGAGCAGACCGCCTCCATCAACGAATGTCTCGAAGCGCTCAAGGACGAGGAACTGCGTGTTTTGAGGCCCACCGAGTGGACCCCCACCCAGCGGACGTTTGTCCGGTCGTACTTCACAGCCGAGGTGCAGGCGATTCTCACTCCGCTGGCGATGGAGGAGCTCTCGCCCCCGCCGTTGCTTGCCAGTCTCCAGTTGAACGTGGGGGTGCTTCTGCAGGGCAAGGACAAGCCCCGCTCCGAGGCCCGCATCGTGGCTGTGCCCGTCCCGCGCCAACTGCCGCGGTTTATCACCATTCCCACCCAGTCCGGTTCGAGCCTGGTGTGCATCGAGGACGTGATCGCCACGAACGTGGGCATGCTCTTCGAGGGCTGTCAGGTGCTCTCGACGACGGTGTTCCGCATCACGCGGGACGCGGACGTGGAGATCCAGGAAGACGAAGCGGGCGACCTTCTCAACACGGTCGAAAAGGCGGTGCTCGAGCGTCGCAAGCGGTCGGCGGTTCGCCTGGAGCTGGCCGGCAAGCCCGATCGGCGCATCCGCAAGTTCCTGGTCGACTGGCTCGATCTGCGTCGCGAGGAGGTGTACGAGATCGATGGCATGCTGGACGCCGCTGCCGCCATGGAAATCGCCTCGCGCGAGGGGTACGACCACCTGAAGGTCTCCGATTGGCCGATTCAGCCGCCGCGCGGACTCATCGGGGCCGAGGACCTCTGGACCACGCTGCAGGACCACGACGTGCTGCTGCACCACCCTTACGAGAGTTTCGACGCGGTGGTGGGGCTGGTCGAACAGGCCGCTGAGGACCCCGGCGTGATGGCGATCAAGCAGACCCTCTACCGCACCAGCGGCGATTCGCCCATCGTCAAGGCGTTGGAACGGGCCGCCCAGAACGGCAAGCAGGTCACCGTGCTGGTGGAGCTCAAGGCGCGGTTCGACGAGGCCCGCAACGTGGTCTGGGCGCGGCGCCTCGAAGACGCCGGCTGCCACGTGATCTACGGTGTCGCCGGGCTCAAGACACACTCGAAGATCCTGCTGATCGTCCGTCGCCAGGCCGGTCGGCTGCACCGCTACGTCCATCTTTCGACGGGCAACTACAACGACAAGACCGCCAAGCTCTACACCGACATCGCCCTGATGACCACCGACGAGGACCTCGCCACCGACGCCTCGTCCTTCTTCAACCTGCTGACGGGGTACTCGGACATCGTGGGGTGGTCGAAGCTCAACATCGCCCCGACCGATCTGCGCCGGCGCGTCGAGGAGATGATCGACCGCGAGATTCAGACCTCCACGCCCGATCGACCCGGGCGGATCACCGCGAAGATCAACTCGCTGCAGGACCCCCGGATCATCCGGGCGCTGTACCGCGCCAGCCAGGCCGGCGTGAAGATCCGCCTGAACGTGCGGGGGATCTGCTGCCTTCGGCCGGGGATTGCGGGCGTCAGCGAGAACATCGAAGTGGTCTCCATTATCGACCGCTACCTGGAGCACGCACGGATCTTCCATTTCCGCAACGGCGGACACGACGAGATCTACCTCAGCAGCGCCGACTGGATGACGCGCAATCTCGATAAGCGCCTCGAGACAATGTTCCCCGTCAACGACCCGTCGCTTCGGCGGCGCCTGCGGGACATCCTCGATGTGTTCTTCCAGGACAACGTCCAGGCCCAACGCCTCGGGCCCAACGGCCTATACGAACCCGTCACCGGCGGGCGGCGAGAGGTGCGCGCCCAGGAAACCTTCCACCGCCGGGCCGTCGAGGCAGCGCGATCCGCCAAACAGACGCCGGTGCGGTTCCGCCCGCTGACCCGTCCGGAAGATTGAGCCCGATCAGCTCAGGACCCGGGCGAACAGGGCCCGGCGTTTCTTCGAGCGGTGGTAGTGGCGGATGGCTTCGGGGGTGGACGCCACCGTACACTCGATGGCGCGGTCGCGGCAGAATCGCATCGCGTCGTCCAGCACCTCGACGGACGTCTGGAACCCCGTTCCGATGAACACCTCGGCCGGCCCGCCGCGGCAGATCTTGTCCATCTCCTTGGCGTCGATGTCCGGGCCCGGGGCCTTGTTGCCTTTCGCCAGGGACTTTTTGCGTTTCTTGCTGTTGCCGCTGGCGCGGATGTACGCGTCGCGCGAGTAGGTTTTGCCGCCGATGGTGATCTCGCCGTAGCTGGCTTCCTCCACCCGCGGATAGATCGGAATTGTGCGGTATCGCTTGTGGAATGCGCTTCGTCCCACTTCCTGCCTCGCCAGCGCCACGGCCCCGAGAACCACCGCATCGTCGCCCAGGGCGGCCAAACGCACCGGCACGGGCGGGCGCGAGCCGGTCAGCCCATCGGTGTCCAGCACCCCCTGGATGATCGGCAGCATGAAGTCTCCGCAGGCTTCGACAACGCCGCCGCCCAGCACGATAATCTCCGGGTCCAGCATGTGGCGGGCGGAGAGGCACGCCAGGCCGATGATTTCCGAGGCCCGGGTCATCACGCGGGTGACGACCTTGTCCTCCTGCTGAAGGGCGGTTCGGAGCATGCCACTGCGGATCAGCGGGCCCTTCTCGGCGAGCAGATCGGTCATCACCGACTTCCTGCCTTTGTCGATCGCCGCCCGGATGTCGCGGTCCATCGCGGTTCGGCTGGCCAGCGCCTCGAAACATCCTTTGTTGCCGCAGCCACACTTGGGCCCGTCCATTTCCATCACCATATGGCCGATTTCCGTGGCACAGTTGCGGTAGCCCTGCATCAGGGCAGTACCCTCCACAAACCCCCCGCCGATGCCCGTGCCCACCAGCACGCCCAGCACACTCTCGGCCTGTCGGGCGGCCCCCAGCCACCGCTCCCCGAGCGTGCCCATGTTCGTGTCGTTGCCCAACGCCACCGGAACGCCGAATCGATCCCGCAACTCGGGCACGATCGAGACGCCCGTCAACTCCATGTTGGGCGTGATGACGACGCTTCCGGCGTCCGGGTCCACCACCCCGGCCACCGCGATGCCGATCGCGGCGAGATCCTCGGGGATCATCTCCTGATCGTCCAACAGATCGGCGATCGAACCTGCGATGGCGTCTACGGCAGCGGCCGACCCACCCTCACGCGGGGTGGGCACGCGGTTGCGAGAGAGAATCGCGCCGGATTCCTCCACGAGTGTCGCCTGGATCTTCGTCCCGCCGACATCCACGCCCATGTATCGTCTTCGCGGTTGCGTCTGACCGGCCATCGCTTCTCCTCCGTGTCGTGTCGGCGACGGGATCGTCCCGCGCTGCCGGCAGGGCCCGATCGTGCTGGCCCGGCGGGGCGCTTGTACCGCATCAACCGCCCCGCGCCAAGGATCGGCCAAGAGCTCGGCGCACGAAAAACGCCCACCGTTGCCGATGGGCGCTTCGCTGTCATGGTCAGGGCCGGACTTGAACCGGCGACACCCGCATTTTCAGTGCGGTGCTCTACCAACTGAGCTACCTGACCGCTTCGTCGGGCATGCCCGACGGGGATTTTCCAGTTAACCGCCGAAGGGCGAACTTGTCAACCCTTTCGCCGCTGAAACTGCTTCTATTCGGATTTCTCGTCTTCTGTTTGCTTCCACTGCACGCGGGGAACCACCATGCCCTCGAAATTGAACCACGCCTGGGCGAGGCCCAGCTTCCGCCGGAACGCCATCTGCGGGGCATTCTGCCGGCGCCACTCGGGGAACAACTCCTCGCCGGGGTAGCGGAAATCCACCAGCTTGAGAACCGCCACGGTCTGCGTGCCCGGGATGCCCATCACGGAAATCGGCCGCTTCTCGCTCTGGGTAGGCGGCGGGATCAGCCCGAACGCCCTGTCCATGAACGCCTGGCGGAACGACTCGGCGGGCAGGTCCAGGGGCAGTTGCATCCAGAACATCATCCCGGCGCGTCCCATCGCCTGCGATCGACTGAACAGGTCGGTCGTGCCGGCGTCGAGTTCGTGTTTCCGCACGAAGGCGGTGAGTTCCTCGTCGCTGTCGATGCCATTCGCGTCGGCCATCGCCATCTCATACGCTTTCCGCAGGCGGATGCTGCGCACGATCTCATTGGTCATTTCCGGTGTTCGCGTCTCGGGCGCCTGGGCGGGGCGGATGTTCTCCAGCGACCAGAAGACCTTCCCGATCACACGGGGCGATCCCATCGGGCCGGCCTGCTCGAAGACGAACATCTCCGGGCCCTGCTTGAGGACTACCTTCTCGCCGGCGTTCTTCTGTCTCATGCGTTCCATCTCGATGAGCATCTGGATCAGCGAACGTCCCTGGCGCGGTGCGGTCGACGCCTGGCCGAGAATTTTGTGGTCCCTCAGTTCTTCGCCGGGCAGCTCAACCCGCTTGACGCGGATCGGGAACAGATCCACCCCGGAGACGGGGAACAGGACATCGTTGATCTGCGTGCAGCGGGCCCATTGCATGCCAGGCCAATCCGGGATCTGTGCGGTCACACGACGCAGTGCCTCGCCCAGCGTCATTTCGTTGGCCTTGAGCGTGACGGTGATGTCCGGGTCCAGCGTCAATCGGCCATGCTCGCCCCACGGATAGCAGATGCCCGCAAGGTTGGCGGCGTCGGCGAGGGTTTGGATCGCCCGGCTGATGGTCTGACCCTGGATGTTCACCGTGACGGGACGTTCGAGCAGCGCGTCGGCCGATGCGGTCATTCGGCTGCGGACCCAGTCGTAGGCAGGGGTGGTCTTCTGGGCTTCGGGCAGCGAGCGATACTCGCGAAGCAGCCCCGAGGCCGTCACCGCAAGCGGATCGAGCATGCCCCTTGCCAGCGTCGGACGAACCTTCCGCACCACCTGGTCCCACGCCTCGGCCAGCGAGAGCTGACGCGTTTTGAGTTCCGGCTGGGCGTTGGGGTCCTCGGAGCCCACCTGGACGACCTTCGTGAATTCGTCGGGGTTCTCGTTGTAGTAGGCGCGGATGTCCGCGTCCTTGACCCGCACCACGCGAGAGAGCACCTCGGCATCGATGAACAGATAGTCGATGATGTACTGCTTGGGCTGGAGATACCCGAAACCGAACGACTGGGGCGTGGGATACGACTCGGGCGGGGCACCGCGGAAACGCTTCCAGTGGGTCTGGATCTCCTGGGCGCTCGGCACGCCGACTTTGGGCAGATACTTCTCAGCCGAGAGGGAATAAACACGCACCTTGACCTGCTCGTTCATGATCTGGTACTGCCGGCGCAACTCCGTAAGGCTGGGCGCCGTCGGCGGCAGGGAGGCTACGAAGTGCTTATGCACCATCAACCAGTGGGCGAACACGGCGCGGATGTCATCCTCGCCCATCCCCGTCTGGTCGCGCATCTCGCCGATGAAACTCTCGTATTGTTCCCCCCTTATTCTCATGTCGTTGAGGAACAGGTCCACCTCGGCGTCGCTGACTTTCACGCCGGCGGCCCGGGCTTCCTGCAACAGCAGGGCGTAGCACAACTTTGGGCGATTGTCCTTCTGGGCGAGCGAACCCATCGCGAAGCCCGCCAACTGCCACGCCGGGGGGTTCTGCGGCGAGGCAAGCCCTTGGATCTGCACGCGTTCGGTGAGAATCTGCAATTCCAACGCCGCTTGGCGCAGGTCCTGATGATGCAGATCGCCGTGGCGAGTGGTCCCGATGACGGGGTTTCCCGACGACCTGCCCTGCCCGATCATGCTGAGCGTGGAGGGAATCAGGAAGGCAATCATCAGCAAGACCATGATGACGATGACCAGTTTCTGTTGGTTGCGAAAGAAGCCCAGTGCCATGGCTGCTCCCGTGGCTGGTTGATCGGCGGAACCCGTGGCGCACACTTCACCCCGGGAAATAGACTCGGGAGTATCGCATGGACACATGGATTATGCAAGGCCGACTTGCAGGACGGCTCGACAGTTTCTTCCCGGGCGCCTACGATGGGGCACCATGAACCTCGGATCGCACCGCAGCATCGCCGGCGGACCGGCCCGTGCCGTCGAAACCGTCCACGCCCTGGGGCTCTCGGCGGTCGGGCTGTTCGTGCGCAACCAGCGACAGTGGAACGCCCCGCCACTGGGCGAGTCGACCGTCCGCGAGTTCCGTAACGCCCGACGACGGCTGGGAATCGGGCCGGCTGTGGCGCACGCCTCGTACCTGGTGAACCTCGCCGGCAGGGATGAGGTCCGCGAGAAGTCCATCGACGCCCTCCGGGAAGACCTCCAACGCAGCGGCCGACTGGGCATCGAATACGTGGTGGTGCATCCCGGCTCGCACCCGGACCTCGAGGAGGGCATCGCGCGGATCGCCGAGGGGATCGACCGGGCCTTCGCAACCTGCAGCCGACGTCGCGTAAAACTGCTTCTGGAGACCACCGCCGGGCAGGGCAACTGCATCGGCCATCGGTTCGAACACCTCGCGGAGATCCGTCGGCGATCCCGGCGAAAACGGCGTGTGGGCATCTGCCTGGACACCGCCCACGTATTCGCGGCCGGCTACGACCTGCGAACACCCCGCGCCTACGCCCGCACGATGAACGAGCTGGATGAAACGGTCGGGCTGGAGCACCTCCTGGCGGTGCATCTGAACGACTCGAAGAAGCCCCTCGCCAGCCGAGTGGACCGCCACGAACACATCGGCCTGGGCGAGATCGGCGAGCGGGGCTTTGCCAACCTCATGCGCGACGAGCGATTGGCCGACCTGCCGGGCATTCTGGAGACGCCCAAGGAGATCCACCCCGACGGGCGCGACTGGGACGCGGTAAACGCCGCGGTGCTTCGAAAGCTCAGCCGCGCGCGAACAACGGGGTGACCCGAC
>CAZYIH010000094.1:6388-10776 GCA_964646915.1 uncultured Planctomycetaceae bacterium | reverse complement strand
GTCGGCCGATTCCGGCGGTACCGTGTAGGAACCTATCGAACAACCCCGGCAGGAAGGCAGATATGGCCATCATCATCCGTTGCAGCGAATGCCAGAAGAAAATCTCCGTCGACGAGGCGTTCACCGGCAGCATGTGTCGCTGCCCCTACTGCAAGGCGATCGTGTCCGTTCCGGAGTCCGACCAACGCTCCGCCACGGCCCGCCCGGCTGCTCCGTCGCCGCGCCCGGACCGCCCGGGGGCACCGAAGCCCGGAACTCCCCGCCCCGGGCAACCCGCCCAACACGCGTCGGGTGTGAGCGAGCGGTCGGCTGACAGCGCCAAGCGCGCCCAGCACGTCGCCATGGCCAAGCCCGTCCGCGTGCAGGGCATCTTCACCCTCGTGCTGATCGGCCTGCTGGTGCTCGTATTGGCCGGGCTGGCGTGGGCCGTGGTGGCCATGGTGTCTTCTGTCGGCGAGGGTCAGCCCCATCAGGGCCCGGTCCCCCAGGCCCCGCGAGACCCCAACGCGCCGCCGCCCCCGTCCCGCGTGAACCCCTTGGCTGCCGGTGGTTCGTCGGTGGTGGCAGGGGACATCGCGGTTCGGCCTCCGGTGGTGTACGTCGTGGACGCCGGGGGGGCGATGAGGCCGACCATCGGGTTCGCAGCCGTCATGGTGTACCGCTCGGTGGCGTCGCTGCCGCAATCGGCCCGGGTCCAACTGCTGGTGATGAAGGACGCCTCGTCCCAAGGGCTTGTCCAGCCGATCGAGGGCTCGCCGACCGGCGGGAAGGCGGCCGCCAAACGCATGCTGACTGTGCTGGACACGACCTATCCGGGCGGCACGACCGACGCGGTGATTCCCCCGGCGATCGAGTCGGCGGGCAAACTCGGCGCCAAGACGGTCGTCCTGCTGACGCGCGGCCCCATCGACGACCCGAAGGCGACGGCAGCGATGAAGTCCTGGGCGTCGGAATCGGGTCGGCAGCTCGTGCTGATTTCCATCGGATCGCGCCCGGGCGACGCGAAGATGCTGGAGGATCTCGCCGGCCAGACCGGTGCGACTTTCCGCTCGTATGACGAGTATCAGTTGCGGGACTTCTTGGACGAGTCGCCGCTGGAGGAGTAGCTCCCGCGGGAGCGTCTTGAATGCGCAGCCGGGAGTGGGTACAGTTCGGCCATGGCAGTGTCACGAAATCGAATCGAGAAGAACCTCGCGACCATTCGCGAGAATATCCGGGCCGCCTGCCGACGCGCGCGGCGCGACCCGTCGGAGATCTCCCTGGTCGCCGTCACCAAGACGGTGGACCTGGAGACCATCAAGAACCTCATCGACGCGGGGATCACGGACTTCGGCGAGAATCGCGCCCAGCAACTCACCGAGCGGGCGGCCGAGCTGGACGCCTACCTGAAACGCCGCCGGAACGACGTGCCCCGTCCGATCCGCTGGCACATGATCGGGCACCTGCAGCGGAACAAGGTCAAACACACCCTCCAGGCCTCCAGAACGGTTCATTCGCTCGATTCGCTTCGCCTCGCGGAGGAACTCCAGGACCGCGCTTCGCGCTGCGGCCAGACCGTGAACGTGTTCGTCCAGGTCAACTGCTCGCAGGAGCCCCAGAAGTACGGCGTTCCGGTGGGGGCCGCAGGGCATCTCGGCGAGATGGTCTGCACGTTCAAGAACCTGAGGCTGGTCGGGTTGATGACCATGGCCCCGCTGTCGGCCGACGCCGACGCCGTGCGCGAGAGCTTCTCCCGCCTGCGGGAAGTGATGGCCGACATGAAGCGCGACCAGATCGGCAGACCCACCCTCAAACACCTCTCGATGGGCATGAGCAACGATTACGAGATCGCCGTCGAGGAGGGATCCACCGTCCTTCGCATCGGCTCAGCCTTGTTCGAGTAGTCGCGGGGCAGCATGGGCTTGCGAGCTTTGCGACCTGTTTTTCGTCTGGAGCGGGGCGGGGTAGCGCCCGGGCCCGTTGGCGGGTCTCCACGGGCGTTTCACCTCGGCGAATCCCTTCTTGAAACTCGTCTCAAAGCCGCTACAATCCGGCGGGTCGCCAAGGCAGGCGGGTATACCTCAAGTGCCTATTGGAACGTAAATTGTGAAACTCGGATCGCATATCTATCGCCGCCGCTGGTGGGTGTTGCTCGCGTGGATCCTGCTGACCGCGGCGCTTTGGGTGTTCACGCCCCGCATCGATCCGTCCGAGAATGAACGCGAACAGTTCCTCCCGCCCCACACCGATTACGTCAAGGCTGTCAAGCTCTGGGGCAAGGCGTTCTGGAAGGACGAGGCACTCAGCCAGGCGGTAATCGTCTTCGAACGATCCGACGGGCCGCTCTCTGCCGACGACCGGGCCGCCATCGAACAGGTGGCCCGGTACGTTCGCCACGGGGCCGCCCCCGGCGAGTCCGATGCGCTTCCCCCGGGCGATCTGGAGGATGTCACCGTCGTCTCGCCCGGGTCGGTAGGGGTGCCCGAGCTACCGCTGGTGAACAAGCCCATCGTGCCCAATCCGCAGATCGCACCCGGCGGGCCGAACGGTCAGGCGGCCACCATCATGGTGAACCTCCCGAGCAACTTCATCTCGCTGCACGCCGACCGTTTCATCGGCTACCTGCACGAGCTGCTCACGCGCGTCGAGCTGCCCGAGGGCCTGGCCGTGGCCGTTTCGGGTTCGGCGGGGTTCGGCAGCGATTATGCCCTCTCGGCCAAGCGGTCGCACGAGCGAACCAGCGTGGTCACGCTCATCGCGGTCATCGTGATTCTGCTGATCGTCTACCGCGCTCCGGTGGCGGCAGCCATTCCGCTGGCGGGGATCGGAATGGCGTCGGTCGTGGTGCTCCAAACGCTCAGCCTTGCCGAGCTGGTGGACTTCCATACCGGGACGGCCGAGCGGATTTTCGTGTTCGTGCTCATGTACGGAGCGGGGATCGACTACTCGGTGCTGCTCATCAGCCGATACCGCGAAAGCCTCCAGGATTCCATGCCCCCCGCCCGGGCCGCCATCAAGGCGCTGGACGCTTCGCTCCCGGCGATTGCCGCCTCGGCGGGTACGGATGCTGCCGGGCTGATGATGCTCAGCTTCGGGCAGTTCGGGATCTTCGTGACCACCGGTCCTGCCGTGGGACTGAGCCTGCTGGTCGCGGCGGCTGCGTCGGTTACCCTGGTCCCGGCGCTGTTGGCGATATTCGGGCGGCGGGTATTCTGGCCGGCGCCCACCGATCGGTGGCGAGCGGGTCTGGCGAGGGATGTCATGGATCGCAGCCGCGTTTGGTCGACGCTGGCGAAGGTCGTCACGCGCCGACCGGTGCTCATTCTCTGCCTCGCGGCGCTGCTGCTGGCTGCCCCGGTCGTCCGTGGCGCGACCGTGCCCTGGTTGTATGACGCGCTGAGCGGGTTCCGCGTCGAGAAACGCCCCGATGGCGTGGGCAACGCCGCCACGGGCGTGGAGATGGCCGCCCGCCACTGGCCCCGAGGCGAGATCGCCGCGACCACCGCGCTGATCCACGCCGACGAACCCCACGACGCGGAGACGTGGCTTGCCCTGAGCAAGCAGCTCTCCAACGCACTCGATGCGGTCGACGACGTCTCAAGCGTGCGCACCTTGGCCGACCCGTTCGGCAAATCGGCCTCGCCGTGGCAGAACTTCCTCGCGCGCGAGTTCGGGGGCGCCGCCGTGGCCGAGAAGTATCTCAGCCCCGACGGGAGGACGCTGCGCGTGGACGTGGTGCTGGGGCTCAGCCCGCTGACGCCCGAGGCGATGGACGTCTTCGAAGATGTCCGCACCGTCACTCGTCGAACGCTTCTCGACGCGCCCGTGGACGCCAACGCCCACTTCGCCGGAGCAACCGCCGAGATGGTGGACGTCCGGAAGGTGACCCGGCGGGACATGGTGGTGATCTCGCTGCTGACGATGGGCACGATCTTCGTGCTGGTCTACCTGCTTCTTCGCGACGCGATGCTCTCGGGGTTCATGATCGTGGCGACGCTGTTGAGCTACTTCGCCACGCTGGGGGTGAGCTGGTGGGTGCTCACGATGGTCCTGGGCGAACCGGGGCTGGACTGGAAAGTCGAGATCTTCCTGTTTGTGGTCATGGTCGCCGTCGGGCAGGACTACAACATCTTCCTGGCCGCACGCCTCGCCGAGGAAAGCAAGCGCCTTCCCACAGGCCCCGCTGTCCGGCGGGCGCTGGTACACACCGGGCCGGTCATCTCCTCGTGCGGAATCATCATGGCCGCCACGCTGGGCAGCCTCATGGTCGGCGAGCTGGGGCTCATGATGCAGTTGGGCTTCGCCCTCTCGGCGGGCATGCTCATCGACACGTTCCTCATCCGTCCGATGCTGCTGCCCGCCTTCGCCGTGCTCACCAACCACACCGGCAGGAAAGGTCGCGTCTTCGG
>CAZYIH010000094.1:0-6288 GCA_964646915.1 uncultured Planctomycetaceae bacterium | reverse complement strand
TGCCCGCCTTCGCCGTGCTCACCAACCACACCGGCAGGAAAGGTCGCGTCTTCGGCCAGACCGAGGCCGACGAGTCCTGATTGCCGACCGGTCGGCCGGCAGACGGGGGAGCCCCCGGCTACTTGCCGATGATGATCTTCTTGCCGTCGAAGCGAATGTCCTGTTTTCCGACGCGGACCCGGGCGTTGAGGCCGGTGCCCTTGACGTTGACCGCGGGGGCGGTTTTCGGCTGGACGGTGAAGACCACGAAATACGTTCCGTCGCCGCCGGTTGCATAGACGGCGTTGACGTTTCGCGTGGTCATCTGTCCACCCTTGCTGCCTGCTTTGATCTTGTATTTCCGTTTGCCGGTGGCCAGCTCCAGCTTCGGCCTGGCCGGCGCGATGAACGTGGCCGTCATGCTCGCGTCGCCGTAGTCCATCACGAACCCGTTGTCGGTCAGCGTCGTCTTGCATTTTTCACTGTCGGGCAGTTGCCACATCCAGCGGGTCTCCTTCGCGCCGGAGACCTTGTCCACCAAGGCCACCACTGCCGGCGCACCGGAAGCACCGCTGTAGTCGATCGCGACGCTGCGATACCCGCTGATGCCCAGCTCGCCCCGGGCGCCGGGGTTCCGCTTGCCGTGCCTATCGTAGAGCGGTGCGCCCTCCTTGCGGCCGGCGTAAAGATCCGTCAGGTCGATGGTCACTCCGCCGCTGCCGTCCTTGTCGAACTCACGCCAGGTGACCCTCCCGGTCGCCCCGGTATGGATCGCGTCGGCGGGCAGGTCGACGACAGGTTCCTGCCAGCGATCGGCGCCTCGGCTGGAGGGCCCGGTCGCCCAGGTGTGCCCCAGCCCGAACAGCCGAATCGCCCCGGCGTTGGGGTGGTTCCAGCCGCCGATGGGATGGGCCTTGGCGAACGTTTGGAAGACGAAGTCGTTCTGGCCGTCCCAGCCGTCACGGAAGCAGAAGAACCCGAACGTCTCCGCCTCCCAGGTGAGGGGCATGGTCTCGCGTGGGTGTTTCGGTGAGAGATCCAGCGGATAGCGCACAAACGCGAACGGCGTCATCCCCGCCAGCGCCTTGGCCGGGTTGCGTTTCGAGGCGCCGGTCTGACGGTTCCAGTACCACAGCAGGGCGGGGCGGTACCGCTCGGGAATGATCGGCCAGGCGCGTTGCACGTTGTCCAGCGGCATCTGGGCCGTCCCGTTGATGTCCTGGGCGATGATCTTGCCGTCCGGCTGGAAGATCATGGGCATGAGCTTGCGGACGCAGAACAGCTCGACGTCCTTCTGCGGGGTGACCCCTCGCCCGAACATGTTGTGGTACATCGATGCGTAGAGCATCGGCTCGCGCACCGAGATCGCCGAGTAGGACCCCGTTTCGGGCTGGAAGCCGCCCGTGCCGATTCCCTGGCGGTAGTAGCGCTTCATGTGCCGCCTGCCGAGGTGGAGGAACTGCAGGTATTTGACGTTCATCTTTCCGCGCGATTCCCACACGCGGCAGGCGTAGCGCCAGTCGGTGAGATCCTTCTCATACTCGCTCATCCGCCTGTCGCGGTAGGCAGCGGCCTCGGCTTGGTCCACTTCGATGAGCTTGGGCTGCATGAGGTGTCGGCCCCAGGGCTCGCACCGGCCGATCGGCGCCCGCACCAGCAGGGGGTAGGTGCCTTTGTCAATCTTCGCGTAGCCGCCTTCTTCGATGCGCGTTCCGTTGAGATAGAACGTCGCCGGTGAGTAGTTGGCCTTGAGACGCACCCAGCGAGCCTTGTCGTTTCGGATGACGGTGTAGAAGAAACTCGTCGTATCGTACGCTCTGCCGATGGCGTTGGTGATGTCGATCATCGGCTTGCCGCCCATCATGCCCTTGCTCTGCCAGTAGCCCTTGTCCTTCTCGCGCGAGACGGGTCGCCAGGTGTCCTTCTGATCGCGGTATTTCGTGGTCTGGCCGACGGTGGGCCGAAGCTTGCCTGCATCCAGCACCTGCTCGCCGAGGCGGGGCTTGAATCCGCCGATGTAGATCCAGTCGTCGGGCATGTTGGCGTCGTCGTACTCGTGCACCGGCACGCCCTTGGGCGGGGTGTAGCTCTTCGCCGGCGCGACCGTTTTGTGCGTGTCCGGCTGATCGGGTTTGGCCGGTCTGTCGCCCGGAATGCCCCACAACGCCAGACTGCCGATGGACCCGGCCCCGCGCATGGGACCGGAATAGTTGCTGCACGGATGCCAGTTCGCCTTGCGCGTGATGCGTTTGAGCTGCCAATAGAGCATCGGGGTGACCTGGTCGAAGTACGTCGCCATCTCTGCGTGCTTCTCCTTGTCCCACGCATTGAAGCACAGGTCGTACGTCGTGGCGATCTTCGTAATCCGAGGCCCCCAGGCGTGCCCCAGGCTGAACGCGCCGGGCCCGAAGTCGGCCTTTTCCTTCTTGACGGCCGACCATGCCTTCTCGGCGTATTTCTTCTCGCCGGTGAGCTGATACATCAGCCCCAGCGAGATCGGGTCGGAGGAACTGGCCATCCGCTTGCGGGCCTCTTGGCCGAAGGGCGTTTTGAACTTGGCGCGAAGCTCATCGAGCTGATGGGCACGGAAGAGCATCCGGGGTCGTTCGTCGGGCTTGATGGGCACATACCCCTTGGGCAGAGCCGGCGGATTGGTCAGCGTGACGGTCACGTTCCCCGTGGTTGTTGCTCCGTTGAACTCACAGCGATACGTCCCGGCGTACTGGCCTTCTTTGGCGGTGGGCTTGGCGGTGAACGTGATGTTCGATCGGCCGCCCTTGGTCCACGGATCGCCCATGATGCGCATATGCAGCTTTGCGGTGACCGTTCCACCGGATTGCTGGAAGGAATCGACGCGTCCGATGTGCTCGCCATTGTCGAAGTTCAGCGCCGTTCCATATACGAAGCCCCAGACCCCGTCGCGGCAGAACGCTTCGGTGTGCAGGTCGTAGGCTCCCTTGTCCGGGTCGCCACGGTGCAGGGCGCCGTCAAAGTCGACGGCCAGGTCCACCGTCAACTCCTCCCCCGACGCGTCGAGCGGGCAGGCGGACAGAAGGGCGAAGAGAATCAGTGTCAGGCCGAGGCGTGTCGATGTTCGCATGTGAGTCTCCCTTGCGATTCGGGCAACGTCATGAATGGTGCACTCGGATGATCCTGCCACGGCGGGCAGGGGGTGTCAAGCTGCGCCCGCTCAGCGCGGGCGTTCCTTTAACCCTCCAGCAGCGTCAGCAGGTCGGTCGGGTGTTGTGCGATGGCGCGGGCGCCGTTGGCCTGAAGCTCCTCGACGGGTCGAAAACCCCACGCCGCCCCCACCGGGAACATCCCAGCCGCCCCGGCCGTCTTCATGTCCGTGTTCGTGTCGCCCAGGTACAGGAACCGCTCAGCCGGGACGTTCAGCCTCTCGACGGCCTGCCGCGCACCGGTGGGGTCCGGCTTGGGCGGAATGGCGTCCGAGACGCCCAGAACAGCCGCGAAGCTCCACTGCCCCAGCAGCCGCTGCACGCAGAGGTCGGTGAAGTCCTGGGGCTTGTTGGACACCACGCAGAAAGGCACGCCGCGCTCGGTAAGCCCGTCAAGCAGTTCGCCCACGCCGGGGTAGGGGCGGGTCTTGTTGTCCCAGTTCTCGCTGTAGCGGCGGCGCATCTCGCCGACCATTTCATCGACGAACGCCGCATCGCCAGCCCGCTCGGCCGGCAGGGCGCGAAGCATGAGTTTGCGGACCCCGTCGCCCACGAAGAAGCGGTAGGCGTCCAGCGGATGAGTGGGGAGGTCTCGCGATTCCAACGCCGCGTTGGCCGAGTCGGCGAGGTCTTCCAGCGTGTCCAGCAATGTTCCGTCCAGGTCAAACAGTACCGCGCTACAGGTCATGGTTTCCGTCCGGGGTTGAGGTTCACGGGTGGACTATCATAGACGCCAGGCCGGGCCGGCGGAAGTCGACGCCTTCCAGTTTTCCCGCCAAGGGGGTACTCTATAGCCGACCAGAGAAAGGGAAGTTCATGAAACACAGAGTCCTTCGGTGTGCATTCATCGCGGCGCTGCTGGCCGGGGCGTCGTCCCTGTCGGCCGACGTCAAAGACATCGCCTACAAGATCAACGAGTTGCCGGCCTCCTGGAGGTTGGTGGCCCCGCGGTATCTGCTCGATCGCGACGCGGAATTCACAGTGGACATCCCCGTCGGCTCCCGAAGCGACCCCAACGCCTTCCTCCGGTTGACGGGCCCGGACGGGTTCACCAGTCGGCTGAGCGTGCCGGCCGTCACGAAGCAAGCCGCCAGCCAGGACCGCAAGAACGGACGGGTCGTCGAGGTTCGATGGACCGTGGACGCCGGCGACTGGCCCGACGGTGAGTACACCGCGAGGCTGATCCGCGCAAAGCAGGACAAACCGACCGACCAGGTGACATTCCGCGTGGTCCGCGAGTGGGTGAAAAAGAACGTGCCGCGGAAGCTTCGCGGTGAGTTGGCCGTCTGGCTGAAGCACGCCAATCGGCCTCGCGAGGTGTGGAAGAAGGTCCCGCGATGGCGGAATCTGGAGACGGTCTTCGCCGACCCCAACGACTTCTACGGCAACCTGCGCGGGATGGTCCTCCGCAGCTACGAGAACGTCCAGATGCAGCGACTCCAGCCCTATACGCTCTATGTGCCGCAGACGTACCAGGGCAAGAAGGCCTGGCCGTTGATGATCCTGCTGCACGGGTCCGGCGGGGACTATCGCAATATCATCTCGGACGTCTACGAGGGGCAGGAACTCGAGACCAATCCCATGCTCATCGCCAACGCCGGGGCGTTCAGCCGCCAGGAGTATCGTCACATGGCTGCCGAGGACGTCCTGGGCGTGCTGGCGGACATGAAGCGGAAGTACAACGTGGATGCGAATCGCGTGTATGTGCAGGGGATCAGCCTGGGCGGGCGGGGGAGCATCGAGCTGGTCGCCCAACGGCCTGACGTGTTCGCCGCCGCCTCGCCGCAGGGGGTGTACGGGATGTTCCAGCAGGCGGCCGACCCGGTGGACTTCGCCCGGATGCCGCCCTACACGCGATGGCAGCTGGCGCGATGGGACCTCCGCAGCTACCTGCCGAACGTCCGCAACGTACCGATGCAGATCATCTTCGGCCACAAGGACCGCACGACCCCGGCGCTGAATGCCCTGGTCTTCAAGCATCTGCTGAAGTACTACCATGGCGGGCAGGCGGAGGCGGTGGGCTTCGACGCTCCGCACAACATCACATACCCGCAGTACAAGTGGTCCGACACGCGGAAGTGGCTGCTCAGCCGCAAACGGACCGACGGGAACCGCACGATTCACGCCCGCACGGGCACGCTGCGGTACAACCGTTTCGGCTGGGTGAGCATCGAGGAAATGCAGGACTACTGGAAGCTCGCCGAGGTCAAAGTCAAACGCCGCAGCGATGCCGTTCTGATCGAACAGGCCGACAACGTCTGCCGGCTGCGATTGAAGCTCGACTCCCGGGCGCATCATGTGATGATCGGCAAGCAGCGGTTCAAGGTGGATGGCGACGACATCCTCGCCATTCGCGACGAGAAGGGGCGCTGGTCCGTCCGGGCGAGGCAGCCGGCCGAGACGCCGGGCGACCCCAACGCTCTGCGCAAGACGCACGGCCAATCGGGGCCGATCTGGGATTTCTGCTTCCAACCGGTCGCGATCGTCTACGGCACCGGCGGCACGCAGCGGGAGACCGACGCCCTCAAACAGGTCGCCCGGAAGCTCCAGCGGATGGACAACACCTGGGGGGCGGCCCCCTGGCCGATCGTGAAGGACACCGACGTCACCGACGAAATGAAGAAGCAGCGCAATCTCATTCTCGTCGGCGACACCAGGAGCAACACGCTGCTGAAGGGGCACGATTGGCCGTTCGATACCGTGGCCGGGAAGCTGCCGATGCTCGATGACCCGAACCAGCCCCAACAGGGCGTGCTGCAGTTCATTTGGCCGTCACCGTTCGCGACGCAGCGGTACGTCTACGTCGTATCGCCGCTGGATCGCGAGAAGATCCAGCCGTACGCGATTCGCCCGCAGAACACATGGAACGCACTGACCTGGACCGACTGGGTCGTGATCCACGGCCAAAATGGCGGAAAGACCGGCCGCCGGACATCCGGAACCCACGTTGTGGACGGCGTGTTCGACGGCAACTGGAAATACCAGAAGCATGACGGCAGAACCCTTCAGCCGCGATACATGAACTGGGAGCGGTAGCAGGCCGTTTGGGAAGCTCCTTCTGCTGCGAATGGCCTTGGGGGGTCAGTCGATGTTCCGGTCGTCCAGGTCGGGCTTGGCCGCTGAGCCTGTG
>CAZYIH010000093.1:0-10946 GCA_964646915.1 uncultured Planctomycetaceae bacterium | reverse complement strand
TATATCGCCCAAGAGGTCGCCCGACAATCGCCAAGGCGCGGACACTGTTTGAGAGATGCCCCGAAATGCCCGATACCGGGTAATGCGCAGGCTGGGGAACACCGGGTCGATTGGCGGAATGAATCTGGCCCGGCGACGGTGCGTATCCTACGTTTCCCATACACACCGGGTCGACGGGGATGTCGACCAGGCTTGGAAGTCCGCCGAGGCAACGCCCATGAGACGATTTCTGCATGCCATCTTCTGTTTCGGGTTCGTCCTTCCGATCGGCTATTTCGCCGGAAAGGACCTCGGTCTCAGCGCCAACAACTCGTTCGACACGGGTATGATCGCCGCGGCGGTGGTGTTTCTGGTGATGGCGATGACCACCCCGCGCGTCCCGGACGAGGACGAATTGGACCAGGAACTCCAGCAGAACCAGAAGACCGCCTGACTCCTCGCCCGGGCGGTTCTCACCCCAGGGGCTTGTACCAGATGTTCATGCTCTCAAAGCCGCCCGAGATCTGCGTATTGTTCAACAGCCGACCTCCGAACGTGTAGTTCATCTTCCCGAAGGTGATGTTCATTCCGAACGACTCGCTGCGCGCGATCGTGTAGGCCGTCACGATACCGCGCGTCGGCGCGTCTTGCTCCATCCGTGCCAGCAGGAACACCGCCACGCCATGGCCGCGGGCGTCGGGGAGCGTGGCGAAATCGGTCATCTCGGTATTCTTCGCCTCGCGGTCTTCCTCGCTGCTGGACAGCGCCACGAGCTTGCCGTCCTTCCACACGCCGAAGTAGACCACGTTGTCGGCCATCGTCTCGCGAAGATAGCCCGTCTCGTGGATCGGGAACGGGTAGCTGGGGAACACCTCGCGATAGACAGCCGCCATGGCGTCGATGTCTTCGGGCGTGCACTTGCGCCACGAGAACCCCTCGGGCAGCTCACCGGCGCCCTGGTCGGCCTTGGACTGGGCGACGGCGATGGCCTCCTCGTGTTTCTCGCGGCGGTCGTCCTTTTCCCGCCAGCCTTTGAGGAATTTGCCCAGGAAGCAGGCGTCCTCCTCGCCGCGGTAGAAGCCCTCAGCGATGGCTTCCTGCACGTAGCCGGCATCGAGAAACACCTTCGCCTGCGAGGCAGGGACTTTCGCAACGATCTTCGAGTAGTCCCTTTCCTCGGCCAGGGCGTCGAGGTCGGCTGCGATCGTGCCCGTATCGGCCGGGTCGAGCTTCATCAGGTAGATGCGGTCGTTCGCCGGGCCATGCTGGATTTTCGATTGGCCCAGGTGGGTTACGAGATCGGTCTGCTGTTGGGTCATTCGGTCTCCTCCGTGACAAGCTGTCCGGATCGCACGTGGCCGATGATGGTCTCGACCTCACCGGTATCCTGCACGCGCCCATCAGAAAGGTATACCCCCTGGGAGGCGACTTTCCGGGCAAAAGGCAGATCGTGGGTGACGATGATGAAATTGGTCTCTTCGTGGATCTCGCTCAGCCAGGCGGCGAACTCGTCGGTGGTGTTGGCGTCGAGGGCACTGGTGGGCTCGTCCAGCAGCATGTACTCCGGGCGGAGCACCAGCCCGCGGGCGATGGCAGCCCGCTGCGCCTGACCGCCGGAAATCTGCGAGGGGTAGTTCGTCGCCAGCTCCGCGATGCCCAGCCGATCGAGCACGTCCATCGCTTCGGTGCGCGCCTGACGGGCGGGGACGTTCATCACCCGCCGCGGCGCGAGGGTCATGTTCTCGCGAACCGTCATGTGGGGAAACAGATACAGCCGCTGGAAGACGATGCCCACCTGCTTCCGGTAGGCCTGCTCGGGGATCTCAAAGATGTTGTCGCCATCGAGGGTAATCGCCCCGCCGGTAGGCTGAAGAAATCGCCCCAGGCACATCAGCAGCGTCGTCTTGCCGGACCCGCTCTCGCCCATGACGGCGGAGGTGGTCCCCCGGGGAAACTCGACGCTCACGTGCTCCAGGGCCTGCGTGCCGGACTCGTAGGTGTATTCGAGGTCTTCGATGCGGATCATCGTGCGAATCCCTTCTCGCGGATCTTCTTCTCCAGCCAGCCGGCGAGCTTCATCAGCGGGAACGTCACGCAGAAGAACATCACCGCCACCATCAGGTAATACCGCCCGGGCTTGAACGTCATGCTCTGGAGCGTTCGCGCGTTGCGGACGACCTCCGAGACGCCGATCACGCTGATCAGCGCCGTGTCCTTGATCAGGGCGACGATGGAGTTCATCAGCGGCGGCAGCGCGATGCGGAACGCCTGAGGCCAAACCACCAGGCGGAACACCTGCCAGCGCGACAGACCCAGCGCTCGGCCGGCGTACTGCTGCCCGGGGTCCACGCTCATCAACCCGCTGCGGACCACCTCGGACATGTACGCCGCTGCGTTGATCGAAAGCGTGAAAATCGCCGAAGTGATCGGCAACGCGCCCAGGGGCATCATGACCGCGTAGTGAACGAAGTACAGTTGTACCAGCACGGGCGTGCCGCGCAGGAAGTCCACCACCAGGCGGGCCAGGTTCTTCGCCGCTCCCGACGCGCGGTTCAGCAGCACGCCGGCGGGCACCGACAACAGGAACCCCACCACGATGGACACGACCGCCGCCAGCAACGTCACCGCGAAGCCCCTGGCGAGCATCCGGACCACGACGCGGGTTTCCACCGCAGCGGTGTCTTTCCGCTCGGGCGCCACCGAGGGCGCAGCCGCGGGGGTGTTGGCGTCCCCAACCACTGCCGGCTGACAGGGGTCGACGGGGGAGACTGCCGCCGGGGCGTTGGCGTCCGCCACGCTCGGCTGCGACGCCGCGGGCATGGCCATCCACGCCAGGAGCATCACACCGATGAACCAAGCCGCCACCTTCCCCCAACCGATCCAGCGGGAAGGTGCTGCGGGCTCAGCCGGCGTGTCCGGCGTTGTCGGGCGGGGCGGTCCGTCCTTGTCAGGCGAGAGAGGGGGGTGCATGGTCATCGGGCCCTTCGGTGCGGTTATTGCTCCATGTCCGTGGTGGCCATTCCCTCGCCGAACCACTTGTCCAGAATCGCCTGCAACTGGCCTGACTCCTTCATCTTCGTCAGGGCCCGGTTGACCCCCGCGAGCAATTCAGGGCGGTCTTTGCGGACAGGAATCGCGATCCGCTCGGCGTACAGCAACCCGCCGGCCGCCACGAACGGCTTGCCGGCCTGGCCGATCTGGTAGGTCCCCACCAGCCGATCGGTAACGAAGCCCACCAGCCCGCCGCCCTCGACCTGGGCGAAAATCTCCGGGGCGCCGCCCAGTGCGCGGACGGTGACCTCCGGGTGGTTCTGCTGAAGGTAGTGATGATAGGTCTCGCCCTCGGCAACCCCCAGCGCCCGGCCTGCACAGTCCTCGATGCCCTGAATTTCATCGACGTACTTCTCGTGGATGAACAACTGCGCGCCCGAGACATAGTAAGGCTGCGAGAAGTTGACGGCCTTGCGCCTCTCGGGCGTGACAGCCATCGAGCCGATGATCACGTCGTACTTGCCGCCCATCAGTCCGGGCAGGATGTCCGCCCAGGCGGTGGGGCGGAACTGAACCTCGCGTCCCATGTGTTGGGCGATGGCGCGAGCGACTTCGACGTCCACGCCCACCAGCTCGCCTTGCTTGTCGTAGGTGCTGAAGGGCGGATACTGCCCCGTCAGCGCCACGCGAATCGTGCCCTCGTCGGCGGGGTCCTCACAGCCGACCAGCGCCGCCGACAGCACCACCCCCACCACCGCGAACCATACGATATGCCCAGCCAACAGCGTCCGAAGACTCACGAAGCGACCTCCTCGCTTTCGGTATCCGGCTCGGGCGTGACCACTTCAAGCTCACCCTCAGCCCCATCCCCTTCGCCGCGACGTTCCAGCCGCTCGTTGTCCTGCGGGACCAGGGCGATCGCCTCGTGGATGTTGTCCATCAGCCGCGTGATGCCCACGACGTTGTGCTCGTCGGCGTCCTCGATCTTCAACTGCAGGTTGCACTCCTCGCAGTTCCGGTCGCAGAAGTACTGCTCGTAAGAGTCGGGCTCCTTGTAGGTGGTGATGACGCCCTCGTAGTTCCGCAGGACGACCTTGTTGGTGGACCACGAAATGAGATAGTTGGGCATGACGGGGATCTTCCCGCCCCCGCCCGGGGCGTCGATCACGTAAGTCGGCACGGCGAACCCACTGGTATGCCCGATGAGCGATTCCATGATCTCGATGCCCTTGCCCACCGGCGTGCGGAAGTGAGACAGACCTTCGGAAAGGTCGCACTGGTAGATGTAGTACGGGCGAACGCGATTGGCCACCAGCTTATGCACCAGCGCCTTCATGATGCGGGGGCAGTCGTTCACGCCGGCCAGCAGCACCGTCTGGTTGCCCAGCGGGAACCCGCCATTGGCCAGCTTGCCCAACGCCGCCCGACTGGTCGGAGTGATCTCGCGGGGATGGTTGAAATGCGTGTTGATCCACAGCGGCTGATGCTTCTGGAGCATTTCCACCAGCTCGTCGGTGATGCGGTACGGCAGCACTACCGGAGTGCGCGTCCCGATGCGGACCACCTCGACGTGCTCGATTTCGTCCAGCTTCGTCAACAGCCAATCGAGCTGATCGTTGCTCAGCAGGAACGGATCGCCCCCGGAGAGCAATACGTCGCGGACGGCCGGCGTGTTGCGGATGTACTCCAGGCCCGCCTCAAGATCGTCGCGAGAGGGGATGGAATCCACGTCGCCCACCTTGCGCTTTCGCGTGCAGTGGCGGCAGTACATGCTGCAGACGTTGGACACGTGAAACAGCACGCGGTCGGGGTAGCGATGCGTCAGCCCCGGCGCGGGCGAGTCGTGGTCCTCATGCAGCGGATCGGCCATGTCGTCCCGCGTGACACGCAGTTCCTCGCAGGACGGGAACGACTGGAGGTAGATCGGATCGTTCTCGAAGTCCTCGGCGTCAATCAGGGACAGGTAATACGGCGTGACCGACAGGGGGAACGTGTCGAGCGTCTGCTGGAGCTTGCCGCGCTGCTGGGCGTCGAACTCGATCCCCAGACAACTCTCGAACGTGTCGATATCCTTGATCGTGTGCTTGATATGCCATCGCCAGTCCTGCCATTCCGACTGGACGGTCTCGGGCGAGAGGTTCTCGGCGATCCTGCGTTGTTTTTCATTGAAAACGGGCATCATCCGTTCTCCTTCGGTATGGGTTGACTCGATGGTGCTCAGCCGTCAGCGCATGGACACCACAGCGAAACCATCGTCTTTCGTAACCTGGTAAGAAACCGCCTCATCATCGCGGTCATAGAGCAGCCCTGACACCTCATCGGCGTCTATGGGGAATAATCATACTATCACAAAACGCTTTATTATCAAGGGTTTTTGCGCTCGATGTCGCCCCGCAGCAGCAACGACGCCAGCAGCGACGCGCGCCCTTCCAGCCCGAAGGTGCGATAGAGACACATCACGTAGTGCATCATCGCGGGGATCACGCCGCGAACGCCCAGGCCCAGAATTACGCCGCAACCGCGGAAGTTCGCCATCGGTACGACGTACCCCAGATCGATCGGCCGATAGGGTTCCAGCGGTTCACCCGCCAGCAGCCTGGCCACGTTCCTGCCCGCCAGGACGCCCTGTGAAATCGAAAACTGCACACCCATGCGCAACGGGCTGCCTTCTTGCATCACAGCCGCGGCGTCGCCGACGACGAAAACATTCTCCCGCACCCGGAGGGTCTCATCGACCACCAGACGTTTGGAACGCGTCTGCTCGGCGTCGAGCTGATCGGCCAGGTCCACCCCCCGCACGCCGGCCGACCAGACCAGCGCAGCGCCGGCGATGCGCTCCCCATCGGACAGCTCCACCGTTCGCCCATCAAGCGGCTGGGCGGTGGTTTCCAGGCGCACCTCGATGCCCATCCGCTCGCAGGTTTCCGCCACGTAAGGCCGAAACTTCGCGGGCACGACGGGACATATCTCCTCGGCGGGGTCCACCACCACGATGCGCTTGGTCAGGCTGCGATGGTTCGCCAGCCGTCGCAGGTTCGTGGCGACCTCGATGCCCGTATACCCGGCCCCGGCGATGACGATCGTTCCGACCGACGGGTCCGTCGCCTCGTCGCGAATCCGCATCGCGTGGGGAAACCACTCCAGCGGGGTGGACAACTCGCGGATTCCCTCCTGGCCGTGATAGTTCGTGGTGGACCCGGTCGCGACGACCAGTGCATCGTACGGCAGGGCCTCGCACGCCGACCAAACCGTGGACGCGTCGGCGTCGATCTCCCTGGCCGCCTCATTGACGAAGGTGAACCCCCACCGCCGGGCGGCCCGACGCAGCGGGTAGGTCAGCGCCTCCCGCGAGAAGCCCCGCCCGACCACGTCCGGCAGCATCGGCAGGAAGTGCGACTCGGCGCGCGGGTCCAGCAACGTCACCGCCACGTCGCCCCGTCGCGAGAGCATGCGGGCTGCGAACAGCCCCGCGAACCCCCCGCCAAGGATCACCACGCGCTTCATCGGATCACCCCCAGAAGCAGCAAGGCCGCCGCGATCAACTGCAAAGCGATGACCCCCTTGGAAACCGGGACAAACGCCTCGCGCGGGCCACGGTACCGCCGCACCCGATCGGCAACCGCCCCCGCCAGCGGAACCGTGCCCAACACAGCCAACCCCCACGGGCGGATCGCCCCGATCGCCACCCCCGCAACGATGGACGCATACACCGCTGCGAGCACCCCCGCCGGCAGCAACCAGCCGCGGGTTGCTCCGATGCGCACCACCAACGTTCGCTTCCCGCCGGCAGCGTCCACCCCAGCGTCCGGGACCTCATTGGCCACCAGAATCGCCGCGGTCAGCAGGCCCATCGGAACCGCGACCCACCACGCCGCCTCGCCCGGCCAACCGCCCTGCTGGAGATACGCGCCGCCCACGACACACGCCGGGCCGAACAGCAGAAAGACGGTCAACTCACCGAGTCCCCGTCCAGCCAGCCGAAGCGGCGGATGGGAGTACGACCAGCCCAGCAGGAGGATCGCCGCGAAGAACCCGACCGCTTCCCACGCCCCGCTCAGCCACGCCGCCAGGACGATCGCCACCCCCGCCGCCGCGCCGCAGCCAACCGCCCCGGCGAGATAGGCCCGTCGCGAGAGTCGGCCTTCCTGGATCAACTGCGATCCGCCGAAGAACCCGAAGTATCGAGGGTCCTGCCGGTCGACGGTGTTGGCGTCGTCGGCGACGTCGTTGATGAGATTGGCGGACAGATGCGTCAGCACAACAGCAGCCAGGCCCAACGCGAAGATATCCCACCGCGTGGGACCGGCAGCGACAAACGCGCCGGCCACGTAGGGCAGCGCGCTGGCGGCGCAGAACGGCAGGCGCAGCGCGCGGACGATGTCATCGGCCGAGACCGCGCGCGGCGCGCGGTCAGTCGGCTCGGTCCCAGCCGATGTTGAAATGGAGGAGTCGACGGTCATGGACCTATCGGAACCAGTGGTCTTTGAAGGGAGCGAGTGTCGCCCCAAGTGCGAGTCGGCCGCCCCCGGCGATGGTCAATCCCAGGAACGCCACACCCACCTCGACCGGCCAAGCCCACTTATAGAACCCGTGGTCGCCGGTGATGTGCATGACGGCAGCGACGAACATGGTGAAGAACATCATCGCCGCGAACGGCCGAACCAGCAGGCCGACGATGAGCATCGCCCCGCCGACGAGTTCGGCGAACGCCGCCATGAAGCCCCAGAACGCCGGTGCGAAGGTGATCCCGAGAGTACCCATCGCCCCGCCGAGACCAGCCCACTTCTCCGGGCCTCCCATCATTTTCGGCCAGCCGTGCATGATGAACATGACTCCCAGCCCCAGGCGGATTACGAGCAGGCCGACATCGATCGCGGAAAGCTTTCGCGTGTTCATGGTGTTCTCCCAACGAAGGTCCGAGTGCACGTCAGGACATTGTAGGCGCAAGGGATGCGTCCTGCCGGGGTGCGCTATCGATGGCGGAGGCGGCACGTGCCCCGGGAGAACGTTTCGATGCGGCGATCCATCAGCCAACGCAGCGCCTCGCGGTCGCGCCGCAGGCTGGCGTCCAGGAAGGCCGTCACCGTCTGACCCACCCAGAGCAGATGGATCGGGCTGCGCCCCTGCCGCTGGGAGCCCGGCGGATTGAGGAACGCACCACCGCCGGGAGCCGGGACGACCAGATGAAACGCCAACCCCTTCGGCAGGGCCTCGAAGGCGGCCGATGGAACGTTCGCGTCCTGCTGCTTTTTCGCGTCGACCAGCAAGGTCGGCCCAGCCACCGAGGCGAAACTCTCTTCGCTGAACCCGCCCGCGCCCGATGTCGGCGGGTCCAGGGCGACCACCGCGTCCACCCGACGATCGACAAACATCTCGGCCGGCTCGTTCGCGTCCGGTGAGAGCCCCGCTGCCAGCAGCGCCGTCTCCGCGCCCGCACCATGGCCGACGACGGCAACCCGGCCGGAGTCCGGGGCGATTTTCAGCATGGCCGGCAAATCCCTGCTCGACAGACGATCCAACACGAAGGACAGTTCGCCCGCGCGTTGCCGTCGGATCGAGGAGCCCTCCCGGACCTCGCCATGCTCGATCACCACGCACAGGTACCCTTGGCTTGCGAGGTGCTTGCCCAGCCACGCGTACCGATGGGCCGATCGGCCCGCGTCCGGCGAGACCAGTACAAGCGGGTGGGCGACGTCGTTCGGTGCGGCAGGGCCGGCGGGGGAATACAGGCGGATCCGCAAAACCCTCGCCGGAGGGGCGTCGGTCAGGAGCATGACGTCGGAAGAAACCACCGCCACCGGTGTTCGGAAGACCTGGTGCGTCACGTCCGGGCCGGCGGGTGAGTCGTTCCCGTCGGGACAACCCGCGCAGAGCCCTGCCGCCGCGGTCAACACAGCAGCCAGGATGGCGGCAACGGTGCGAGACATGGTGTCTCCCTGCCCTACGGTCGCGCCGACG
This sequence comes from uncultured Planctomycetaceae bacterium, assembly GCA_964646915.1. Classification (GTDB taxonomy): domain Bacteria; phylum Planctomycetota; class Phycisphaerae; order SM23-33; family SM23-33; genus CAZFPT01. Next base: position 2,018 of record CAZYIH010000093.1, on the reverse strand, counting down.
CGACGGGTCATGTGCAGCACGCAATCAGCTCACCATACTCGCGGAGTTTGGCGAGGTCCACCTTCACTCCCAATCCCGGCGTGGTAAGAGGCCGGAGCTTGCCCCGCCAGCCGAATCGCGGCGAGCGACGGGTCAGGTCGTCCCGCAGCAGGAACCGTCCGAAGTTGCCCTCGACGAACGCCACACCGGGATTCCGCTGCAACAGCCTGCGTTGGGCGGCCGACAGGATGCCACTCTCGCCGACCATGCACCCGACCACGACCGGGATGCTGTGCTCACCGGCGAGCTTCGCCAGGCGGCAGGTTCGCGATAGGCCGCCGTTCTTGGAGAGACGGAGATTCCAACGCACCTTCGCACCGGCCGACAGCAGCGCGTGGGCGTCGGCGTCGCAGAGCAGGCTCTCATCGGCGATCAATGGCAGCGGGCACCGCCCGGCCAGTTCGGCCAGCTCGGCCGCGCTGCAGTAGACCGGCTGTTCGACGGCCGACACGCCATACGAAACCAACTCCTCGATGCGTTCGGGCACCTCGTCGATATCCCAGCCGCCATTGACGTCCACCCGCAGCGAGCAGCGCCCACTGGTCAGGGCGCCCCCGAGACGTTTGTGCACGACGCGCAGGTTCGCACGGTCGGTCGACTCGCCCAGCCCGAGCTTGAGCTTCACGTCGCGCAGGCCTCCCAGGCGGAACAGGCACAGCCGCCGGGCCGTCTTCGCCGGGTCTCGCGAGCCCAACACCGCCGAAACTCTCTGGCGAATGGGCAGCCGACGCGAGGAGGGGTCCTTGCGCAGCAGGCCGTCCTGGCAGGCCAACTCGACGGCGCACAGCGCTGCGTTGATGCATCGGCCGGCGGCGTCGCGGGCGGGCAACTCAGCCAGCTCGGCAGCAGACAACGGGCGGGCGGCCATCGCCGGCCAAAGAATTTCGCAGAGGTCGGCCACCACGGTCTCCAGCGTTTCGCCTGTGACGTAGGGGCGCGGCAGCGTTTCGCCCCAACCCTCGCTGCCGTCCTCGAACGTCACGCGCACGACGATCGCTTCGGCGAGGTCTCGCGAGGCGGCGGCATGCTCGAACGAGCGCATGGGCAGCGCAGTGCGATAGACATCCAATTGCCTGGGAACCACAGCCGGCACGGCGATCCTTTCGACGGGAGTTGGCGGGATTGTATTCGCCCAGCCGTCAGCCGTCAAAGCGGACCTTTCGCCACAGCCCGGCCACAGGGGCACACGCGGTGCGATCGAAAACACGAGGAATCCCCCCTGCCCCACGAAAAAGCCCCGCCACAGGGGCGGGGCTTCTCGATTGGTGTCCTGCACACTGCAGCAGGATAGCTTTGTTCTGTCTACTGGCGCTTGCGACGCAGCAGCATCGTCAGGCCGCCAAGCCCGAGAACCGCCATCGTCGCCGGCTCGGGAATGGTGGGGACCTCTTTCAGGAAGAAGCTGACCGGCTCATCACTGCTGAGGTCAACGTCGATGACGATCTCGCCGGACAGGCTGCCCGGGGAGAACTGATCGCCCACGCCGACGATGCCATCAAAGAAGTTCAGTTCCGTCGCGCCGACCGAGTTGTATCCACCCCAACTCATGCTGGAGAACGGCTCGGTGTTGAGGCTGAGGCCTTCTGAGAGAGCCGTGTTGAAACCAACCTGATCGTTCGTCACGAGAACCATGTGGAAGTCGGTCCACGCGACACTGGTAAGGTTCATGATCGCCTCATCGTTGATCACGATTTGGCTGGCGGTGTCCGCGTCGTCGGCGATCTGGGTAATGCCGATCTGGATCGACGGCATCGAGCCGGTCAGGGCAGACGGCTCGCCCTTGAACACCTTGGAAAGCTCAATCAGAAGAATATCTTCGGGGTTTTGCACGTTCGGGCCGAGTTGGTCCTCGACAACCGCGGCACCGCTGCTGGGCAGCGACCAATTGGGCATGGTGAATCGCCAACCCTTGCTTTCGTAGACGATATCGGCGGATGCGACTGAGACGATCCCCATAACGACGGTGAGCGCCACGACAG
>CAZYIH010000092.1:0-10959 GCA_964646915.1 uncultured Planctomycetaceae bacterium | reverse complement strand
CCACGACTATGAACCGACGAATACGCATCGTGCAGATGATCACCGAGCTTCGGCCATCCGGGGCGGAACGCTGCGTCTTCGAGTTGACGCGTCGGCTGGACCCGGAGCGGTTTGACGTGCGCGTGGTGTCGCTGCGCGGCGGCGAGGTGGCCGGTTGGCTCGCACGGCTGGGGTTCGCCGTGGAGGTGCTGGGTCTGCGAGGTCGATGGGACGTTGCGAAGTTCATGCGCCTGGTGGGCACGCTGCGGCGGTGGCGGCCTGACGTGCTGCACACGCACCTGTTCCACGCCGATCTCGTGGGTCGGTCGGCCGCTGCGTGGGTGGGCATTCCGCACGTGGTCCACAGTGTGCACGTGGCGGAGGGGCGGTGGCGTCCGTGGCAGTTCGCCTGGTCGCGGTTCACAGCCGACGCCTGCAGTCGCATCGTGTGCGTCTCGCCGGATGTCCGCGATCATCACAGCCGACTGAGCGGGCTGCCCGCTTCGCGATACACCGTCATTCCCAACGGCATCGACGTGGACACGTATACCTGCGATCCCGCTCGCCGGGCGTCGCTGCGAAGGCAATGGGGCGTGGAGGAGGGGCGCTGCCTGCTGGCGTTTGTCGGCCGACTGGACCCGCAGAAGGGCGTGGACGTGTTGGTCTCGGCGCTGGCACACCTCGGGGCCCGGCGCGAGCCGATGGACATCGTCATCGCCGGGGATGGCCCGCTGGAGCCGGTCGTCCGAACCTACGCCGAGGTGGGCGAGGGCGGCGAGCACTGCCGCGTTCTGGGGTTCGTCAACAACGTTGCCGACGTGCTCTCGGCGGCCGACGCACTGGTCCTGCCCAGTCGGTGGGAGGGCTTCGGGCTCGTGGCGGCCGAGGCGATGGCAGCAGGCTTGCCGGTGATCGGGACGAGCGTTCCCGGGTTGCGCGGCGTGGTGGTCCACGGCCGAACGGGGTTGCTCGTCGACAGCGAGGATGTTCAGGGTCTGGCCGAGGCGATGGTTCCGCTCGCCGGCGACGAGGACGCCCGTACCCGCTACGGCGAAGCAGGCCTGCAACGCGTCCGGGAGCTGTACGACATCGACAGAAATGTTCAGCAGCACGCCGAGCTCTACGAGGACGTCGCCGGGATGTGATCACGCGCGGGGGAGCGTCACCACGAAGCAGCCGCCCGTCTCGGCGGGCTCGTACTCCAGCGTTCCGCTGCAGGCTTCCACGATGCTCCGCGAGACGTACAACCCCAGCCCCGCGCCTCCGGGCGTGTCGCTCACGAACGGTTCGAAGACGCTCTCGGCCTGCTCGGGCGTGAGACCCGCTCCCGTATCGCACACCCGCAGTTGAACCGTGTCCCCCTCGGCGCTGAGCGAGACGGTCACCCGCCCGCCGGTGGGGGTGGCGGACAGCGCGTTGAGCAGCAGATTCACCAGCACCTGTCGCAAGCGCCGCCCGTCGCCGCGTGCGGGGGGGAGGTCGGCCTGGTTGGGCGTTTGCAGCTCGACTCCGGCGTGACGGAACTTGCCCGCCAGCAGTTGCGTTGCCGATTCGGCGACGTCCGCGACGTGCACCGCTTCGAGCCGCACAGCCACTCGCCCGTCGCGGGGCGAACTGCTTGCCAGGTCCAGCAACTCCTGCAGCGTGTGGTCCATGCGGTCGATCTCCCCGAGCATGAGTTCGAGGGTTTCCTCGCCGGCAGAGGCGTCGGTGAGTTCGTCTCTCAGCAGGCGGGCGTTCATCTTGATCCCGCTGAGCGGGTTCCGCAGCTCGTGGGCGATCGCTGCGGACATCGTGCCCACGGCGGCCAATCGTTCCTTGCGGGCCAACTGGTTCTGGGCGTCGGTCAATCGTCCCAGAAGATGGTCGAACGACTCGGCGAGCTGGGCGAGTTCTGCCGGTCCTCGTCGTCGGGGCTGGGGGGCGTTGCGGGACAGTTCGGGCGTCTCGACAGCGGCGATGCGGTCCATCTCGTCGGCAAGTCGTCGGATGGGTCGGGCGATGGTCAGCGAGAGGATCACCGCCAGGACGGTGGCGGCCGCCACGGCGGGGACAGCCACCACGGCTACGCGGCGCTGGGCGGCGTGGCGGGCGCGGGCGATCTGCTCGGTGGGAACCAGCAGCAGCAGTTCCAGACGGGGGGCGTTGCTGCGGGCCGAGGGAGCAGGAGGAACCGGCTGGAGGCGAAGGTGGTATTCCGCGCCCCCCAGCGTGAGTGTTTCGGGCAGGGGGGCGTCTTTGAGTGTTCGTCGCAACGTGGCGGTGTCCGTGGCCGACAGGGACGACGCCAGCCAGTCTCCCCCGGCATCGCGGACGGCGACGTCCACGCCGAAGATCCGTTCGAGGTGGCCCATCAGCGTGGGGGTGATCGGCAGGTTCAGTCGTCCCACCAGCCCGGCCGCGTTCTCGGAGACCTGTCCGAGCAGGCGTTGTTCCACGAGTTCGCCGGCCGCCTGCGCGCCGAGGTAGCCCACCGCGCCGCCCACGCCGAGCACCAGCAGGTTCATCGCGATGATGGTCCGAAGCAGGATTCCCGTTCGCATGTCAGTCTCCCCGTGTGGCCCGTCGCCGGGCGGCGTATGTCCATGACAGCTGCGCCTGTGTGGGGCGGTGCCCCAGGGCCGAGGCGATCAGCGAGGCCACCATGCAGGCGGTCAGCGTGATCGCCAGGTTCACCACGGCGTAGTAGTGCAGCGAGAGCGAGTCGACGGTGAGGCTCACCGCGATGCTGGTGAGCGTGCCGAGAAGTCCGCCCACCAGCACGCCGGGCGCATTGATCCACCGGGTGAACATCCCCGCGAGGATAATCGCCAGCAGCGGAGCGCCCAGCCCGTTGATGATGCGGTTGGCCTGGGCGAACAGCGGGCCCAGGCGCCCGACGAACAGGGCTGCGGTCATCCCGGCGACCCCCAGTGCGAGTGTCAGCAGGCGGGCGTCTCGCACTTGGCGGGACGGCGCGGCGGCCGAGCCGGGGCGGGCGAAGTCCGTCAGCACCGCCGAGGCGGACGAGTGAATGGCGCTGTCCACGCTGCTCATGGCGGCGGCGACGAATCCGGCGACGATCAGTCCGGTCAGCCCTGCCGGCAGGGCGGCGACGAACGCCCCGAAAACCATCACCGGCTTTCCGGAGAGGCCTGTGCGGGCGGCGAAGGCGTGGATCGCGAAGCCCAGAATCGCCAGCGACCCCAGTGTGACGATGGCGGCGACGTAGTTGAGGTGGAAGCCGCGGCGGAGGTCTTTGAGCGAGCGGGCGGTGAAGTATCGCTGCAGGACGACCTGGTCGGCTCCGTAGCGTGCAAGGAAGGCGACAAACGTGCCGATCAGGGCCGACGGCAGCGTGATGCGGACGGTCGGGTCGAGCGAGAACAGGGCCGGGTCGCGGGGCTGGAACGGGCGGGTGAGCCCCTCGTCGACGGCGAAGCGAAACAGGCCGATGAGCCCGCCGGGCATGTGGGCGGCAGAGACGGCCACTCCGGCGACGATGCCCACCAGCAGCACGCCGAACTGCAGGACGTCGGTCCACATCACCGCGCGCATTCCGCCGATGAGCGTATAGAGTGTCGCGACGCCGCCGACCAGGACCACCATCGCCGGGAACGGCGCGCCGGTCACCACCGCCAGCACGGCGCAGAGAGCATGGAGCGTGACGGCCAACCATGCGACGCGCCACAGGACGAAGATGGCGCTGGCAAGGCGGCGGACGCGGGAATCGAAGCGGCGGGAGAGGTACTCGTACGCGCTGGTGAGCCTCATGGGGTAGAAGAAGGGCATGATGACCCGCGTGATGACCGGCGCGACCAGGACGAACACCGGCAGCGACAGCGCGACGTACAGGCCGTTGCGTGCGATCTCGGTGGAGAAGGCCAGGTAGTTCAGCGCGCTGAAGGCGGTGACCATCACGCTCAGGCCGACGGGCATCCAATGCATGGATCGCCCCGCCAGCAGGTATTCGCCCGCGGCGCGGCGGTCCTTGCGGCGCATCAGCATGCTGCCCAGGGCGAGCACGCCCAGGAGGTAGGCAGCGAGGATGGTCCAGTCCAGTGCGGTCATGGGCGTCGGCTGTGTTGGGAGCATACCACGGCTGACAGGGGCGGGTCGAGCGCGGGCGGACCGCTTCGCGGCAGAAGAATTTTCCGTGGTTTCAGGTCGTCTGTCCGGCCAGCCAAGCGGTGGAGTGCGACAACATCAATCGCGGCCGATGCGCCGGACGGTACTGCTGGCGGGTAGCCGGCACGCTTTGCGGCGGGGACGTGCAGGGGACCACCGCCGAGAAAATGCGTGACTGCCTTCAGTGCGGGTTCCTCCAGAGCGTGCGTGCCGAAGAGGCAGACCACTTCGAGTGCTGAAATCTCCCGTCTCCGCGGGCAAGGCCGAGCAGGCCGCAGGCCGGCGGCCGACCTCTTTCCGTAACCAGCTCATTGACGGATCCCATCGCGGATTCTAGGGTTCTATTGAAGTTTCGATCCTGAACCCAAAGGAGCTGCCCTCCATGAAGACCCTTCCCCTCGGTGACACCGGCGTGGATGTCTCGGCGTTGTGCTTCGGCGCGATGCTGTTCGGCACGCGCACGGACGAAGAACCCTCGCGAGCCCTGCTGGATCGGTACTGCGACGCCGGCGGGACATTCATCGACACAGCCAACGTCTACGCCCACTGGATCGAAGGCGGCGTGGGTGGCGAGAGCGAGAAGCTCCTGGCCCGCTGGATGAAGGACCGGGGCAATCGCGAGTCGCTGTTCCTGGCCAGCAAGGTGGGGTTCGCCTATCCGGGCGATGATCTGGGCGGGGCTGAGATGACGCTGAAGGCCGACGTGATCCAGCGCGAGTGCGACAAGTCACTCCAGCGGCTTGGGGTGGACACGATCGACCTGTACTACGCCCACAACGACGACTGGGACACGCCGCTGGCCGAGACGCTCGAAGCGTTCGAGAAGCTCATCCAGGCCGGCAAGGTGCGGTTCATCGGCGCCAGCAATAATCTCGCGTGGCGGCTGGCCAAGGCGCTGACCGTCAGTGAGTTGAAGGGCTGGTCGCGTTACGTCGCGGTACAGAACAGCCATACATACCTTCGACCCAAACTGTGGGTGGATTATCGCCATTGGCCCCCGGCGACCGACGACCTCATGAGCTGCTGCAAGGCTGAGAGGGTCACGCCGGTTGCCTATTCTCCGCTGGTCCGGGGTTCCTACACCCGCGATGACCGTGATTTCGGGGGCAGGATCAAGTTCGACACGCCCGAGAACACCATTCGGCTGGAAGTGCTCAAGACGATGGCCGACGCGAAAGGCTGCACCGCCAATCAGCTCTTGCTGGCGTGGATGATTCACTCCGACCCGCCGGTGATTCCGTTGTTCTCGGCCAGCAAGCTCGATCAGCTCGATGAGAATCTCGGCGCGTTGGACGTCGAGCTGTCGGCCGAGGAAATGAACGTGCTGGACTCGGCCGGCGTGTGACCCCCATTTTAGCGGGACCCCGCCGGAAAGAAAGTTGCCGACCAGAGGCACTTTCCGCACGATGGCGCATTGTAGCTTCAGGCTCGCCGCCCAGGCCGACAAGGGGTTCGTCCGTCGGATGGCGGCCATGACGTCTCAGGTCGTCGACGGGGCCGACGTGTTTTTTCACGGACATTTACTGAAAACGCCGGTCGCTATCGGCGGTTTGCGGGTTCGATTTGATGGAAGCAGGATTCAGCCGGGCGATTGGCCCGGACAGGAACAATGAGAATCCCTGGCGGGCACGGTGTCTGCGGGGACGGAACAATTCAGGCAACGAGAAGGACACTCATGATGACGCAGAAGACATGGTTTGTGCTGATGGTCACTGTTGCGATGGTGGCATTTGCCTCGGTGTTGGTCGCCCCGGCGATGGCGCAGGACGCCAACGACACTGCCGACGACGCCAACGAGATGGCCGGTGAGGTCGGGGACAGGGGCCCCAAGACGATCGGCGAGAAACTCTCCGAGGCGAAGCAGGATTTCGTCAAGCAGTGGCAGGTCGGCGGAACCACGATGTGGTTCCTGGGCTTTTTGGGCTTGATCGCGCTGGTGTTCGCCGTGGATCGTGTCATCACGCTTCGTCGCGGCAAGATCGCCCCGCACGGGCTGGCTGCCCGGGCCAACAAGCTCTGGAACGAAGGCCAGTACGACCAGATCGTCAAGCTCGGCAAGCAGAGCAACAGCACGCTGGGCAAGATCATCGCGTTCATGGCGGAGCACCGCGAGAACGACTTCGACCACATCAACACGGTTTCCGGCGAGATCGCCGAGCGCGACTTCTCGATGCACAGCCGACGCACGTATCCGCTGGCGGCGGTTGGAACGCTCAGCCCGCTGATGGGTCTGATGGGTACGGTGCTGGGCCTGATGGGCGCCTTCGCGACGATCAACGTCGTGGGCACCATGGACGACCCGGCCGCCTTGGCCGGCGACATCGGCAAGGCGCTGGTCACCACGGCAGGCGGTCTGATTCTGGCGCTTCCGGCGTTGGGCCTGTTCCACTATTTCAAGTCCCGCACGGGCGTGCTGGCGAGCATCCTCGGCGAAGAGGTGTCCAACCTGCAGAATGCATGGTTCCTGAAGAAGGGTGGCAGCAATGAAGGTTAAGCACGACGAGAGTGAATCCCAGGAAGTCCAGATGGGACCGTTGATCGACTGCGTGTTCCTGATGCTGATTTTCTTCATCGTCATCGCGGTGACCAAGAAATCCATCAAGGACCTCAAGATCACGCTGCCGGCCCCGACGGCCAACGCCGAACTGACCAAGCCCAAGGACAAAGACCTGGTCATCCGCGTGACCGAGGGAGGGACGATTTACGTCGGATCCTCCGAGGTCAACATGCAGGGCCTGCTGGATGAGATCCGGAAAGTCTCCAAGAACGATCCGGAAACGAAGGTCCGTTTCGAGCTCGATCGCGACGCCAAGGTTCGCCATCTGATGCCCATCTGGGACCAACTGACCCACTATGGGCTGACCAAGTGGGGCATGCGAACACAGATGTCCCAATAGGAGATCTACCATGGCCGATCAATTTGAACCGAAACGAAGCCTCGGGAGCATCCTCTCCTCGGCGGTGCTCTGGACCGGACTCATCGGGATGGCTGCCTTCCTGGTCTTCATCTACGACGCCTCGGCGAAGACCGACATCCTGGGCCCGGGCATGATGCGCGAGGTGGTGAACAACTACCGCGAGAAGCGGCGCCAGCGACTGGTCCGCAAGGCCGATGAGGTCTACCAGGATATCGAGGCGATGCGCGCCATCCGCGACCGCCGGTTGGAAACCGCCGGGGTCCAGACGGACCTGGACAGCGTGCTGGACAGCCAGGAACGCAAGTATCGCGCCCTGGCTGAGCAGCCGGTGGAGAACCTGTCCTTCCACCAGGTCTACGACGTGATTCGCGCCAGAGAGCAGGAAATGGTGACGCTCTATCGCGAGTTCCTCGCCGCACGGACGCTGGTTGTCAATGAAGGCTACGATTATCGCGAAGCCTTCGACGCCTCGGCGACCCCTCGCCCGACGCGTCCGGAACTGGACGGTCGGCCGGACGGCCCGCTCTACTCGGACATCACCGAGAAGGGCGAAACGCTCGAAGCATTCAAGAGCGAGATCCGCAAGGCAACCATCGAGACGCGCGAAATGGTGGCCTATAGCAAGAAACTCCTGGAGTTTACGCGGAAGCAGACCGGCCAGACCGGTTCGGGTATCAACGTGGATGTCAGCGGCGACGACGTCGCGATGATCGGCTACCACGGGGAAGAGCTGATGCCCGATGAGATCAACGACACGTACCGCCACGATCTGGGCAGCTTCCGATCCGTTCCGGGACGACGCCTGACCAGCAATACCCCCAGCACCGTGGACTGGATGTACGTTGATTCCTGGTACATCATCGGGCCCTTCCCGGGCGACAGGCGCCGCCAGAATCTTGACGTTCGCTTCGGCCCCGAAGCCAACGTGAACCTCGACGACGTGTTCACCGGCAAGGGTGGAGCGAAGCTGCGCTGGCAGTACAAGAAGGTCGGCCACGCGGGCAGTTCAAGACAGGCGTATTGGAAGATCGAGCCCAAGCACGTGACTTCCTACGGGATCTGGTACGCGTTTACGGAAATCTACTCCGACGCGCCTCGGACCGTGTGGATCGCCACGGGCACCGACGATTATGGCAAGCTCTGGATCAACGACAAACTGGTCTGGAAGAGCCCGACGGAACGCAAGCCCTACAATGCCACCGAAAATCTCCAGCCGGTGGAACTCCAGCAGGGACAGAACAAAATCCTCTATCGCGTCGAGAACGCCGGTGGAACGATGGGATTTTCCCTGGTGATGCGACTGGGTACGGGCGGCTAGCCGTCCGTACGCCGTGTAAACGGTAACCGACAGCAAGAGACGGAAGGCACTATGACACGCGTGTATCTACAGCCCCGACGGACCTGTACGACGCTTCTTGTGGCCTTGGCGATGCTGGCTTGCTCGCCCGTTCTCTCGGCGGATACCGCCGTGGAGAAGGTCGACGGCCACTCTCCGCTCAAGCCCGGCGAGCACCCACGTTTGATCTTCCGCGCGGGGCAGCTCGACAAGCTGCGCAAGACCGCAGCCACCAAGGACGGAAACGCGATCGTCAAGCGGATCGAACAGGCCACTCGCCTCATGAAGACGCTCGCCTTCAGCGGGGGCAACCGCACCGTGCTGAAAGAGGGCGGCTTCCGGGCGGCGGGATACGGAGCGATGTACGTCCTGACCGGCCAGAAGAAACAGGCCAGCGAAGCGTATGCCGTGTTGGAGAAGCAGATCCTCAACTACCCGATGGCCTCGCGGCTGGGGGTGGTCGAGCGGGCGGCGAGGCTGCACGGGGCCGCCATCACCTACGACCTCTGCTATGACGCGTGGACCGAGAAGCAGCGCAGGGATACCCGGAATTTCCTGCAGAAGGAAATCAAGCACGCCCTGGAAGGGTTCGGCAATCCGGACAAACCCAACCCCGCCGACTGCAAGCACATCATCGCGCTCTCGTCGGCGGCCTTGGCGCAAGTGGCGATACTCGCCGACGAGAAGGACCCGGGCGAGCAGAAACGGCTGACTGCCTGCGAGAAGGCGATACTACACTATCTCGACAAGGGCATCGGCTCGGAGGGCATCGGTCTCCACGGCGAGGCCCAGAAGTTCTCCGCCCTGGCCAGCGGAATTCTCCCTTATGCCCACGCCAGCCGAATCGCACTGGGACGCAGCTTCGACAAGCACCCAGCCTTGAGAAAGGCACTGACGACGCTGACCTACCAGGCCGTCCCCGGGGCGGGTGTGGCGCAGTACGGCCCGCCGATGAGCGGCTGGGACCGATCCGGAATTGTTGCCGGGGGGATCCACTTTACCCCGAAAGAAAAACGTCCCGGCGTGGTCTGGTTGTTCGAGCAGATCGGCGGTAAGAAGCACAAGGGCGTGATTCGGCCTCACCAGGGGCTGTACATGCTGCGGTTCTTTCCGCTGGCGATGAAACCCGCCGCCCCCGATTGGCCCAGGCAGCTTTACGACCCGGAGGCCAACTTCGTGCTGTTCCGCAATCGCTGGCGGGATACCAACGACGTGGCTGTCACCACGTTCAAGGGCGACCTTCGCATCGTCGGAATGGGCGGACGGTTCGCGGCCAGCGAGGGCAAACACATTAACACCTACGCCCCGCGAGAGGGCCGACTCGGCAGTACGTTCACGCTGCACAACGGCCTTTATCAGCAGGCGTTCCAGCGAACCGCCACCAAGCCCGTCACCGACGCCGAGGACGCAACAGCCATGGCGGTCTTCAACGTTCGTGGCGAGGGCAAAGCCAAGCCGCCCAAGAAGGAAAAGCTCAGCCGGGAAGAGAAGAGGGCGGGCAAGAAGCCCAAGATCCTCCCGCCGAACCCGCCTGCCGGCAAGCTCAAAGGCACCCGCTGCGTGGCGGTGGATTTCTCCGACCTCCACAAGACCGGGGCGCTGATCGTGACGGCCGACCGTCTGGAAGGGGCGGACAAGGCGATCAAGGCGTGGGTCATGCACGCCGCGGCGAACTGCAAGATTTCCGCCGAGGGTGACACGTTCCAGATTGCCGCGCCGGAGGCAACTCTTACCGGAAAGGTCATCGCCAAGGAGCCCACGGACGTCGAGGCCAAGTTCGCGGGCGGCCATCCGTGGCTGTGGAACTTCGCCGCCGCCACCGGGCCGTCGGACGAGGTGCTGGTCGTGATGACGATCACCCCCACCGGCAAGACCCCGGAAATCAAAGTCAAGGGCGACGGGTTCGACGCGAAAGTCACCGTGGGCAAGCGGAAAATCCACGTTCGCGACGGCAAGGTCGTGTTCAGCGAGTAGTCCGGTGGCTTGCGTCTGCATCGATGAATGATACAGTGGCGGACATGAAACCCTCTGCCGAGACTATCGAAAAGTTCGTCCATCTTGCCCACAAGGTGGCTGCGATGGGGCTGGTCCGCTGTTCCAGCGGCAACCTGTCGTGGCGCGTCGACGACGAGCATGTGCTGCTCAGCGGAACCAAGACCTGGCTGAGCGAGCTGACCTGCGGGCAGGTCGCCATCGTGCGTCTCGCGGACGGCGGCGGCGTCAATGACGTAGCCCCGTCGGTGGAGTCCCGCTTTCACCTGGGGATTCTTCGGAATCGCCCGGAGAAGCGATGTGTGCTGCACTTCCAGTCGCCGGCGGCTACCACACTTGCCTGCCGCCCGGCACCGTGGGCGGACCTGAACGTTATCCTCGAGATGCCCTATTACGTCGGTCCGGTCTCGGCAGTGCCGTTCCACCTGCCCGGCTCGGGTGAGTTGGCCGAGGCGGTAATCCGGGCGGCCGACGAGAGCGACATGGTGGTGCTCGCCAATCACGGCCAGGTCACGGTGGGCACAACGCCCCATGACGCGATCCAGCAGGCGGCGTTTTTCGAGTTGGCCTGCGAGATCGTCCTCCGCAACGGCCCGAACTGTCGGCCGATCGACCCGCAGCACGTCA
>CAZYIH010000091.1:9922-10996 GCA_964646915.1 uncultured Planctomycetaceae bacterium | reverse complement strand
TGCTTACTCCAGGCGTCCCGAGAAGTCGGGGCGGTCGTCCTCGGAAGAGGCGGCCGACCCGCCACTCGATCGGACCGGCGAGCTGCCTCGGATGATCGGCAAGGCCGACGCCTTGGGTTTGGCGGGCACCTTGATTTTCATGCCCGGACGCAGCGTACGGGGATTGATGGTCGGATTGGCCTTCTGGATGGCAGGCCAGAGACTTCCGTTGCCCCACGCAGCCACCGCGACGTCCCAGAAGCCCCGGTCGCCGTCCTTGACCACGTAGTATTTGTTGCCGGTCACCGAGGTGACGAGCTTGCCGTGGTCCTTGGCGGCAGTGGACGATGTTCCGCCGGTGGAGGCCTTCTTGTCTTGCTCGGGGATCAGCAGCTTCATGCCCGCCTTGAGGCTGTGGGTGTCCACGGAGGGGTTGGCGTCCCGGATGGCTTTCCAGTCGTTCCCGTTTCCGTAGGCAGCCACGGCCACGTCCCAGAAACCCCGGTCGCCGTCCTTGACGACGTAATACTTCTTGCCGGTCACCGTGGTCACCACTTTGCCATGGTCGGCCGAGGCGAGCAGCTTGCTGTACTTCCCGGAGGTGGTGCTCTTCTTGGGCAGCGGCGGGCAAATGAGCTTCTGACCCGGACGCAGGGCCGTGCTGGAGACCGACGGATTGGCGTCGCGGATGAGCGTGTAGTACTTCCCGTTTCCGTACTTCTTCTCGGCGACCCCCCAAAAACCGTTATCGCCCTTTTTGACGATGTACGTGGTCGTTTCACCGGTATCGGACGTCGAGGCGGTTTCCTCTCGGCCGTCGCCCGTAACTCCGCTCGTACCACCGTCGGTGGTTCCGCCCTCGGTGAACCCGCCGCCGTCGGTGCTTCCGCCTGATCCGCCTTCGGTCAGGTCGATCGGCCCGTAGGGGTCATCACTACCCCCTTCGAGGAAGCCGCCACCGTCACCGGCCGACCCGTCGCGGTCGGGGGTGCCTCTGTCGCCCCTATCGCTGTCGGCGTCGCCAAACCCGCCGCGGTCATCATCGCCCAGTGGGTCCTCATCGGCGGTGAATCCGCCGCCGGAAGAATCGTCGTC
>CAZYIH010000091.1:1191-9822 GCA_964646915.1 uncultured Planctomycetaceae bacterium | reverse complement strand
GCCGTACGTGGTGTCGGGCTCGCGAACCTTGTAAGGCTCTTTCCACGGGTTCGCGGGCCTGCCGTCGTCGGTCTTCTTGCCGCCGCTGATCGATGCCTGGTACCCCTCGTCGCCGCTGGAGGGTTGGGGTGCCCCGCCGTTTCCGGTCACGACAAACCAGATCACGAAGATCACGATCACAAACAGCCCCGCGGCAATTCCAATTTTCACGTCAGTGCGCATAATTTCAACTCCCAGACCCAGCGAGAGATCCCTGATTCGTAACAGTATAGTGTACCGCCGGCGGGGCAGGCTCGCCAAGGCTTTTCGCCAATCCGAACCCGCTCGCGACGCTTTTTCCGCGCAGGGCAGCCGACGTCACTACATTCAGGACGTCGCCCGGGGGCGAATGTTCATCGGCCTATAGAAATGATCGGCCCGGAAGGGTCGGAAAATCCAGCTCTCGCGAACCTTATCGCGATGCTTCCACCAGTCGGCGGGTGTCCCGGGCGATCATGAGTTCCTCGTTGGTGGGCACGATCAGGACCGGCAGCTTCGAGTCGGCCGTCGTGATGGGGCCTTCCTTGCCGCGAATGGTGGCCTCGTTCTTCTGCTCGTCCAGCGTAACTCCCAGCGAGGAGAGCATCGCTACAGACTTCGCGCGGATGGGCTTGGAGTTCTCGCCGATCCCACCGGTATAGACGATGGCGTCCAGCGAGGGCAGGATGGTGGAGTACGAGCCGATGTACTTGACCAGGCGGTAGACGAACATCTCGACGGCCAGGGCAGCCTGTTGGTCGCCTCCGTCGGCGGCGGTCAGCAGGTCGCGCATGTCGTTGCTCGACCCGCTCACGCCCAGCAGGCCGGACTCTTTGTTCATGGCATGGTCGATTTCATCGCGGCTGAACCCCCGCCCGAGCATGTACAGCACGATCGCCGGGTCCACGTCGCCGGTGCGGGTGCCCATCATCAGCCCCTCCAGCGGCGTCATGCCCATCGAATGGTCGATCGCCTTGCCGCCGGCGATGGCCGTCATGGAACAGCCGTTGCCCAGGTGACAGGTGATGATGTTGGTCTGGTCCAGCGGTTTGCCCAGCAGCTCGGCCGTCCTGTGCGTGACGTACATGTGGCTGGTTCCATGGAACCCGTACTTGCGGACCTGATGCCGGCGGTACCACTCCCCGGGCACGGCGTATCGATACGCGCGGGCCGGCAGCGTCGACAGAAAGGCCGTGTCGAAGACGGCCACGTGGGGTACATCCGGCGCGACGGCCTGGGCGCCCTCGATGCCCGAGAGGTTCGGCGGATTGTGCAGCGGTGCCAACTCGGCGTTCTTCTGGATGATGGCGATGGTCTCGTCGTTGATCACGCACGAGTCGGTGAGTTCCTCGCCGCCATGGACCACGCGATGGCCGAACCCTTCAATCTCGTTGACACTGTCGAGCACGCCGATTTCGCCGTCCACCAGGGCATCGAGGATGACTTTGAGCCCTTCGGAGTGGTTGGCTGCCTGGACACCCCGCTCGGTCGTGCCCTCGTCGGTGGTGTGTTTGAAGGTGGCTTCGTCACTCCCCACGCGTTCCATGACGCCTTTGGCGAGTACATTTTCGTGGGTCATCGAGAACAACTGATACTTGATTGAGCTGCTGCCGCAGTTCACGACAAAGACCTTCATGGGCAAGATTCTCCGGCTGTGGGGTGGCGGTTTTCTCGCCAAGGCCGGGGTGTCCGGGAGGGCCCCGCCGACCAATGGCAAGGGAAACATCAACAAATACGCCAAGCGCCCGGCCTTGTCAAGCGTTCCGAAGCGATTCACGAAGAGCAAACAAGGCGAACGGCGACCAGCAGAAGCGGCAAACATCGCATTCTCACTCACAGGCCACATTGCAGACGCCTGGAATGGGGCACGTGGGGGTGGGCGTCAGGGGGATCCCGGGCGCCACGGTAGTCCTGCCGCGATGGCGGAGCGGCCGTTTTCCCGCGTAGCGGCCATCACGCGAGCTTGACGTTGACTCGCCGATAGCGGTAGACTCCGAGGCTGGGACGTCGCGGCGGGCCCGCGGGACGTGGCGACGGGACATCGGAAGGAGCCCGATTCGTGGCTGAGACATTCGTTTCCGACTTCAAACGATTTTTCTTCAGGGGGTTAGCCGCCGTCCTGCCGACGGTAATCACCGTGGCGCTGATCGCGTGGATTTTCTCGAAGATTCAAGACCTCGCCGGGCGTCATATCAACATCGGCGTGATGAGCATCCTCGCCTGGATTCAGGTGCTCTCCAGCGACCCGGCCGACCCGGACCTCGCGTGGCGACAGGCGTACGCGCGGCTGGACGCGATCTGGTCGACCTACTACCTCTGGTGGATCGGGTTTGTTCTGGCGATTGTCGGGATCTACATCTTCGGGCGGTTCGTCGCGTCGTTCCTGGGACGGGGCGTATGGAACCTCACCGAGACCGCCCTTCTGAAGACCCCGGTCATCAAGCTGATCTACCCGCACATCAAGCAGGTGACCGACTTCCTGCTCTCGGAGCGGCAGGTCGCGTTCTCGGGTGTCGTGGCCGTCGAGTACCCTCGCAAAGGCATATGGTCACTGGGTTTATTGACGTCCGAGGGCATGACGACCATCTGCGAGCACGTGGGTGAGGAGATGGTGACGGTATTTATCCCCACCAGCCCCACGCCGGTGACCGGCTATACTATTACAGTGAAGCGTAAAGAGGCGATCGAGCTGCCGATCACGATCGACGAGGCGTTGAAGTTCACCGTCAGCGGGGGCGTGATCTTGCCGCTCAATCAGCGTCCCATCGAATCCGATGGGACAGTATCGCTGCAGGAACGCCTTGCAGCGCCTGTACATTCAAGCAAGGAGACACCATGAACGTAACCGTCAAGACTCGGCACATGGAATCATCCGATGCGATCAAGGACTACGTCGAAGCCAAGGCCGGCAAGTTGCCTCGGTATTTTGACCGGGTCCAGTCGATCGAGGTGGTTCTGGACATCGAAGCCGATCAGCCGACGGTGGAAGTCATCGTTCAGGCGGGACATAAGCACACCTTTGTCGCCTCTCACCGCGACAAGGACATGTACGCCGCGGTGGACCAGTGCATCGACAAGATTTCCCAGCAGCTTCGCCGGCATAAGGACAAGGTGCGGGACCACAAAGGACCGTCCCACCGGGAGATCTCCGAGATGGGCGAAGCCTGACCCGGCGACGGCCGAGTCACAGTCAGGCGGCGTTCATCCCTCGTCCGAGGCGGACGGGTCGGGGAGAATCTCCTTGTTTTCGAGCGAATATCGCTCGGCTAGGTCGGGAATTCTCCTGATTTGCCCATTGGCAGGGTCGGGGGGCATCGGCTACACTGTGCGGTCTGCCGAATGCCGGCAGAGAACCGGATAAGACTGCAGGAGCAACAGATGAAGCTATCGGATATCATGGTCGCCGACGCGATCGTACCGGAACTGAAGGCCACCACGCGCGACGAGGCGATTCTCGAACTGGTCGAATCGCTCGCCGCCTCCGGGGCAATTTCCAAAAAGAGCGCCCCGGATATCACCGAGGCGGTCCTGTCGCGCGAGAAGCAGGCGACCACGGGCATCGGAAAGGGCGTTGCCCTTCCGCATACGAAGCTTAAGGGAATCAAGAAGCCCATCGGAACGATCGGACGCTCGAGCGAAGGGCTCGACTTTGCCGCGCTGGACTCCAAGCCGGTGTACTCGGTGATTCTGCTGCTGAGCAGCCCGGACAACCCCGACGAGCACCTCCAGGCGATGGAGACCATCTTCAAGCACGTCCAGAGAGACATGTTCCGCAAGTTCCTGCGACAGAGCGAAACCCGGGAAGCGATCGTGGAGTTGGTCCACGAAGCGGACGAGTTGGGCTGACCGCTGCGGATTCCCGTTTTATTGCTGCCCTTTCGGATACTCCATTTTGGCTTCCGTCGAAAAAGAGGTAACCATCGTCAACAAGTACGGCCTGCACGCCCGACCGGCGATGCAGTTCGTGGAGTTGGCGAACAAATACAACAGCAAGATCGAGGTGTCCAACGGAACCCTCGCGGTGGACGCCAAGAGCATCATGTCCGTGATGCGACTGGCGGCGACCAAGGGAACGGTCCTCAAACTCACCGCGAATGGCGAGGATGCCGAGGAGTCCGTAGAGGCACTGGCGGCGCTGGTCGAAGAAGGCTTCGGCGAGGAGTGACCCCCCGGGTCGCCCGCGTCACTGACCGGAAACGACGCGCCAAGGTTCACGGATGAGCAGCGAATGAAGACCAAAAAGGGCATCGGCGTTTCGCCCGGAGTGGCTATCGCCCCGGCGATTGTGGTCGATGCTGAAGAATTCGACATCCCCCAGCGGCACGTGCCGGTGGATCATGCCCAAGCGGAGCTTGCCAGACTCCGTCGGGCCCTCTCCGTGTCCAAAAAGGAAATCCTGGACCTCCAGAAACGCGCCGTCGAGCGGATCGGCAAGGAAACCGCCAGCATCTTCGATTTCCACCTCGGCCTGCTGGATGACAAGGTCCTGGACAAGAAGTTCGCCGATACCATTCTCAACGGCCACGTTGCCGCCGAATACGCCGTCGCCACCGTCCTGCGGGGATACGCCAAGGAATTCCTGGCGATGCCCCAGCACTTCGCCGACCGCGTCAAAGACGTCTACGACATCGAGAAGCGCCTCCTGCGCAACCTCACCGGCCAGCAGCGCCAAAGCCTCTCGCACCTCACGCGGGACATCTGCGTGCTCGCCCACGATTTGACCCCCTCCCAGACGGCGGGGATGGATCGCAAACACATCGCCGGGCTCGCCATCGACGCCGGCGGCCCGACGTCTCACACCGCCATCGTCGCCAAGGCGCTGGGCATCCCGGCCATCGTCGGCCTCAACGACGTGACCTCCGAAGCCTCCGGCGGCGATACCGTCATCATCGACGGAAACCGCGGCGTGGTTGTGATCAACCCCGACGACCGCACGCTGGAAGAATATAAGAACTTCGCCCGCCAGCAGGTGGAGTTCGTCCACAGCCTCGATTCGCTGCGCGACCTGCCGGCCATCACCCGCGACGGCCACGAGGCCAGACTGGTGGGCAACATCGAGTTCCCCGCCGAGGTCAACACCGTTCTGGAAAAGGGTGGCCAGGGCGTGGGGCTCTACCGCACCGAGTTCCTCTACCTCGGCTCGGACAGCGAACCGACCGAGAAAGACCACATCCGCGCCTACCGCGAAGTGATCGATGCCTGCGGCGATCGACCTGTGGTGATCCGCACGGTGGACCTCGGAGCCGACAAGTACACCCAGGCCCGTGCCCGCGTTCCGGAGCGCAACCCCTTCCTGGGTTGCCGATCCATCCGCTACTGCCTGCAGAACCTGGACATGTTCAAGACGCAGATCCGGGCCATTCTGCAGGCCAGCGTCGACGGGGACGTGTCGATGCTTTTCCCGCTGATTACCAACCTCATGGAGTTGCGCCAGGCCAAGACGATCGTCCGTGACGTCTCCGAGGACCTGGAAGAGGAAGGCGTGGACCATCGCGGCGACATCCCGATCGGGATGATGGTCGAGACACCCTCGGCGGCCCTGCAGTGCGACGCGTTCGTGCGCGAGGTGGACTTTTTCTCGATCGGCACGAACGACCTGGTGCAATACACCCTCGCGGTGGACCGGGGCAACGAGAAGGTCGCCTCGCTGTTCTCGGCGGCCCACCCGGCCGTCCTGCGACTGATCAAGCAGATCATCCGCTCCGGCGAGCAGCACCAGGTGGCGGTGAGCATGTGCGGCGAGATGGCCGGCGACCCGATGTACACCATGCTGCTTCTGGGCATGGGGCTGCGGACGTTCTCGGCCACGCCGCCGGCGATCCCCGAAGTCAAAAAGATCATCCGCTCGGTGACCCTGGAAGAATGCGTCCGGGTCGCACGGCGCGTGATGACCTTCGACATGGACAAAGAAATCATCAACTTTTTGCGCGCCGAAACGCGCCGAGTGCTCCCTGAAGCACTGGCCGACTGAGGCGGCCGAACAAACGAAAGACGAACCCGGCCGATGCGCCCAACAGCGCTGGCCGGTCCGGATACAACACCGATGGCACGGTGCCGTCGGGGAGACAGTACAAGACCGCTGTATTCGCAAAGAAAGGAACCATCGCGTTTGTCACAGCGTTGGGCGATTTCCATGACCATCACGGGGGACCTGCGCTTCGCATCGCATCATGACACGATGCGCGCGGTCCAACGAACGATGGCCCGGGCCTGCCTGCCCGTCCACTACTCCCAGGGATTCAACCCCCGCCCGGTCTTCTCTCTGGCGTGTCCACGACCCGTGGGCGTCGCCAGTGAGTGCGACCTGCTGGTGGTCGCCCTGGACGAGGACGGACAGTCACCCCTCGACGGTGAAACCATCTGCGACCGACTGAACGCCACTGCCCCGCGGGGCATGCGATTCCACGGCGCGACGCTTCGCCCGAGTGGGGCCAGTGCCCCTCAGCCCATTCGCATGCAATATCGGCTGACCCTCCGCCCCGAGCAGGCCCCGTGCCTTCGCGAGCGGATCCGGCAGCTCAGCGAACAGGACCAATGGCTTCACCAGCGGGGGTCGGCCCGGACGGGTCGACGCGGAAAGAAACCCCGCACCGTGGACATCAAACCCCTCGTGAAGGATCTCACCGTCGAGTCCGATCGGCTGACACTGACGCTCGCGCCGCAACAGCAGCGTTGGGCCAAACCGGCCGAGATACTCGACACCCTCGGGCTCGACCCGCGGGGAGACCTCGCACGGGTTGTCCGCACCCAGGTGCACTACGCGTCCTGACGCCTACACGCCGTGACACACGTGGCCGGTTCGAAACAGGACCAACCACATGAAAAAAGAGATGCTCATCAACACCGTCGAGTCGCAGGAATGCCGTATCGCGATCCTCGCCGACGGGCAACTGGAAGAATTGTACATCGAGCGGGCCTCCAGCGCTTCGCATGTCGGGAACATCTACAAAGGCCGAGTCGTCAATGTCGAGCCGTCCATCCAGGCGGCGTTCGTGGACTTCGGCGGGCCCAAGAACGGGTTCCTGCACATCTCCGACCTGCACCCGAAGTACTTCGGAAAGAAAGAATCGCAGGAGACCGAAGCCGTCGGACGCAAGCGTCCGCACCGCTCGCGCCCGCCGATCCAGAAGTGCGTCCAGCGCGGCCAGGAGGTCGTCGTCCAGATGACCAAGGAGGGCATCGGCACGAAGGGCCCGACGCTGACGACCTACCTCTCCATCCCGGGTCGGCTGCTGGTGATGATGCCCGGGATGAGCAAGCTGGGCGTTTCGCGAAAGATCGAGGACGATGACGCCCGAGGCCGCGCGAAAAAAGTCCTCGCCGAGCTCAAGACACCCGATGATATGGGATTCATCGTGCGGACCGCCGGGGTGGACCGCCCCAAGCGCGACCTCCAGCGCGACCTGCGATACCTGCTTCGCCTGTGGAAGACCGTCGAGCAGAACGCCAAGAAGGCCAAGGCCCCCTGCGAGCTCTATCGCGAGAGCGACCTGGTGATCCGCACCATCCGCGATGTCTACAACACCGACGTGGATCGCATCATCTGCGACAGCACCGAGGTGGGCTTCCGGGTGAAGGAATTCCTGGAGATGGCCGTCCCGCGGTCCAAACATAAGATCGAACAGTACACCGGCAAGGAAGGTCTCTTCCACGAGTTCGGCCTGGAGGAGGAGATCGAGAAGATCTACTCCCGCCGCGTCGAGCTCAAGTGTGGCGGCTCGCTGGTGATCGACCAGACCGAGGCACTGGTGGCCATCGACGTCAACTCCGGACGGTTCCGCGCCCATTCCGACGCCGAAACCAGCGCCACCCGCCTCAACGAAAAGGCGGCCGAGGAAGTCCTCCGCCAGTTGCGCCTGCGGGACCTGGGCGGCGTGATCGTGATCGACTTCGTGGACATGCGCTCCGAGAAGAATCGCCGGTCGGTCGAGCGGGTCATCCGCGACGGGCTCAAGGAGGATCGCGCGAAGACCAAGGTCCTCCGCATGAGCGCGTTCGGCCTGCTGGAACTCACCCGGCAGCGCGTGCGTCCGAGCCTCAAAGACAACCTCTACCACCGCTGCAGCTACTGCAACGGGATGGGGCTGATCAAGTCCGACGAGTCCCAGTCGCTGATCGTGATGCGCATCCTGCAGCGTGCGATCAGCGTGGAAGACGTCGCCCAGATCCAGGTGGACGTCACACCGGCGGCGGCCCATCACCTCGGCAACTACCAGCGAGTCGCCATCGCCCACATGGAGCAGGAAAGCGGCAAGCGGATTATCGTCCACTCGAACCCCGAACTCAGCGGACACGACGTGGAGGTCACCTGCACCAACGCCCGGGGCAGCACGGTCAGCTGGGACGCCGGAACCCGCGGCAAGGGGCGCCAGCAGGCCCCCGAGACCACGCCGATCGAGCAGATCAAGCCCCCCGTCTCATCCCCGTCGCGACAACCCCTCCAGGACGCCCGGGACGCCGAGGCGGAGGACATCGCCGAAGCCGCCTCCGAAGCCCGCTCCTCCCAGCAGGACCAACAGGACCAGACACCTTCCAAACCCGGCAAGAAACGACGACGCGGCAAACGCGGCGGAAAGAAGCATCGCAACACGGACAACAACCAACAGGACCAGA
>CAZYIH010000091.1:0-1091 GCA_964646915.1 uncultured Planctomycetaceae bacterium | reverse complement strand
TCTGAGGAGCCCAGCGACCGCAAGCAGACACAGAAAGACTCCGACGACCAAGGCAACCAGGGCGACGGCAACAACAAGAAACGCCGCCGAGGCCGACGTGGAGGCCGACGACGTAAGAAGTCCGACAACAACCAGCAGGACCAGAACCAGCAGCAGGATTCCGGCGACCAGTCCACAAACGACAGCAAGCCCGACTCGGCCGACAGCTCGGACCAGGCGAAACAGGACAGCCAACCCGAGCAGGCCGACAAGAAGAAAGAGCAGCAGAGCGATCAGGGCGACCAGGGCGATGGCAGCAAGAAGAAGCGTCGTCGCGGGCGCCGTGGCGGCCGGGGTCGGAAGAAGTCCGGCGAATCGGGCGACAGGAAGCAGGAAGACAAGAGCGACTCTGCCGATCAGCAGGACCGCCGCAAGGACGGCGGCGAGGAATCGCGACAGGACCAGCCCTCCAAGCCCGCCTCGGCTGAGACGTCCGAGACGCCCGAGACGTCCGAGGACACCCCCGCCCCGAAGAAACGCAAGAAGGCCACCCGCAAGAAGGCCACTCGTCGCAAGAAGAGCACCCCGAAGGACGTAGGCGACAAGTCGGCCGAGACGTCCGAGGGTGAGCAGGCCGCCCCCAAAGCCGCCAAGAAGGCCAAGCGTAAGAAAACCACGCGGAAGAAAACCACCCGCAAAAAGACCACCGCCAAGAAGGCGAAGAAGGCCACCAGCGACGAATCCGGCAACGAAGACTGATCGGCGAAGCAGCAGCCTCGCCGCTGGGCAGGGCGGGTCGGATGGCGCTCGGGACCGGTTTGTTGTCCCCGGCTTGACCCTGTCGCGCCGAGGGTTCTATAATCAGTCTTTCCGCCGGCGAAGGCTGTCGGCCTTTGGGAGCGAACCATGCGTATCACCGTGAACGGAGAGACCCACGAGCTGTCCGACGACGCCACCGTCGCCGACCTGGTCGCGGGAATGAACCTTCAGCCCAGGCAGGTCGCCGTCGAGCGAAACAAGGAACTGGTCCCCCGCTCGCGACACGCCGAAACGCCGCTGAGCGAGGGCGACAGCGTGGAAGTCGTCACGCTCGTGGGCGGAGGCTGAGCACA
>CAZYIH010000090.1:7848-11024 GCA_964646915.1 uncultured Planctomycetaceae bacterium | reverse complement strand
CTTGAGGGCAAGAAACGCTGGACGCACAGCCGTCCTTTGCCCGACAATATCTCAAAGGCGCATCGCCCGATCACAAACAGGAACAATATGCAACGAACCGCCACACGACAGCGAGAGACCAAAGAGACCCGCATCGAGCTTACCGTGAACCTCGACGGAAGCGGCAGCGTCCGCGCCGAGACGGGCATCGGCTTTCTGGATCACATGCTCGACCACCTCGGAAAGCACAGCCTTACCGACCTGACCGTCACCGCCAGCGGCGATCTGGAGGTGGACGACCACCACACCGCCGAGGATGTCGCGATCTGCCTGGGGCAGGCGATCCGGGAGGCCATTGGCGACAAGACGGGCATTGCGCGCTATGGCAGCGCGTCGGTTCCGATGGACGAAACGCTCGCCAACGTCGCGCTGGACCTCTCCGGCCGCGCGAGCATGGTGTTCAACGTGCGTTTCTGCACGCACAAGATCGGCACGTTCGACACGCAGCTCATCGAGGAGTTCCTCCAGGCGCTCACCCGCGAGGCGGGCATGAACCTGCACGTGAACGTGCCCTACGGCGTGAACGACCACCATATAGCCGAGGCCATCTTCAAGGCCCTCGCCCAGGCGCTGCGGCAGGCGAAGTCCATCGACTCGGCCCGACAAGGCGAAATCCCCTCGACCAAGGGCTCGCTGTAGGCCCACCCGCGATAGCCGTCTGGCCCGTCATCCGGCTGCAACGCGATGGGCTGCGTGCAGCTATTTCTCGGCGCGGAGGATCTCGTCGATCTGCCGCATCTGCTCGTCGCTGAGCGGGCCGTGCTCCATCGCACCGGCGTTCTCGCGGACCTGGTCGACCGTCTTGAAGCCGGGGATGGGAATGGTCACGTCGCTCTTGGCCCACAGCCAACCGATGGCGCCCTGGGCGGCGGTGCGTCCGTCGGCGGTGAGCACCTCGCGGATCTTGCCGAATGCTTCGAGCCACTCGCCTTCCTGGCCGCTTTTGAGATCCCACCAGGGCTGGCGGACGTCGTCGTCGGCGAAGGTGCTGTCGCGGTCGAACTTGCCGGTGAGCAGCCCCTTGATGAGCGGGCCGCGGTTGAGGCTGGCGAGGTTCTCCTTCTCGGCCAGCGCGAGCGTGTCGAGGTCGCCGTACATGATGCTCAGTCTCTGCTGGACGGCCGTGCAGTGCTCCCCCGCAGCGAAGACCGCCAGGCGGTCCGGATCGTCGGTGCTCCAGCCGTACCAGCGGATCTTGCCCTGTTGGACGAGCTCTTCGCAGGCGTTGCGGTAGGGGGCTGCCTGGTCGGCGGGGAACTTCCCCTGGTGGAACTGCAGCAGGTCGATCACGTCTGTGTCCAGGCGTCGCAGGGAGTCCTCCACGCTGCGGGCGACCTGCGCGGGCCCGTCGAGCGTCCCGGCGGTGACTTTACGCGTCTCGTCGAACGTATGGCCGAACTTCGTGGCGATCACGACCTTGTCTCGTTGCCCCTTCAGCGCCCGCCCGAGTACTTCCTCGCTGTGCCCGCAGCCGTAACAGGCAGCCGTGTCGAACAAGGTCACCCCCGCGTCCAGACCCGCGTGAATGGCCCGGATGGACTCCTCGTCGTCCACGTAGCTCCAGCCGCACGGCTTGCCGTCCGGGCTGGCGTAGGGGCCTCCGATGGCCCAGCAACCCAATCCCAGGGCCGATACTTCCATCCCGCTGCGTCCGAGTGTCCGCTTCATGGTATCTCCTTGTCGTGGGAATTCCGCTCGCCTGGCTTATCATAGCAGCGCAGCGGCGGGGCTGCCACGCCGCAGCGCACGGACGGGGGGAATGCGCCTGGGTTCGGAAATGTGGATAAGCTGTGGAAAAGCGGCGTGTGCGACGTAGGGGTATCCGTGTAGCGTCATATGTGAAAAGGGGTTGTGCGGCAGGTGCAATCCCGGGCCCGATGGGGGAAAACCCCTATTTCACCCCTTGTCGGCTGGGCGATATCGGGTATCATTGAGTGTGGAGGGATTGGAGCAGACGGGCCCACAGAGGGCCCGGGACGCCGCAAGAGAGCCGGCTGCTCGATCCGGAGGAACCTTGCCCACCGGCAGGGGCGTTGAATACCATGAAGCAGGCCACACGAGGCTTGCGAGAGAAAGTAGGCCCGGGATGAAGAAGCATCTTTCCATACCGCGACCGATCGATCCCAAGCAGGTTGCCGACGACGCCCTGACACGCGCCCGCTGTGCGTTGGGCGAATGGTCGGCCGCCTCCCAGCCCACCCCCAAGAGCACCCGTGCGATTGTCCGTCGCCGCAACGGCGTCGTCCAGGCCCGCTCGCGGTCGGCCATCAATGCCTACCAGGGCAACCAGGCCCCCAAGGTCGAGGCCCCGATGGGGTTGTACATCTCCACACTGGCGTAACGCGGAAGCACGAACGGATTTCGGCGGTCAGACCGCGCCGGTTTTCTGCGACGGGTCGTCGATCCGGAAGTTCTGCATCGGGTGGAATTTAATCAGCTTGGCCACGAGCCGATGGGGGAGTTTTTCGCGCTGCCGGTTGTAGTCGTCGACGGTTTCGTTGTATTCCTGCGTGGCGTAGGCGATCTGATTTTCCGCGGTGGTCAGCTCCTCGGCCAGCCGTCCGAAGTCCGAGCTGTTTGAGATGGCGGGGTATTTCCGGGCGGTCTTCATCAGGCGTCGTGTCTGGTAGGTGAGGTTGTCCTCTGCCTCCTGGCGGGCCTCGACGCCCTTGGCGAGAATGGCGGCATTGCGGGCCTGCTCGACCTGCTCCAGAAGGGCGGTTTCGTGCGCTGCCGACGATCGCATGAGGTCCACGATGTTCGGCAACACGTCGTAGCGCAGCTTCAGACGGGCCGTCAACTGGTTCCAGGCCTCCTGGCAGTCGATGCGAGAGGCGATCAACTGGCTGTAGAGCAGGTACACCGCCACGCCCACCAGGATGAGGATCGCCAGGATCACGTAGATCGTGGTCATGCATTTCTCCCGTTCCACCGCTCGGCCAGCCCGCAGATCTGGACACGCCCCAGGAGCCTGCTATGCTTGTGGGCAACGGTTGGCCCGGTTGGCCGATCAACCCGCGTGAAGAAGGATAGACACATGACCGCCGCTCCGCAAGACGCAACTGCCGCCTCTGCCACGCACTCCGACCGTCCCAACTTCCTGCTGATCCTCTGCGATGACATGGGCTTCTCGGACA